>PBEQ01000010.1 GCA_002719695.1 bacterium | reverse complement strand
GGGTTTTTATGAGTTTATTCCCTTTTTACACTTTTTGCACCACTACCTTTATTTTTAATGTGACAAAGAAAAAAACACCTGGTTTCTCATCCCTTCTTTTTTATTCTGCACTTTTTGCACCACTTCCTTTTTTTCCATGTTTAAATAATTAATGATCTGTCTATATACCTCTCAGGAGTTAATCATGAAATCAGAAGAAAATCGAATTATTTTTAACAAAAAAGATCATAATGGTGAAAGTTATATATCTAAAACGACGTTTGTTATGAGCTTTTCAGAAAAAGATATTAAGGTAGTATTTTCGTTAAACTAATCTTGGTCAGTGAATACGAATAACCCCTAATGCTACTTTGTATGAGGCAATGATTGCGTTGTGGTTTGATAAAAACCACTTTTCTAAGTTTGAAAGTTTTGTTTTTGTAAACTGAATGGTTGGTGAAAGCTCTTTTGAGCCTGTTTGTTTTATTATTGTTAATAATTCCATAATGCTTTTGTATGAATGGGTTATGTTATGTGTTGAGAATGTAATATCAGTAAAGTGTTGATTGCAGATTGTTTCAATGGCGTTAAATGATTCAAATCGTTCTGCTGCAATAATGATGGATGGATCAATACTATTTTTTAAGCCTGATGCTAACTCATTATATGTTTCAGGAAGAAAAATAGAAAACGCGATAGTCGTCGGTTTGTCTATTTTCTTTTTTAGTAAAGAAAAGAACTTATTAAGATTGGGTAACCATTGTAAGGTTGCATTTGAAAAAATTAACTCTGCATGATCGTTACTAGAGAAGTTGTAAGCAGATTTATTTTGAAAGGTGAGTGTATCGGTTTCAAAAGCGCTTTTTGCATGGTCAATCATGCTAGATGATTGATCAAACCCTAGTGTTTTTTTGCTATTAAAATGGTCATGAAGCTTTTTTGTGATAATGCCTGTTCCGCAACCAATATCTGTTATTGTTTCAAATGTTGAGGTATCAAGTAACGATAATAGTTTTGTAAATACTTCATATTGAACATGCATATTTTTATTATATGTTGTGGCTGTTTTATTAAAATATAATGATTGCTGTGTGTTTAATTGTGTCATAAATTTTGTTAGTTTTTGAAATTTTCATTACTATATATACAGTATGTATATTATAAAACGAACTGCAAGACTGGTAAAGCAACGAGGGGACTTTATTTTTCATTCTAGGGTTGTAACTTTTATAAAAGAATTTTTATGTATGTGGGGGCGATTTATATTTCAGCGCTCTTTTTTTCTAAGATTTCAAAGAGACTCTTTTTCACAAGATAAAAAATGTATTTATACGGTTTTAACAGGTAATTACGATGATTTGCAAGATCCTGTTATGATAACGCCTGGCTGGGATTATATTTGTATTACGGATAATCAGCAATTACGTTCAAATTATTGGGATATTTGGTATTGTGATAATCAGGAATTACTGGATTCTATTAGATTATCTCGTAAATATAAATGCCTAAATCATCTCGTGGACTCTGACTATGATATTAGTATTTATATTGACGCTAATATAATTATTAAAGGGGATTTAAATTATTTTTTAAATATATCGTTGGGTGCTAATGATTCTTATGCCGTGTTGTATCACCCTTATCATGTTAGTGTAAAAGAAGAGCTATTAGCGTGTGTTCAGAATAAAAGAGACAATGAACAACATATGAAACAGCAATATGAGGGATTTAAAAGTAAGGGATTTTTGGATGAGCACCCTCAGGTAAATAATCGTTTAATTATCCGTCGCTGCAATCGTAATGCTGTCAAACAATTGATGATGGCTTGGTTTGACGCTATAAAAAAGGGTTCTTATCGCGATCAATTAAGCTTTATTCCTGTATTGTCATTAGAGTGTACTATTCCTATTACTTACATAGATTATTGGAAATTTTCAGCTTATTTCGATAAAGAGTTGCATAAGTAGGCTTTATAGCTAAAAAATTTTACAAAGGGTTCTTTAACAAGTGATTCATTTTATGTTAAAATCAATCACCAAGTTTATTTGGGCGATTAGCTCAGTTGGTAGAGCACCGGCCTTACAAGCCGTAGGTCACTAGTTCGAGTCTAGTATCGCCCACCATTACGACACTTTTATTTTATTTTTTACTTAAAGTTTTATTAGTTTGTGTTATAGAGTTATTAAATGTAAGAGGTGCTATTTCTATAAATAGAAGACGTTAGTAAGCTATTTCAATATAGTTTCTTTTTGATGGTCTTTTTTGATAATTAAATTTGTGATGGCTTTAATGTGTTCAGGGGTTGTTTCACAGCACCCTCCTAGAATAGTAGCTCCGGCGTCCTGAAATTTTTGAATGTACCTTGCCATGGTTGAAGGATCAAGGTCTTGTCTTTTACCTAAAATCTCATTTGGATTGCCAGGGCAGCAATTTTTGAGTTGATTATTATAACCATTATCAGGAGATGTGGTTTTAAATGCATTTAATTTTACCCCAAATGGGACTTGAAGGCTTTTTAATTCTGTTAGATTTTTAAGACCAACCTCTGGTGATACACATGCTAAAATAACTCCTATTGTGTTTTGATGTGTAACTAAAGATTTCAGTTCGGATAATCGTTCTCCACTTGGGAGACATCTGCCTTCTGAAATATGAGCTCCTAGTAAAAATGGTTTGTTTAACGATTCAATGGCAGCAATAGCACACTCAAATTCTTTAATACTACTTAAAACATCTAAATAAAAAAAATCTACATAAGGATCAAGTAATTTTGCTTGGCTATAAAAATCTTTTGTAATTTTATGCTTTAAGCGAGAATCAGCTTCATAAGTTAAATTTTGTGGGGGCAATCCTCCTGCTACCATAATATGAGGTCTTTTTTGTTTAGCGTGCATAGCAATTTTACCAGCTTTAATATTTAATGCTTCAAATTGATTTATAATATTGTTTTCCATTAAACGCATTCGTCTAGTAGTAAATGTAGTTGTTATAATTACATTTGCACCTGCGTCAATAAAGTCCAGATGAGTATCTAGAATCAATTGGTGAAACTGACTGTCAACCAATGCCGATGCACTCCATAGGGACCCTTTAGCTGGCATGCCTCTAGCTAATAACGTTTGGCCCATACCTCCATCTAAAATTTTGGTCTTATTAAAAAAATTCTTCGGAATTGTCATTTTTTAAATTTAACAAAATATATTTGATTTTTCTATTATATTACCACTTTTTTTGATACCCTTATTAAGGTAGATAATCATTTTAAATTTTATAAAGGATTAGCGTGTTAACTTAAGCCATGTATCCGCCATTAAAACTGGCTATTAATACCGACTATAACGCCTTTAACATCTGAAATATGCTGGTAATCATCTAAAACAATATCAGTGCGAAGAGATGTATGAGTGTTGATGCTGTATCCAGCGCCAACTTGCCATCGTGTTATTGTTGTATCAGAAATAGGATTTAATGATAGACCTGGTGTTTTGATGTCTGCGGATGAGCCTGTTGAGTTTCCATTATTATTTTCTGGTCTCCAATGAGAATATCGACCTGCAATAAATAGCTTATTAAGTGTATAGCTCATTTCGCTTTTTGTGATTGTAACTTTATCTTGTGTTGCAGCGTTTCCATCATCATAGGTAAGTTGGCCAATGTGATTTTTAATGCTTACTTGTGGCAGGATGGCCACATTTAAATCTAATAACCAACCAGAAAAATTTGTTTTAAAGCTATTGCTTTCGTTAGGATCTTTTTTATCATTACTAGCGGTGTAGGTACCCCCGATAAAAAGCCGATTATTTAAAGCGTTCATGCCAAGGGATAGTAGATAGAGGAAACTTTGGTTGTAATTGCTTGCATTTTCGCCAGTTCCATTTGTTAGGGCTAAGGTTGATTCAAATATAGAAAATGTATTATGTACTTTAATTCCTAGTGAGTTTAGTGTGCCAACCGGGCCTGCTAGAGCACTATATGTTAAGGAATTTAGAATAAATGGGCTTTTTGAGGGATCTGCGTTGTTGGTTAAATAATTTACTCCTTTCCCAAAAGGGAGATCAAAAGAGCCAAAGGTAATGCTAGATTGGGATGGCTGATGGGTGTATTCTAGATTAATGTCCGTTAGAACTGTTTCTGGCCCAACAAAACCTAAACTTCCCTGGCCAGCCCCGCTTTGTAATTGAATAAACCCTTTTAGGTTATCATCAAGATCTAACGTAAAATCAATGTTTGCAGCAAAATCAAACTGACTTCGTTGATTAACAGGCGATAACGTATTCATTAAACCTAAAAAGCTTCCTTTTGTTGATAAAAGAGATAGATCATTAGCAAAAATAGTTGGTGTGATAATAGGTAGTGTTAAAAGTGCCATCAATATAAATTTTTTCATGAAAATCTCCTTTTTTTATCGTTAATAGATATATGAAATACTTATTATTAAAGCATAACATAGAATTGAAAATCCTGTATGTGCCAGAATAGTATTTAATTCTTCTCCGGTTTTGGTTAGAAGCTTGTAACAGTTATGGCAGCAAAGTAGACCATAAGGAATTAACATCAGAAGTATTATTGGGGAAATTGATGTTGCCGTGTATAAAATATAAAACGACAGTATCTGACAACAGACATATTCAACTTTACCAAATAATACACCAAATCTTACGATAAGTGTTTTTTTATTATTTTGCTTATCTTCAACAATATCACGAATATTATTCACAGAAATAAGCGCTGTTGCTAATAAGCCAACACCAATTCCTAGTTTAATAACAAGGGGTGTCAGCATTCGTGTTTGAATATAAAATGTTCCTGAAACAGCAATTGGCCCAAAAAAAAGTAAGGCGAACACATCTCCTAGCCCAATGTAAGCAAGTGCCATTGGCCCTGCTGTATACCAAAATCCACAGATTATGCTAATAATCCCAATGGCTAATATTGGCCAGCCACCTTTAAATACTAATATAAGACCGAAAAAAAAAGCTAAGCTAAAGCATAGTATAGCCGCGCGTTTCAGAGTCTGTGGTTTAATAAGTCCAGCTTGAGCCATTCGTGTTGGCCCTTGTCTTTTGTTGGTGTCTGTTCCTTTTTTAAAATCGTAGTAATCATTGGCAATATTTGTTCCAATTTGTATTAAGATAGCACATAGAATTGTGATTGCTGCATAGCGGTTTATAACATTAATATAAGTCGATGCTAATACAAGTCCAATTATAACAGGTGCTAAACTTGCTGTGAGTGTTTTAGGGCGTGATGCCAGGATCCAATATTTAAGTGTTAAAAGCGGCATGGATATCAGTTTTTATTTGGTTTACTAAGTCTTCTTTTGATTGAAATTGCTTTTCAGGTCTTAAATAAGCTTCAATAAATAGATTGACTGTTTTGTTATATAAATCACCATTAAAGTCTAATAAAAAAGCTTCAACACTTGTTGTTGTTGCGTTAAATGTTGGCTTACTGCCAATATAAATCATTGCTTGATAGCTTTGATTTTCGTAACTTATTTTTCCTTTGTAGACACCATGTTGAGGAATTAATTTTTCATCTGGAAATTCTAAATTAGCGGTGGGAAATCCTAATGATTTTCCTCTATTATCGCCCTTAATAACATGGCCTATCATGAGGTAGCTGTGACCTAAATCTTTAATAGCTTGATCAAAATCCCCCTGTTTGATTTCGGATCTTATGGATTTGCTTTTAATTGCTTTTGTTTCATTTTTAATAGGGTCCACAATAGTGAGGTTTATGTTATGTTGTTGGGCCCATTCTTTAAATAGAGTGGGTGTTCCTTCTTTATTTTTACCAAAATAATAATCATAACCAATAACGATGTTTTCTGGGTTAATTTTATTTAAAACGACTAAATTTAAAAAGTCATAGGCAGATAAATTGGCTACGTTTTTATTAAATTCTAAAACATAAAGAAGGTCTACATAGTGAGTCATTTCTTTGATGGTTGTAAGTCGTTCAACTGTAATATGATTTTGAATAATGGTTACAGGATGGGGGTTAAAAGTAAGTAACGCATCGCATTGAGCTAAAAGTCCCTGATGACCTATATGGATACCATCAAATACACCTAGGCCTAGTGATTTTGGTCTTTTTTTTAATCCATAGGTTGTAAGTGTAATGGTCATTTTAAGCGGTAGTTAAGATAGTCTGTAGAGATTCTAGCGAAATTGCTTTATCAAGGGTATGCTCGCCAACGGCTTCTCTTATCAGTGTTTTAGTAAAGCCTACTGTTTTGAGTGCTTTTGCAATATCTCTACTTAGGGAGCGTATATAAGTTCCTTTTTCACAAATAACACGACATTCTATTTCATTTGTTTTTGAGTGGTATGCAAGTAGAGAAATATCATGAATGGTAATGGTTGTTTCTTTTGGTTCAATTCCTTTTCCTTGTCTTGCTAGCTTATAGGCGCGCTGACCATTAATTTTTTTGGCACTAAATATGGGTGGAATTTGTTGTGTTTTTCCTAAAAAGGATGCTAGGACTGAGTTTATTGTTTCGTCTGTAAGTGGTTCTAATAAAGGGGTTTCATCTACAATATCTCCTTCTGGGTCTAGTGTGGTGGTTTCAATGCCAAGTTGGATACAAAAACGATATGTTTTGGTCATGTTCTGATATGTTGAGAGTTGCTTGGTATATTTTTTTCCAATAGCGACAATCAATACGCCTGTTGCAAATGGATCTAAGGTCCCTGCATGGCCAATTTTTTGTTTGCCGATAATTTTTTTAATTGCTCGAATAACATCATAAGAGGTTATATTGGCAGGTTTATTAATGGTTAAGATGCCTTCAAAAGCCATGCTTGTAATGATAGCATACATTGAGCTGTAATATGGAATCTGATTTACAAAAAACGTTAGCTAGTTTAAAAGAGTCATCATCATATCGATACTTACCTATTGTAGATCATGTTTCTTCATATAATTTTCAGTCTAACGATTATTTAAATTTAGCAACCAATACAGCTTTATTTGATGCTGCATCTGATGCTATGAAACACTATGGCTTTGGTTCCACAGGTTCAAGGCTATTGAGTGGGAATTATGATATGTTAACTACGCTTGAGGAGTCTTTGGCCACATTTCTGGGAAAAGAACGTGTGCTTGTATTTAATTCTGGTTTTCAGCTTAACTCTGGTGTTATTCCGACGTTATATGGCAAGAATGATTTAATAATTGCTGATAAATATTGCCATGCAAGTTTATTAGATGGAATTAAGTTTTCAGGAGCTACTATGAAGCGGTTTAATCATAATGATATGGCTCATTTAAATGATTTACTGCAAAAAAATCGTTCATTTTATAAACGGTGTTTAATTGTGACAGAATCGTTGTTTAGTATGGATGGTGATAGAGCACCTCTTAAGAGCTTTCAAGATCTAGCTGATAAGCACTATGCGGATACCATGGTAGATGAAGCGCATTCTCTTGGGGTATTAGGAGAAGCAGGGCGTGGTTTATGTTTTCAAGAGGGCGTTAGCCCAACGTATATCGTGGGGACGTTTGGTAAAGCAATGGGTAGCTGTGGTGCTTTTATAGCCGCATCAACTATTGTGTGTGACTATTTAATTAATTGTTGTAGAGCGTTTATCTATACAACGGCTTTACCGGTGCCTGTTATTGCGGCAACTAACCAAGCGTTAGCACTTATTCAACACATGGATTTAGAGCGTGATCACTTACATGTAACAGCGAGGTATTTTACTAAGATGATGAAGCAAAAGAGCTATGATTTATTAGGGGATCATCATATTTTGTCATTAATTTATCCTGGAAATAGAGCCTTGCTAGATCGTTATTCTCAGTTAAAAGATGCGGGTATTGCTGTAGCTGCCATTCGACATCCAACTGTACCAAAGGGTAAAGAACGATTTCGATTTTCTTTAAAATCATCTCATACAAAAGCAGATATTGATTATGTCGTTGAACAATTCTAAACCCAATTATCACTATCTTGATAATCAAGCAGATCATACGTGGATAATTCTATCAGGGTGGGCTACTTTAGGTATGTTTATTGTAAAGCCAATTAAGCATTCCAATATGTTATTTATATCAGACTATAATCCATATAATTTAGCAGAAACAGTAGATGATTGGTTTAAGAGGTATGCTATTACTAAGTTTTCAATTATGGGATTTTCTTTGGGGGCATTATGGCTATCACAATCTTTAAATCGGTTTGATCAGGCTAAAAACATTGTGTTTACTGGAATTAGATCTAGCTATACAGCTACTCAAATTGCTACCTTAAAAAAAGGGCTTGAAGCAGGGGATTCGAGTGTGTTGTATTCCTTTTGGGGTAATTGCAAAGCATTTTTTAAAAATGAGGACCCTTTTTTACGAGCTCATACACAATTTGAGTGGGATTATAGTCGCTTGTTACTAGGCCTTCAGTATTTAGTTACGTTTTCATTTGAATGGCCCGTGTCTGGTACAAACATTACGTTTTTTCATGGTCAGTTAGATCGTATAGCTCCGCTTAGTGAATTAACCCTACGGGAGAATTATGATTTTCGAATTATTAAGCGTTCAGGGCATATTTGTATGCCTGTTTTAGATGATTTATAGTTGTTATTTTTATAGTTAGACCATTTTAATTATCGAATTTGTTGTATATTAGCTTCCTAAATATCTTAATAGGTCTTGAGCTTCTTTAGGGCTATTTAAAAAATAATTAGGTTTTTTAGTTAAATTTTCATCATAAAATCGTTTTCCTACAGCGAAAAAACGCTCTGCTTCATATAATAAGGAGCTATCAAATGTTGGATCATCGCCCAAAGCAAATAAAATATTAGGAAAACTATCTCCTTTTTGAGTTCCTGTATTTGCTCGAACCTGTAGCACTGTTAATGATCGCTCAGTTAATGATATTTCATTATTAGGAAATAAAGGTTTTATTTGATCTTGATATATTTGTGTAAGTTGAGATACAGCTTTTCTATTATTAGAATTAATTGCAAATATACAGCTAAATTCTGTGTCATCGCCAACTTTATATTGGCCAAGTGTTTTTAGTATTTGTGCTACTTCGATGATTTCAGCACGAGCTTGCTGAGCTTTACTAAAAGGGATTGTAAGTTCGCTTCCCAGTTTTGCTCCATATTCACTTTCGGATTTATTAGCTAAGGGGGATATTAAGGGATGTTGATTTAAAAAATCATAACTTCTTCCAGTACTGATTCTGACTGGGCAAAGATGAGCTTCTACTTTTTCAAAAATCATAGATAAATCCGGGGGAAGCGGCCATTCTCTGTTCATTAACGTACCATCAAGATCTGCTACACCCATGCAACCAGGAGATGTAGCACGTAACTTCCCTAGTTCAGAATAAATTTGTACTGTAAGAGCTGTGTTTAAAGAATGTCGTCTTTCTCTTGTTAGGATTGGGTTTGAAGTAATACTCATGGTGCGTTGAGCAATTCTGGCTAACATACTATGATTTCCATTCTTAAATTAAAATCGTCTTTATTATAATGACACTAGTAACTATTATAGTTCGTCTTTTTTTTGTTTATTTGACTTTAGAATGTGTTTAAGTGTTTCTATTTCAGAGGTTTGGATAACAGATTTTAATTGTTTTAAGGATTGAATCATTTTATCTAAGGAATTGGTAATAGCGACTTTGTTTTGGTCACAGATATCAATTCCCCAATCTGGAGAAGATGCGGCTAACCGAGTACTGTCTTTAAACCCAGGGCCATAGACTGCTTTAATAGTGTCGAGTGAATATTCTTTTGTTGCAACACCTATAAGAGAGCCGGCTGTTAAGTAGGGAAGATGTGAAACTAGCGCAATTAGCTCATCATGTTGTTTTGCTGTTTGTGATATGACTCTACATGATAAGGATGTAAGAAACTCTGATAGCTGATTTTTCTGGTCTGTAAAGTCTGTTTCGATAAGGATATAGGGGGCATTATTAAATAAGGTCTCCGTTGCAGATTCAAAGCCAGTGGTTTCTTTACCTGCCATCGGATGGCCTGAAATAAAGGGATTATCAATAGCTAAATCATTGATAATTGTTATGAGAGATTCTTTAACACTGGTAACATCGGTTAAAATTGTTGATTTTGCTACATGATTACTAAGTTTTTTAATGGTTTCAAGGGTTTTATTAATGGGTGTTGCAATAAATATAATATCGATGTTTTTGGGAATATCATTGAGAGATTCTGTGAGTTGGGTAAAGCAGGTTGCTTGAGGGTGGTTTTTTAGGGTGCTTGCTTGCTCATCAACACCATAAATACGGATATTTGGATATATCTTATTAATGGTTAAGGCTAGCGAGCCCCCAATTAATCCACATCCAATAATTCCAATTGATTGAAACACTATCGCGCAAATTCAGGTCTTAGCGATACCGCTTCATTAAGATATACATGTTTAATCTCTTTTTGTTTTAAGTCAGTATTAATGTGCATTAAAATGCGAATACATTTTTCGATACTACCAGGAATATTAATTTCATTTAGGCAAAGTAATGGTGTGAAGTTTAGGCTTAATTCGCGGGCAGCGGCTGCTGGAAATGTAGAGTCTAAATCACGGGTTACAGAGAAAAATATAGATGCGATATCATCATGATCAACATGATTGATTGAAATCATTCGGTTAATTAGTATCATTGTTTCTTCAATGATATTTTCTTTTGTATTTGCATTAACTGTTGTTGCGCCGCGTATACCTCTTACACTCATATTAAAAATCCTCTATTGAATAATAGTCAAAGTATAGGTTATTCGCAAGTTTTGTAATTTTTTTTCTAGTTATTGAACACCCTAATGATGTGGGAATTAAGGGGTTTTATGCTATAGTTTGTGTTATGACCGTTCCGATAGTTTTTGTATTAATGGTAAGTTTTTTAATGTTAAAACCAAATCCGGAAGGTTTAAATCAAGAAAGTCCTGTTTATTCTGTTTCAAATGTGGGGTTTTATTATGATTTAACGTATCAAGAGAATAAAAATCGACGTTACGATCAGCAAATTTTTGATCTTTGCTTTAAGGCTATTAATGAAGCGGAGACCTTTATTTTATTAGATATGTTTCTGTTTTATGATTCGGTTACAATGTCGCCAAATCATGTGCCTATTGCAACACAGTTAGTAGATGCTTTAATTGCGAAAAAGAGGGAAAATCCTGAGATTACTATTATGATTATTACGGATCCATTTAATACAAGTTATGGTGCGGTTATACCTAATCATTTAAAGCGTTTAGAGAAAGCTAACATTGATGTTGTGATTACAAATTTAAAAAAATTACGTGATTCAAATGTTCTTTATGCTGCTATTTGGCGCTCTTTTTTACAATGGTTTGGCACAGCAGGTAAAGGCTGGTTACCCAATGTTGCTGATGCTGAAGCTCCAAAGATAACGGCTCGTTCTTATTTAGCTTTGCTTAATTTTAAAGCTAATCATCGTAAAGTTCTCTTAACAGATAAAATGGGTGTTGTTGGTTCAGCGAATCCGCATGGTTTGAGTAGTTTACACTCTAATATTGCTTTTTCATTTCAAGGTCCAATTCTTGCCGATCTTGAACGTAGTGAAGCTGCGGTTTTGGCTTTATCTGATATTGATTGGACGCCTTTTGTGCAATCCTCTCTGATTAAGGAAAAAGATAACGATGTTGATATGGGGATTCAGTTATTAACAGAAAAAAAGATCCAAGATCATTTAATACAAGCTATCGATGCTACTATTCAAGGGGACTCTGTTGATGTTGCTATGTTTTATTTAGCTAGTCGACGTGTTATTCGGTCTTTATTAAGAGCTGATAAAAGAGGTGTTGTGATTCGTCTTATTTTAGATCCTAATAAAGATGCATTTGGACGTAAGAAGGGAGGTATTCCTAATCGACCTGTTGCAAAAGAGTTGGTGCGTAAGTCAAAGGGCCGTATTGGTGTTCGTTGGTATGATACTCAAGGTGAACAATTTCATACCAAATTGATTATTGTTCGTACGTTTAATACAACAACTATTTTTGGTGGTTCAGCTAATCTAACACGTCGAAATATTCAAAATTATAACTTAGAAACAAACATTAAAATTCTTGCAGATCATCAGTCTCAGATAGCTACCGATATTAATTCCTATTTTGAACGATTATGGACTAATCAAGAGGGGGGGTATACGCTAGGGTATGAAGCGTATAATTCGGTAAATTTTATAAAAACATTATTGTATCGATTTCAGGAGTTTTCGGGTTTAAGCACGTTTTAATTGATTAGAAAATCGGTGCTATTTTATATGATAGGCACTTAATAATGAGGTAAAATGACACATGTTAAATTAATATACGCTCTGAATTTTATTTGTTACAATGTGATTTGTGATTACTAGAATAAAAGATAGCTATCAACGATATAAAGCGTATAAGCAAACGTTTAAAGATAAAAATAAACTTTTGTTTTATAGTATCGATTTTGTTGAAACCATTATTGTTGCTTTGTTTTTGGCCTTATTAATTAAAACGTATATTATTCAAGTTTCTGTTGTTCCAACGGGCTCTATGATTCCGACATTAATTGGGGGTGTTGATGGAACTTATAATGATAGGTTGTTTGTAAATAAGTTTGTTTACTTTTTTAAGGAGCCAGAAAGAGGCGATATTGTTGTTTTTAAATCGCCTCATCAAGATGGCAAGGATTATGTGAAGCGCTGTATTGGTGTTCCTGGAGATACCATTGAAATTAAGCAAGGTATTGTTTTTATTAATGGCAAAGAGTTAATTTTAGTAGGTGTTGAGATACGCAAAGATTACACATTTTATGGTCCAGAAATTATTCCTGAAAAATCATATTTTATGTTAGGAGATAATCGATCTATGTCTCTTGATTCAAGAGCGTGGGGCTTTGTGCCTAAAAAAGATATTATTGGAAAAGCGTTATTTACGTTTTGGCCAGTGAATCAAATACGTGCTTTAAAGTAAATTTTATTTGTAATCGCTGCTTTATAAATGGGGTGGGTTACTAATGATTCTTTTTCGTTTTTTAAAAATATAATGTGAAATTTTTTCTTTTTTATTTCGATAATTATATAAAAAATATTTTTTAAATAACGAGGTAGAATTTGCCAGGCGTCTCTGAAGTTAGTGGTAAGAATATCAAGAGCGGTGCTCTTAGGCATAACGGTGGCTCTAGGTATCCTGATTTTAATGAATTCAGTGTATTGTTTTCGTCAAGTACGGTTACATGTATTGAGCGTTATCCTGCCCAAGGAGTTGAATCAGATGTTTATTTTATTAACTTAGGTGACCAGCACTTTTGTTTAAAGATTTTAAAGATAATCAGAATGATGATGGGGGTGTTGTTGACTCTAAAAGGTTGAATGCAGCGATTGTAAACGAAGTATCTACGGGAAATGCATTACAATTATTGGGTGTGGATACTGCTAATGCGATTTTTTTAAGTGAGGATCTAAAAACACAATTTTTTCAAATGCTTCAGAAATCTAACTTACCACAGAGTTCAGATATTGTTCGATTTTTAAAACAGCGACCAGCTTTATGGATGGATCATGTCTATGGTGGGGGGGCTGAGTGTTTAGTAAGTCAGGATCAGCTTGATGAAACAAAAGTAAGGAATGTAGTAAGGGCTTATTTGGCTACTAGGCTATTGGCTACGGGAGATGGGATTGGGGAGGAATATAGGGAGGGGGGAGATTTACATTTAATGAAGTTTTTTAATCCAAATAGTGGGAATGTGCTTGTCGATCTAGACAGTAATATTATTTTATTAGATCAAAAATTAGGTGTTGGGGGAGGTAACAGTTGTAATTTATCTCATGGTGATGATGTGAGTTACGAGATAAAAAAATCGCTTATGAACTGGTGGACAGTTATTATTCATGAGTTAGGACAGTCTAATATCCAGGGATCTAATGGAGATCTTAAATTAAGTGATACTCTTGAATCTGCTGTTTTTTCTATACTTAACTATCATGAAGATGTTTTTATTTCGAAGCGTGATCAACACTATGGTAATTATAAATTTCAGGTTATTAAGTTAATGAAAGACGTTCTTTCTGAATTTAAACAGATAAAATTTGAAGAGTTTCAGCGATATTTAAAAGAAAGTGATATTTCTAAGCCTTTACAAACTCATGTTTTATCTATGTATAATTTAATAAATTCACGTAACTCTGATTGCAGAACTATTTTTTCCTGTTTTCAACACTTTTGTTGCTGTTTTCAAGATAGGAAGGAACGTTAGAGGAATCTAATATTATTATTTATACATAGATGACAATAAAAATTTAGATGATAAGGATTTTTATCGAGATTGAATATACTGTAACAGTTCCAGTTGGCAGGTTTCTAGGTCTTTGTTAAAAACTATTCCAGCGGCTTTATTATGACCACCGCCACCAAACTGTTGAGCAATTTTTGAAACATTAACATCTGATTTTGATCGAAGGTTAACTTTTACGAGTTTAGATTGTAACTCTTGAAATACAATTAATAGGTCAATGTCTTTTAGTTGTCTAATAAAATCGATTATTTTTATACTTCCTTTTGGACTTTTTTTTGGAATAGTTGTGTAAGCAAACCCTTGATTTTTATTGATTACAAGATTATCAATAGCAATTTTAATGAGCTGAAAATCTCTTTCTGATTTATTTTCTTCCATGGATTGGGTAATGTGATGGGGGTTTGCTCCTAATGTTACAAGTTGTGATGCGGATGTAAGTGTCTTATTGGTTACGTTAGAATATGCAAAGCGACCTGTATCAAAGCTGATTGCTGCATATAAGCATGTTGCCATCATAGGAGAAATAGGAATACCTAATTCGGTAAACATTTCAAATAATAATTCTCCAACCGATGATATTGATTTAACTAAATTAATATCGCCAAAAAAATTGTTATCAGCATGATGATCAATGTTAATTGTTGTAAAGCTATGTGCGCTATTTTGGATATGTTCATGTTGGTCTACACGCTCTAAATTAGAACAATCGCAGACAATGCATGTATCAAATTTAAAGTCATGAGGGAAATCTTTTTCAACGTATGAGGGCTTTGGAAGATACTCCCATTCTTTAGCATCACCTTTTGTAATCCAAACTTTGACAGTTTTATCTTCTGATAAGGCTTCTGCTAGCGAAATACAGGAACCTAAAGCATCTGTATCTGGATATTGATGGGCCGTAATTAGAATCTGTTTAGATGACTTAATGTGATTATTAAATTGGTGATAATCATCACATGGTTTCATTGACTTATCTCATCAATTTTTTTGCTTAACTTTATTCCTTTTTCTAAACTTTCATCAAAGCGAAAATGTAATTTTGGAATACTCATATAGCGAATCATTTTTGAAAGCTCAGCATGAATAAATTTTGTTGCCGATGCTAATCCTTTCTTTGTTCGTTCTTTTTCTTGTTCATTTCCAATTTGGCTGTAATAAACCCAGGCATGTGCTAAATCGCTTGATAATTTAATATCTGTAATGCTTATAAAACCAATACGATCATCATTTATTTTTTTGATTAGTAATGTTGAAATTTCAGTTTTTAATAACGAGGAAATTCGTTGTTGTCGCGACATTTATAGTACTTTTTTTTCTTTAATTACATAAGAAACTATCTGATCATCTACTTGAAGATCGCTCATGCCTTTGATAACAATACCACATTCAAAACCTTCCCCTACTTCTTTAACATCTTCCTTAAATCGTTTTAAGGAATCAATGTCACCAGAAAAAATTTCATCGCCATTTCTGATGACACGAATTTTATGGTTTCGTTCTACTTTACCTTTTGTAACATAACAGCCTGCAATTTTACCAATTTTTGAGAACTTAAATATTTCTCGTATTTGAATTTGAGATTCTTCAATTTCTTCGTACTCTATTTTATATAATCCTTTAATAACATTTTGGATATCGTCTAAAATATTATAAATAATGGAGTATGTTTTTATTGTTACTTTTTCTTTTTGTGCACATTGAGCTGCTTCAGATGATGGTTCTGCATTAAAACCAAAAATGATTCCATCAGATGCTTTTGCTAATAACACATCATTTTCAGTTATGTTTCCTGTTGAAAAATGAATGATTTTAATAGGAATATCTTTTGATTCAATTTTCTCAATAGATCCTTTGATAGCTTCTAATGACCCATGAACATCTGCTTTAATAATTAAGTTTAATTGTCGTAAGTTGCCTTCTTCTGCTTGAGATGAAAGGGCTTCTAATGATACTGACATTTTCTGGCTTAAACTTTTGTCAGTTAGTTTTGTGTCATGTTGAGCATCAATATAAGCTTTACATTCTTTTTCAGATGATTTGCTTGCTAAAATAGCACCTGGTTGAGGTACTGTTGAAAATCCCAGTAATTCCCCAGGGTCTCCAGGGCGTAATACTTTTACTTGTTTGTTAGCATCATTAAAAATAGCACGCACTTTTCCATAACTTTCATCTATAACAAAAAAATCACCAATTTTTAAAGAGCCTGCTTTGACGATAACTGTAGCAACGGGCCCCTTTTGAGATGATAATTTAGATTCAATTACGACAGCTTTACATGCGCTATTAGGGTTAGATTTTAATTCTTGTAATTCAGCAACAAGTTCTATCATTTCTAATAATGACTCAAGACCTTTGCCTGTTTTTGCAGAAACGGGTACCATAATAGTTTTGCCGCCCCAATCTTCAGATAGTAAATTGTATTGACTTAATTGTTGTTTGACATTATCGATATCGATATCTGGTTTATCAATTTTATTAATAGCAACAATTATTGGCACATCTGCCACTTGAGCATGATTAATTGCTTCAATAGTTTGTGGTTTTACACCATCATCTGCAGCTACAACTAAAATAGCAATATCAGTAATTTGAGCCCCTCTTGCTCGTAAGCTGGTAAATGCTTCGTGTCCAGGTGTATCTAAAAACGTTAATTTGTTATTATTATGAGTAATTTGATAAGCACCAATATGTTGCGTGATTCCACCTGACTCAAAGTCTACAACATTGGTTTTTCTTATTTGATCTAATAGCAATGTTTTTCCGTGATCAACATGTCCCATAATAGTTACTACAGGAGGTCTAACAGTTGTTGTATCTGTTTCTGTAATTGACTCGGATTCAATTTCCATTACCTTTGTTTTAAGACCCAGTTCATTTTCAACACTTAAGTCTTCTATTTCAATAGTGATATTAAGGTCTTTAGCAATTTCAATTAATGTTTCTTGATCAATTTCTGAATTNAANTTTACCATGAGCCCNTTTTGTAAAAAGATNTTCATAATTTGNCCCATTGGATATTCTAATAGCTGAGTTAGCTCAGAAACTTTTATAGATTCTTTGTTAAAAGGGATTGTTTTTTCAGGTAATGCAACCGTTTCAGATTGTTTTTTTTCAATAAATGATTTGTACTGCTTTTTAACTTTTGTGGTAGTGCCAGGATCCAACTTTGTTGTCGTTTTTATTTGACGAAACCCTTGATCTCTTAAAAAATTAAGAAATGTATTGGCTTCAATATTTAGCTCTTTTGCAATATCTTGAACCTTCAAATAAATACCTTCTCTTTAATTGTTTTCACCTGTTCTGGTGTTAATACGCTTCGGTTGCTTTTAATTTCAATTCCCTTTTCTTTTGCTTTTTCGATTAGATCAGCTGTCTTAACATTTAGTAGTTTTGCAAGAACAGATACTTTCATATCATTTTCATCTTGTTTGGAAATGGATTTGAGCTTTTCTTTGAGTTTTTCTTTCGTTTCCTCAAGTTGTTTTTGCTTTTCGATGTTTATTTCATTTGATATTGCTTGGCCTAATTTTGAATCTTGAAGATTGTTATCGGATACATCTTTGCTAATTGCCTCAGTTAGAGATTCTTTAAATGCGCTTGGGTCTTGGGTGTATTCTTCTTCACTAATAACATTTAATTTCCAACCAGTTAAATTAACAGATAAGCGAACATTAACCCCAGCTTTACCTATAGCTAATGATAGCTGATCTTTCGCTACAACCACTGTTGCTTGTTTGTTTTCTTGATCGGTAATTAAAACGCTAGCTATTTCTGCTGGCTTTAGTGAGTTTGCAATAAATACTTTAATATCTTCATGCCATTCTAAAACATCTATTTTTTCATTTCCTAATTCTTTGATAATTGTTTGAATTCGCCCACCCATTTGACCAACACATGTACCAACAGCTCCAATAGAGGGGTTGTTTGTTTTTACAGCAACTTTTGCTCTAATACCAGGCTCTCTAGCAACTGACATAACATCAATAATTCCATCAGCTATTTCAGGGATTTCTGATTCAAATAAGGCTCTTAGTAAGCCTGAGTGTGAACGTGAAACACTGACCATGTTTCGCTTGTTATTTCTATCAACATTTGTCACATAAACTCTGATAATTTCATTAAGTTCAAATTTTTCGCCAGGGATTTGATCATGATATCCAAGAATGGATTCTGTTCTTCCTAAATTAATAAGGTAAGATCTGTTTTCAATTTGTTGAATAGTCCCATTAACAACATGCCCTACTTTTGATTGAAACTCATCAAACACTGAATCTCTTTCAGCTTCTCTTAATCGTTGTGTTATAACTTGTTTTGCAATTTGAGCTGCTATTCTACCAAAATCTGTTGGCATAAATTCAACATGAACTTCATCTCCAATTTCTGCAGTTTTATCGATTTCTTTGGCGTCTTTTACTAGAATTTCTGTACTGTCAGAAAAAATATCATCAACAACTTCTTTAACTCTGTAAAATTGCATTGTACCAGCAGATGGATTTAATTTGCATTCAAGCTGACTTCCGTCTCCTATATGTTTTCGGCAGGCTGATGCTAAGGCTTGTTCTAAAGCATCGTAAAGGAATTGTTTTTCAATCCCACGTTCATTTTCAATTTGGTTAGCAACTTGGTCTAAATTTTCTATAATCATCGATTTACCTCATTATTTATGACATATTGTAATATACCATCTTTTGAAGCATCAGCATATAAGCTTTTGCTTAAATCTTAAAACTATTATTTACTGAAAAATATAGTAACAGGTAAGATTTTTCAAGACAGATTCCTATTTTTAGCAAGAAAATATGTTATTTTCAAGTGCTTTCTACTTCAATATCTAAAAGTTCTACCTTAATAACAAGATCTTTTTTTATAAATTCAGGATTTGCATCAAGTGTAATGGACGTTTTGGAAATAGCTGAAATAGCAGCTTTAAAGGGAATGTCGTTTTCAATTTGAATTTCTACTTTATTACCAACTTCTTTTTTTATATGTTTGGGGACGGTTTCAATTCCGATTGTTTTAATGAGTTTTTTTGATGGTTTTCCAAAGGCGTTAGAGCCTTTGATTGTTTTTGTTTTTATGTCTCCAATTCGCATTCCAAGGATTAGTTTATTAATATAGGGAAGTGTGGTTTTAGATCCTAGCTTAAATCTAACGGGAGCTTTTCCATTTGAGCTTTCAATTGGCTGGCCGTTAGTGTAGCTAATTGAATAATGAATGGTAACTATATCATTAAGTTCAGCATAGTTCATTTTATTACCTTATTTCTAACGAAATCTATCTTCGGCAAAGATGTCTTCATCTTCTTCTTCATCTTCTTTTTCTTTTTCTTTCTTCTTTTCTTCTTTAGCTTGATTGTTTTCTTCGGTTATGTTTGTAATTGTATCTTCGCTTTTAGTATCTGTATCTAAGGGTGTTTTTTGTTGTTCTTGAGTAGCTGTATTGGATGTTTCGCTAGTCAAGGAGTCAATTTTGGCTTGTTCTTTTTCTAAAGTTGGTTTTTCTTTTTTGTTGGCGGCTTTGGGATCTTTTTCATCTTTCTTAGGATCTGGGATAGCTGTTTCATCAGATGTAGAATCATCATTTGATAGGCTGTTACTTGAGTCTTTTGGTAAGCTAGATTTTGGTTCGTTTTGATCTGTAGAGGATGAGGTTGCTTTATTTGATGTTTTGCTAGTTAAATTGTCAGGTTTAGGTTGTTTTTTTTCTGAAGTTTGTTTTTCTTTTTTGTTGGTATTTTTGGGATCTTTTTCATCCTCCTTAGGATCTGGGATAGTTGTTTCATCCATTTGATTGAGGGTTGGTAAAAATGTCGATTTTTCATTATTTAAATCTTTAATTTCGATTTTATCGATATCCTGATTAATTAAGTTGAAAATGGCTTTTTTTGTTAACTGTCTTGTTGAAAATAAAAAGGTGTCAGTAACGGGTAATTTTTTACGGTTCATTTTGCTATTGAGAACCATAAGAAATTTGTAGCCATGTGTAGGTCTATCCTTGAGAGAATCTAAGGTTATTTTAAGAGAGTCTTGACAAATCGTTACGTTTTCTAATGATTGTAAATCGTTATCTGGTAATTTAACACTATCAAACGTTAGAACGGCATAGGCCATTCCTAGTACTGTTTTTAAGGTATCGTCATTAATTTTTTTATCTTTAATTTTATTGTGTAATATTAAGCCTTGAGAAAACAATTCTATGAGCGATTTGTGACTAGTTCTATTTTTTTCAGATGAATATATTTTTTTGGAATCACCTGTTGATGAATATGAAAACCTATTATGAATATGCCTGCTAATACCCAGGATAATTAGTTCTCGCTTTGTTATTATAGATTGTGTGTTATTGAAGGCCTCAATGGGATCATTTACTAAAAACATTAGGGATTGGTTTTCAGTCATTTTGTAAAAATTAAAGTTGTTTAATGCTAAAAAGAAGGATTTATAGGCCGCTTTTTCAAGAGGGGATATGTTGAGCATGCTAGTTCCGAGTAAACCATATGATAATACCCAGTCGGGGGAGTTTATAGGGTCTCCTTTAAGAGCTAATAAGATAAGTTGTTTGCCCTTTTTATGATCAGTGTCATCGGGAGAACATAGACCGAATTTGTTTAGATCATCAAGTGTTTTTAATTCATTTAATGATGTTAATGGGTATGTTTTTTTTCCTGAAAATTCTGGGATTTCTTTTTTGCAAAGGGTGTAATTAAACAGCGCTATGATTGGACTTTGAATCGTTATGATGCTGATTATTGCTGTAATTATGATGGTTGGGGATGTCATGTTTATTTGGATTATAACAAGTTGTTTTATAAGTCTAAAGGACGTGCTTAGTAATTCATTTTATAAATAAAACTATGCCAATAAAGTGGATGATACTACCGATTAAGACAAACATATGCCAGATAGCATGGTTAAAATAAATAGATTTTTTTTGATAAAAAAGAATTCCAAATGTGTAAAAGAAGCCTCCTAATAGCAAAAACCAAATTAATCGTATAGGAACTAAACTTATAAGATCATTTATTGATAGTAAAATTAACCATCCCATAGATAGATACATAAATAATGAAAACCGCTTAAACTTTCCTATAAATTTGAGTTTATAAAGAATTCCAGAAAATGTTAGGAACCATATTAGAAAAAACAAACTCCAACCTAGTGGTGTTTTCATGAATACGAGTAAGATGGGCGTGTAGGATCCTGCAATTAAGAAAAAAATTGAGCAATGATCAAAGAGCAATAAGATCCGTTTAAAGTGTTTGTTAGGTATTGGGTGGTAGTAAAGATAAGAATGATACATGGTTGATGATAAGTAAGTAGAAATTAAAGAAACGCCATAAATGCTAAAGGATATAAAAATCCAAGGATCGGCTGTTTTTGCAGCACTTAAAACAAGAATAACAAAGCCTATAACGCTGAATACAAGACCGATGCCATGAGTCATTGCATCGGCAAATGCTTCTAATTTAGTTTTCTTGTCTTTTAAACTAATCATAATAATTCCTTAATATTACTCATGTAGGTAAATTTTAAATAACTTACTATGATAAGTATTGCCCAAAATTCTTGTTTTCTTAAACATAATTTAGTACTTTCATAGTTATAATGAATTTGTTTGTCATTTTAATACTATTTTAGTGTATTATATTTGTTAGGTAAGGAGATTTTTAACATGGAAAAAGAAAAGACAGCAGTTATATCAGAAAGAGCACTGGGTATTAAAGCAAGTATTACTATGTCAATAACAGCTATGGCCAATCAGCTTAAAAAAGAAGGAAAGCCTGTGATTGGAATGAGTGCAGGGGAACCTGATTTTGATACACCGGAATCCATTAAACAAGCAGGGATTCAATCCATAATAGATGGAAAAACAAAATATACTCCAGCCGCAGGTATCCAAGATTTAAAAGATGCCATTGTTGCTAAACTAAAGCGTGAAAATGGATTAGAGTACTCTGCTGAAAATGTTATTATTTCTTATGGCGGAAAGCATTCTTTGTTTAATGCAAAGATGGCTTTATTAAACCCTGGTGATGAGGTCATTATTCCAACACCATTTTGGGTTAGTTATCCTAGTCAAGTTGACGTTTTGGGAGGCAAGTGTGTTTATATTGAGACAAAAGAAGCAAATAATCTTAAGGTTACACCTGAGGAATTGCAAGCAGCAATTACGCCTAAAACTAAATTATTTATTTTAAATACCCCTTCAAATCCATCCGGAATGGTTTATACAAAAGAAGAATTAATGAAACTTGCTGATGTTATTATCAAAAATGATATTTATGTGATTTCGGATGAGCTTTATGAAAAGTTGATTTATGATGGCCAACATGTGTCTATTGCTTCCTTGGGAGCTGATATTAAAGAAAGAACAATTATTGTTAATGGTGTATCAAAAGCTTACTCAATGACAGGATGGCGAATAGGGTATGCTGTAGCTGATTCAAAGATTGTAAAAGCGATGGCTAATATTCAATCTCATTCAACATCAAATCCAGCTCAAGCATCACAATGGGCTAGATTAGAAGCTGTTAGTGGATCGCAGGATGATGTTGCGTTTATGAAAAAAGCATTTCAGGAGAGACGCCAAGTATTAATTGATGGGCTTAACGAATTGCCAGGGATTCGTTGCATAGCGCCAAAAGGCGCTTTTTATGCGTTTCCTAATATATCCTCTACCTTTGGAAAGCAGTGCGACTCTGGTGTTATAACGGATGCAGTAAGTTTTTGTGAGTTTTTATTAAAAGAGCAATTAGTTGCAACGGTTCCAGGATCTGCGTTTGGCTCAGAGGGGTATATTCGTTTATCTTATGCAACATCTATGGAAAATATTAAGGGGGCACTTGAAAGATTGGCATTGTTTTTAGCTAGTCTAAGGTAGCGAGTGTGTTTAAAAGGGGTCTAATAGTTATATGTTTTTTAATGGCAACAGCGATTTATGGAACGCGTCCATTTGTTTCATTTTCTGTTGATTCTAGGTTAGCTACTAAACCTTATAATACCAAAAGTGTGGCAGATGCTACCTTGTTTTTTTATGATGCAACGAATATGGCCTATTGGTATTCAATTAAACAGCTTTCTTATTTTAATCGTAAAGCTGGGTTTTACACGCGAGCATTTCTTACCGGGTTAATTATTAACAACTCATTTTTTCAAGTGTTTTCATTGCCTTATAAAGAATTTGGTCATGGGAGTAGAGGTCGTGCATTTGGGATTGCACCTCAATATAAGTTAGATAATCAAGATAAAATTTTTGATAGTTACTATAGTTTATTTGGGGATATTTTATTTAATGTTAAAGAAAAAACGATATCTGAGACAGTAAAACCTAACGTTTCTGACATTGATGTTCATAGTTCGGTTAACACGAGTGACTTTGATTTAATTTGGTATGCAGGGGGTGCAAATAACCTTATGTATCTGTCACAGCGAATTGATGATCGTTTTTATGAAAGAAATGTAACGTCTGTATATGATTTTTTAGGGTTTTTGTCGTCAAAAATGGCTATTTCTCATATGGATATTTCTTATCTTAATAATATTAAGCAAGTTTATAATCAACAAGGTATTGATATGTCTATCAGTGATTTTAAACGTTATAATGGGTATGCTGTTTTAAGTTCCTTTACGTTTTGGTCTTTTGTTGATGGTTGGTCGCGGTATTTAGTGTCTGGTATTGATTACATTCAGTATAATGAATTTAAACAATTAAGAATGCCGGATGTTAGTATGTATTTAACCTCGCATGGACCCTCATATCGTGTTCAATCTGGGTATAAATGGTCAACTAAAATGCAGGTTCCAGTTGCTATTGAATATGTATTTAAAGGTGAGACTCAATTTGAATATACGGTGGGACTTTCTAAGACTTGGTCAGCGCTTCCTCTTCAGACGTATTCAGAAATTCGATTAGGGGAAGGTTTTGGTTTGAGTCAATTAGTATCTATTAATTTACCTTATTTTAGTAAGCTTGGTTTTGGCCTAGATTATTATGATTTTAATAATTTGTTTGGAGAAAGGCAGATTCCTAGTTTGAAAAATGGTAATAATGATCTTAGTTTGTGGGTTGCTTATTCATTTCGTCAGTAAGTTGGGGTCATTTTAATTTAGATAACTCTATGATAAAGTTAGCATAAGATGGATCCAAATAAATTAAGTCAGAAATTTGAAGGTTGGTTGAAGCAAGTGATGAACTCTTCTTACTTCATTTTTTTATTATTAGGATTGTTTTTATTTTTATTTTCTTTTAATGCTTTTTTTATTTATATCAAACCTAATCAAGTTGCGATTAAACAAGTTAAGGTAGGTATTAATAGAGGGATTCAGACCAAGGTGTATAATACGGGGTGGCATTTTATGGTGCCTGGGATTCATTTATTTCATGTGTTTCCAAAAGATCTTCAAGTATTTGATTTAACATCGGTTCGTAATCAAGCTTCTTCTCGTTTTATTGATAGCTCAGCTCATATTCAGACATCAGATGGTTTTTTTGTTGATGTAGATGTTTCTATTATTTTTCGTATTGATGATCCGTTAAAGGTTATTAAAACAATTGGACCGGGAGAGTTATATTTTATTAATGGGATTTTACCAAAAGCGGAACCTGCTTTAAAAGAAACCTTAGGAACGTTAACAACAGAAGAGTTTTATAATCCATATTTGCGCGTTGAAAAAATGAATCAAGCTAAGGTGAAGTTAACGAATGAACTAGAAGGGAAAGGAATTGCTATTGAACATGTTTTGATTCGTTATTTTAAATATTCCTCTGAAATACAACGTAATATTGAAGAGAAAAAGTTGAAAGACCAGTTAATTTATAAAAATCAAGCAGAAGCTAAAGCGGCGATGCAAAATGCGCAATTAAAAAAAGTTATTGAAGAAGGTGAGGCTATTATTCATGTAGAGTTAGAGAAGGGAAAGGCGTATAAAGTGACGAAAAAGGCTGATCAAGAATTATATGTTCGAACCAAACAAGCTCAGGCAGATTTATTGGTTAAACGTGCAGAGGCTTTTAAAGTTAAGTTAAAAAATAGAGCGTTAAAGGGGCTTGGTTCAGAAAATTTAGTTGGTCTAGAAATGGCAAAGGTTTTAGAGGGAGTGGAGGTCATTGTATTACCTAGTGATGGAGACTATGGTGTAAATCCACTTAATTTAGAAAAAACAAGGGTAATGTTTGAATGAAAATCTCACGGCATTGGGTAGTAATTTTAAATTTAGTCGCTTTATTGTTTCTTAATGGGTGTATTTTTTTTAGTACCAAACCGAATGAGATTGGTGTTAGAACAAAAAAATTTGGGCTTTTTGGCCCTAAAGGGGTTGTGTCTGATATTTATGCTCCAGGATCAACTTACATTTTTTTTCCGTTTGTTAATGACTGGCATACCTTTAATACGAATATTCAAAATATGGAAATGACTGCAAAAATTGCCAAGGGAGATTTATTTGGTCAGGATGATATTAAATTTAAAACCATTGATGGTAATGATATTAGTTTAGATTTAATTATTTCATATCGAATTTTACCTGAAAAGGCTCCTTATATATTAGCTTATGTAGCGTCTTCTGATATAGAGTTAAGAACGAAGGTTGTTCGTGTTATAACACGAAGTTTGCCTCGTGATATTTTTGGTGAATTAAGAACAGAAGAGTTTTATACAGCGGAGTTACGAGCAAAAAAGTCTGAAAAGGCAAAGCAGTATTTAAATGATATTTTAAATCCGTATGGGGTTATTGTAGAGCGTGTTCTTACAAAAGATTATCGTTTTAATGCTGATTATCAGCAAGCAATTGAAGATAAAAAAATAGCAGATCAACAAACGGAAAAATTGCGTTCAGAAGTCTTAGCTAAACAAGAAGAATATAAGCGAAAATTAGAGGTTGCTAAAGGGGATGTCTATCAAGATATAGCTAAAGCTGATGGTGAGTATAATAAAGCAATTATTGCTGCTGATGCTTATTTTTCTCAACAGGAAAAGATTGCACAGGCTATAAAAGAAGAAGGTAAAGCGGAAGCTACTGGTATTGAAAAGATGAATCAAGCATTAGCTGAGCAGGGGGGAAAAGTTATGGTTAAGCTTGAGATGGCTAAAGCATTAAAAGATAAACGAATTGTTTTACTTCCAGCTTCTTCTGGTAGCAGTATTGATTTAAAAACACTGGATGTTAATAAATTTTTAGAAGTTCAAGGGGTTCAAAAGCAAATACCAGGAGAATAAGTTCTAAAATGAAGTATAATCTTCCTCCTGGAGTTGGTATTATTCAATCTGTAGTAAGCTCATTGGATGATGTTCAGTTGTATTTAAAAAAGGGTACTACTGAAAATAAAGAATTAAAAAATGTATTAAAAGAATCTAGTGTTATTGATCATGATAATCGTTTTTTAGATAATCCCTCATTTATTATGTATGTTCAAATGCTCCTTTTAAGTGGTATGTCGATGTTTGGTGGTGTTTCATTATCTTGTTTAAATGCATACTCAGATCGGGATAATTTGGTTTCGATTACTTGGGATACGGGGGTAAGTGATTCTTTTTCTTGGGGGGTTTATGATCCTTCTTTTTTAGAGTTTATTAACTATTATCAAGATAGGCTATCTACTAAACCTCAAAATAGAAAATTTTTACCTTCAGATGTAATGATTGGAATTAGAGGGTTTTTAACAACATATCTTGAAATTTTAGAGTCATTAGATTTAAAAATTAGTGATTTGTTGATTGATAAGTCAGGCTTTTTAAATGTAATTGGATCTGATTTAAACAAGGATGCTTTGTTTTTGGTGATTTCAAGTTTGCCAACAACACAGCTAAGTCGGTTTTTTATGTTTTTAAATTCTTTTTTACCAGATTCAATTATGGTTAAAACGCCTGATGGACGACAGCTTACTTTAAGAGGTCTGTTTGATAGTCCGTCATATGATTTTTCGTATTTGAGTGAAAAAATGAAGATTTTTTTAGATTTATATTTTAATTTAAATCAACCAGAAACGCAGAATATAACTAAGAAAAAAACTGCTGAATTTTTAGCAAAGGTTGTTCAGAATGATTCTGATTTTAACGATACAAAACATAATATACAAGCTGTACGACAGTCACAAATTGGAGTTAGAAAAACGTTATATTCCACGTTAAAAAATCATTTAGATGATATTATCACTGTATTATGAGTTCATCACTTATTTACTGTGATCATAATGCGACAACGCCAGTTCATTCTCAGGTAAAGGAAGCTTTTATTGATGCCGTTTCTCTGTATGGTAATGCATCAAGCTTGTATTCTTTAGGAAGGCAGGCAAAAGAAGCGATTGAGTTATCACGGCAACGCATTGTTGATTTTATACGGTGTCAGCCTGATCAACTTATTTTTACGGGATCCGGAACAGAGTCTAATAACCAAGTATTAAAATATTTTTCTGATTTAAGGCAATATTCAAAAGAGCCGGTACATATTTTAATAT
>PBEQ01000009.1 GCA_002719695.1 bacterium | reverse complement strand
TGCTCCTGCTGCTTTTGGTTGTGGTTGTTGTTGTTGTGGTGGTGGTGGTGCTGATGCTGATGCTGTTGATGCTGTGTGTGTCTCTGGTGATAGTGCTTTTGCTTTTTCTGCTGCTTCTGCTGCTGCTGCTGTAAATCTTTTTTTTAATTCAGGATCTATTGGTGGTGCTGTTGGGGGTACTGATGTTGGTCCTGCTGATAGTGCTGATGGTGTTGGTGATGTTTTTTCATCTGCTCCTGCTGCTGATAATCCTGCTATTTTCTGGTGGTGGTGGTGGTGGTGGTGGTGCTGCTGCTTCTGGTTGTGGTGGTTCTGCTGCTTTTGCTTTTGCTGCTGCGTTTACTTTTGCTTTTTCTGCTGCTTGTTTTGCCAAAATTTTTTGGTTGTAACTCAGTCCTCCTGCTGCTTCTGGCATTTTTATTTCCCCCTATAAACTGTTGTATTATTTATATAGATTTACATCTAACATGTGTATATGTTCCATAGTTTAAATAAAATCAAATATTTTTTTTCAATAAATCTTTTTGGGTGATTTAAAGTAGTAAAATACGTTTTTAATCCCATTGAAAAGGTCTCTTTCACAATAATTTCTATTTAGACGAGTGATTGAAAAAAACCAATAAGCGGATCTCGGAAGGTATAATTATTTCTTTTTAGGAAGAGGTGTGTCATAAAGGAAGATTTAAGGGAATCAGTAGGCGCTAATGGCACTGCTAAAGCAGCCGCAGCAAAAACAGCAGAAACGCAAAATAATAATATAGAAAAGCTTGATTACTATAATTAAGTTTATGTAGATCTTTCAATGTTAAAATAAAGTTAATTTTCTTATTATAGTTGATCGTTATCTTTCGTTTTACTTTTTACTAAAGTGGGTATTACATTATTAGTATGTCCCGTAAGAAAAAAGATCCAAATACGACTCCTGCTCAGAAGGAGCTTGCATCTCTACTTGATAAAACGTCTATTGAAAGCATTTTTTTACCTACATTTGACTACTTAAAAGAACAGCTATTTGACGTTATTAAAACACAAGCTGGCCTTGATTTTTTTAGTATTTTTGAAACGGTTTTGGATAAAGCTCATACGTGTCGTCAGCAAAAAAACACAGACTTCTCAACACTGGTTACATATATCAAAACGTTATCTTCTGAAAACTGTAGCCTGTTAATTAAATCATTAAATTTATTTTTTCAACTTAGTAATTTAGCAGAAGATCAATACCGCGTTTCTGTTAATCAGGCACGTCGTCTTGAAAAGAAAGCTATTTACCCAAATACGTTTAAAGAGTTATTGCAGTTTGCCAAGACAAAAGGGGTCGATCTTACTACATTTTTGGGTTATCTTGAAAAAATTGATCTCTCATTAGTTTGGACATCGCATCCAACTGAAACCACAACCATGAGCCACATCACAAGCTTTCAAGCAATCATTGATCTTATTCAAACTATTAATGATAACCATTTAAATCAAAAGGTAGCCGATCATATTAAACGCCATATTACACTTTTATGGCAAAGTGAAGATGTGCAAAAAGATCGCATTAAAGTGATTGATGAAGTTCGCCGTAATTTATATTATCTTGAAACAACGTTGTTTCAGATTGTTCCTGAAATTCTAGATGATTTTGCTTACTTAATTGCTAATACTTACAAGGTTAAACGTAGCGATATTCAATTACCTTCCTTTTTATTTTTTAATTTATGGTCAGGTGGTGATCGTGATGGAAATCCTTATGTTACTGCTCAAATGACACAATATGCATTATGTTTACAACGTCGCAATACCTTACGCCGTTATCTGGCCTTGGTTAACCAACTTTTAAAAGAATTTTCCTTATCTAGCAATAAAGTTAGTATTAATGCCGCATTAGCCGCTAATTTACGTGATGAAGAAGCATCTTTTCCTCATTTTTCAGATATTAGCCAAAAACTAAATCCTCAAGAACCGTACCGGCGCAAATGCGATTTAATGAGACTTAAACTTGAACATAATTTAGCGCTTCTAGAACAGTTTTCAGCCTCTATTGGTCTTGGTAAGACATTAGTTGGCTATTCACCTCAGTCACACCCTATTGTACCTGGTCCTCATTACGAAACGATGGATGCCTTATTAGCCGATTGCTATCTTATTAAAGAATCGCTAGCTGAACATGATAGTAGCCTGGTTAGTTTAGGATCGTTACAAACTCTGATTGATACTATTTTAACTTTCGAGAATCTCTATTTAGATATTCGTCAACATTCAGAGGTACACCATCGCTGTATTAAAGAATGTTTTGAACACATTGATTTACAAGCTAACCAAAAAAGTGATTATAGCTTTTTGCTACATACTGAACTGATTCATAATCGAACCATGGGATATACTAGTTTTTTAGCTAAATTATCTAATACGTCTCAGGAGCTATTTAGCACGTTAGATCTTATCAAAAATCCAGTTTATTGTTTTTCTGATACTCCTATTCGATCTTATATCATTAGTATGACACAGTCCAAAGATGATATTTATGGCTTAATGTTGCTGTTTAAAGAAGTGGGTTTATTACAGGTATCTAACCGTTCTGTGGATCACGCTATGATTGATATTGTTCCTTTATTTGAAACCTTAACCGATTTAAATTCAGCTGTATCTATTATGCGATCCTTATTTGAAGATCCTTTTTATCGATCCTATCTTGCAAAACGTGATAATGTACAAGAAATCATGCTTGGTTATAGTGATTCTAATAAAGATGTTGGCCCTTTAACCTCTCAAATTACCATTATGCAGGTTCAGCAAGATCTTCAGGCTTGCGCTGAAGAATTTGGGATCACCTTACGATTTTTTCATGGTCGTGGCGGTAGTATCTCTCGTGGGGGGGGGCCTATGAATGAATCTATTCGCGCCTTACCATCCGGAACCCTTACCCATCTTAAAATCACCGAACAAGGTGAAAAAATTTCCATCAATTACCTTAATAAAGGGATTGCTTACCGACACCTAGAACAAGTCATTCATGCCGTTATCTATCATCATATTCAAGATGATGATACAAACACTAACGTTATCTTAAATTCTGATGATAACGCTATCCTCCATTTATTAGCGGATACAAGCCGAGAAAAATATGAAGCCTTAGTTAAACATCAGCGTGACTTTAAAGTTTTTTTTCATGATGTAACGCCCATTGATTTAATCGAGCATTCTACAATAGGGTCACGTCCTGCTAAACGCGTTAATGTTATTACTGAGGATTGTGATTTAACAACCGTTTACCGGGCCATTCCTTGGGTATTTTCTTGGATGCAAACACGCCTTTTAATTTCTGGATTTTATGGCATTGGTACAGCCTTAGATCGCGTTCAGCGTGACTATGGTCTTAGCACACTGGAAGACTGGTACAAAAATTGGCCCTTTTTTCATAATCTTATCCAAAATTTGCAAATGGTTTTATTAAAAGCCAATATGCCGATTGCCGCTACTTATATGAGCTTAGCGCATGATCAGAAAACCGCTCACGCTATCTTTACTAATATTAAAGCAGAATATGATCTTTGTCTTAAACAAGTATTATGCTTAATTGAGGAAAAAGAACTTATGTATAAAAACCCTAAAATTAAAGGTCGTATTCTAAGACGAAATCCCTTTGTTGATCCACTTAATATCTTACAAGTACAATTACTACAACAGTGGCGATCTTCTTTAGATCTCGATCCAAATAAAAAAGATGCCCTGCTAAAACAACTTGGTGAAACCGTCAATGGAATTACCGCTGGAGTAAGAAACTTTGGTTAAATCATTAATTTAATTACATGTTCTAATGTAATTAGACTCATTGATTTTGTTCATATCAGTCATTTTTTTCATAAGAATATACTTAAATTTTAATAATTATTTACGGGAATTGAATTTAGTTAGCTGCTATCCCTGGTATTCACGAAACTGCCTTTCTAGACCTCTTATAATTCGTAATGTTTCCTCTCGACTAAAAACATCTGGACTATTATTTCCATTATCAATTTGTTCTGGCTCATCTGTATTATCCTGGTCATCCAATGATTTTGGAATTAACATCAAGTCTAATATGCCATTTGTATTAGCTTACACTTCAAATTCAAATACATCCTTAAGAATTTCTAGTGAATATGGATTTTTTCCTTCTAATTCTGGTAAGATTTCCTTTTTATAGAACTGCGGAATTTCTCTGTTATTATTATTTCGAAATATAATCACATAATTTTTAAGATTATCGATGGCTATTTCTTCTGCCAAAAGATAATCATAAAGCGTTGTTTGATTTTCAGATAGTAACTCATTATTTGGATGAAGGGTTATTTCATTATTATTTGGAAAATACTTTGGAAAATCCAATATTATGACTATCCGTTCTGTCAAGTCACAATCATCCTCTGAACAATCAGACCCCGTTGGGTTACTTGTAGAAGGTACAGATGGTGGTCTCGATCCTGCTCCTAAATTTGCTGGTAAAGGACTCATTATATTCTCCTTAATTTATATATAACTTAAGTATATAAAAGATATACTAAAAATGTTATCGTCCTTTTAATAAAATAAATTCATTTACTTTTAAAATCATCTCTAGATAACACTGGTTGAACAAAAGGTGCTTATGGAGTGGGGCATCGAATAAAAGATTATTTCTGGTTATTAACACGAATGGACTTTGTTGGCCAAATTAGTGTCGCTGGAAAATTAGCTGAAATATCCCCTGCTGGAAAATGGTGGGCTGCTGTACCTAAAAATCAATGGAATGTTGAAGACGAAAGTTTAGTGGAAACGATTAAAGAAAACTGGGAAGAGCCTTATGGTGATAGACGCCAAGAATTAGTTTTTATTGGATATAATCTTGATAAAGACAATTTAACAAACCAATTAAATGCGTGTTTATTAACAGATGATGAGTACAAACAAGGACCCAGGGTCTGGAAACATTATCAAGACCCCATTCATCCCTGGGAACTTATTGAGGAAACTGAAGACGAATTAGTCTGATAAATCACACTATTTTTTCTTAGTATCTTTAAATACTTTCTCTAAAAAGTTACAGGCTTTTTTATACGCTGTACCCTTTGCTGCTTTATTCGCTGTATCCTTTGCTGCTTCATCCTTTGAAACGGTTTCCTCAACTTTCACATCCCCAACACAAACACCCCCGTTAGCAGGTGTTGTAAACACTGATTGTTTGTTTGATTGAGTTGCAAATAATGCGTTATACGCTGCCTTCTCTACTGCGTTACACGCTGCATTATACTCTGCATCCTCTGCTGCTTTACACGTTGTATCCTTTTTGGATAATCGCTTGTGAAACCAGTTTAGGAAACACGGCATCAATGACTTGCAACCAATTGATCTCTTAGTTGATCTCTCAGTTGATCTCTCAGTTGATCTCTCAGTTAACTTTAACTCAGTTAAAGTTAACTGAATCGTGCCATTTTCAATCTTTTTGGTACCCTCAATGTTAAATACATGAAAGTGGCTGTATTTTGTCTTGTCGAGAAGATGTAATTCTTTTTTTGGATATAATCCTTGAAGTGTGTTTGGATCTTTTGTTGCAAATATAATCACATAATTTTTTAGATTTTCTAATTCTACCGTACTCTCCTTATAACAAATTTTATTAAACTTTGTTTTATCATTAGATAATAATTTAGATGCTAAATTAATAGTTGAATTAAGATGAATATCCTTAGAATATACAATAGATAATACATCATTAGCTGCATTAATATGTGTTTCAGAAAAATTTGTATCACCTGGAAACGTTAGTATTATCTTTGATATCTCATTATATGGATCCTTTGTTTCTTTTCTTGTTTGAGGTATAGCTAGACTTTGACTTCTCCTTGTATAACTGCTCATTGCGAAACAATTCATTATATTCTCCTTTCATCTTATTTAATTAACAAAATGATTTACTATTTAATTTTCCCCTTTAAATTTATTTTTAAAATTATTTATATGATAAATAAAAAACACCGAATATCGGTTTTCTAATAGAATGGTCTAGAGGAAATTAAAATTTAGAATTTAGTCACAAATAAATCACTAAAAAAGGTACTAACGTCCCCTAGATTAAGTTGGATTCTTGAAACATAAAAGAAGCTGGTTTTTTCCAATCCCAGCGAAGGTTTCCAATAGCAAATGGAAAGCGGTTTACTAATTGTGCTTGATTATAATTTTCTTTTGTTAGCATTTTCTTATTAAACTTATTGTATAGTATTATCGCTTCTTATTAAACGATCTTTTATAGTTATCGTGACTTTTAAAAAAAAATTTCAAAATAAATTTATGATATTTCTAACGCTGACTTTTGATACCTTAAATAAGGTGTATCTAATTTAACATTATATGAATAGGTATCCATAAATGCTTTTACACCTTTCATTAAATTTTCGTACGTTTTACTGGGTTTAATTTGCAATGATTGATTATCAAATGACACACATGGTTGTAATTGATAATGTTGATCATGCAATGACATGCGCGTCGTTGATATGCAATAAAGTGCTTTTAATGAGCGAACATCATTATAACGAATCGATGCTATTTTGTAGGGAATCTCATTTTGTTTTGCGACTTCTTGTAATAACGCTATTGAGGTACTTTCTAATACATACCCTGTATTTAAATCCTCTGCTTTGGTTGTATTACCTTCAAGAGGAATAAATACACACGAATCATTTTGATCAATTCCCATTAATGAAAAGGTAGATCCCTCATATAAAAATGGATTAGTTTCTTCAGATACAAAGATAACTTCATGCCATAATTGCTTAAAATTATCGTTATATAACGATTCTAACTGCTGACAGCTTCTAAATGACAGCGATTCAAAAAGTGGTAATTTTAGTATATTTTCTGGATACCGTTTTATTACGTGATTCAATGCTTCAGGGGTATTAACCAAACGGCAATCATGACATAACCGTCGAAACGCATATTGATCATATATAGGTAACGATTGATAACTACGATAACTTTCTGTTAACGCCTGCTCTATTGAAATAGTCTGATTTTCTTTTATTAAAAGGGCTGCGATATTGAGGGCATCTAGCATATGCTGACCTTGAACACCCCCCAAATAATGAGCCGGCTTGGCTGTTGCAAATGGCCTCTGATAAGGCATTGTCAAAATATTTAGCCCCCTTTTATAGCACCAATCTGGTTTTGGTTTAAAGGGATTTACTATCACAACAATTTCTTCTAAATCGCCTCCAAAACCATTAGAATACTCACCTGATAAAAATTGTTGAGATTGAGGTTTTCCAGCTATACAACTGATAACACAATGTAAGTTCTCGTACTTAGCATTCATGTTGGCATTTAAAACATCATCAATATAATACTTAAATTGTTTATAAGTAAGCGGAAATTCTGAACGTTCAAACAAGCGATGATACGATCTTAGAAATCGTTCATAATGTTTATCTAAACATAAAATAAAATGACCATGTTTATTTTTGATCGTAAAACTTGATGTAAAAAAAGATTGACCTCGAAACACGGTTAAGGAGTTTTGAAATGATATATTGGCTGCATCAGAATCAATCAGTTTAGTTGTTTGATTTTTAACATTAATTACTAAACTTTTAAGTCCCAATATGGTCTCCTTTGAGTTACTAGTGTAATAGTATCAAGCCCATTGTTTTTGAGCAATCATTAGGACTAACCTTACGTACTCCATTAAACAAAACCCAATTTTTTCCATTAAAGGGGCCTTAACACCCCCTACCCATCTTTCAGAAACTAAGTATTTTTGAAAGAAAAATAGATAGGGAGTATTTTAAAACAATAACTAGCTATTATTGATACTTTTTTAGCTTCTTTTTGTATTTCTTGTTAAGTTCTTTTAGTTCTTTATGATAACGTTTCATAATAAGATCAACTTCTTTTTTATTTTTGACTGTTTTAGGAGCTGTTAATGTTTTATAGTTATTTTTAATCTTGTAAGAGCTGCTCTCACAATCTTTTGTTTTTACAGAGCAACACGCTTTTTTACCGTGTTCTAGTTTGTCATGGTTATGTTCAGCTTTTGAATGTGAATGGTCCCCACCACATGCGCCACATCCGGCAAAGGTATAGGTAGCAAATGATAATAACCCAATCATACTTAATACTAAAATTTTTTTCATAATGTCCTCACTTTTTAAGAATTTTTTTCAATTAAAAATTATTATATAATTTTTATTTAAGGTTGTTCAAGTAATTAACCCTACAGACACTATTTATGAAGGGTTTTAAGAAGGTGAAATTTGGGAATACCAGCTAATATGTCAGCATTATTCAAATATTCAACAAAGCATAATGGTGCTGTTTCACAGCATCCATTAACTGAAAGAACAGTTATCCAAAATTATGTTAGTAGACCAGACTCTCTTTGTTGTAAATTATCACAGTATACATGGCAAGATGGATTAGATACCTTTTTTACCCACCAGGTACCATTTTCATACTCAACAAGCCTTAACTTAGCGAATAAATATTTAAATCTTATTCAAGCATATTATCATAATTGTGATAAGGAAATCCTTCATGTTGTGGAACTAGGTGCAGGTTTAGGTCTGTTATCCTTTCATATTTGCTTATTATTAGAAGAACAACAACATCCTCTTTTTAAAAAAATTAAGTTTACAATTACAGATTCGAGTGATGCTTTAGTTGATTCTATTCATCACCATCCTCTTTATAACCGCTATAAAGAGCATGTATCTTGGCAGGCTTTTGATTGCTTAGGTGATGATTATTCACTTATAAATCAAGCATCGGTAGTGATAATGAACTATGTGTGTGACGCCTTAGCCACACATCATATGGAGTACAATAACAATACTCTATACGAATGGAATATGGCTACTTATTTTAATAACTCTGATTATTTTTTTGATACACAAACATTTCCGCCTCGTTTTTATAAAGGAACATCGCTACATGACTATCTTAAAAACTTAACTACCACTAATTTTTCAACTAATCCACCAAAAAACCTATTACGACTATCTCATCTACTTAAAGAAGATTGGAAAAAAAACTTAGCCAAGGACTGTTTTAGTAAACGTAACTATGATGCTATATCTAAATTTATGCAAAAAACAAACATTCCTGCTAAACAACGATTTAATTTTTCATTTGAACTCGATACCGTTATGCGGTCAATTTTGACTAACTTACAAAATAATAGTCTTGTATTAATTTATGATTTTGGTATTCCAAAATGGACAGATAACTATCTTTCAAAAAACTTATATTATGGCCAATATGGTATGAATCTTTTTTATACTACAAACTTTACTCACCTTCGCTATCTTGCTGATCACTATCATTACAGCAACTTAATGACTCAATTTAAACATGGAAACAGTCAACTTTTGGCTTTATTTAATAATAATAAGGCTCTTAAATCATTAGAAGCTGCTTTTACTAGCCATTTTTCTAAGCCTTATAAATCACCTAAATTAGCGAAATCGTTACGTGGTCATGTATCATGGGCTACCTATTGTTCTAAATATTACAAACGATTATCTGATACTGAAAAATATTCGTATAAGATCTTAGTTTCACTTGCTGAGTGCTTAGTGCAAAATAATGACTTAAACGCAGCCGAATATTATTTAACAAAGCTAGAAAACCATTTTGGAACTTTTGCACGATCTGGATTTTATTTAAAAGCAAAAATGCTGAATCAACAAAAGCGTTATGATGAGTGTGTCTCATTTATTCATACTAGAGCGCTAACAACCTGTTCTCATTCAGGTATTTTATATGAATATTTAGTAGCACTATGTTATAGCAATAACCTGTCATTATTTATAACCACATTTAAACACTATTTAACAACAACTGATTATCATATTCCTTGGCGCTTTTTTTTAATTACACTTTTTATTCTAAACTCTCAAAACAAAGCTGATCACGCATCAGAGATTATTAAATGGCTAAAATCAATGATTAAGGAGTTTCCGGAGGTTGTTCCCCAGACACTTCATTCTGAGATCAACGCCTTATAATGTGTGATGAATCACAGCGTTACGAACCAAGGACTCACCATAACGAATGGGTGTATCTTTTTGAATAGTTAATTCAGAAACATCTGTATCAGGTAATAGCAATAAAATGCTTGATCCCATTTTAAAATAGCCCAACTCTTCTCCCTGAATAAATAAATGATCTGATGGATGATCAAAAGATCTTCCTCCCATACCTTTCTGCATTGTATCGAGCCATGGTAATTCGATACCCCCAACATTTAAGGCGGAAACTAAAACCATATACCAAATCTTTCCATCTGTATTACCAGTTAAAACAATCCTCTCATTTTTTAAAAAGACTTTCGGAAATATGGCACTTAATGATGGTTTTACCGGAAAGTGAGCGCCAGGGATATGTCTAACATTATCAATTTCACCCGCAATAGGCATCACAAAACGATGGTAATTATGAGGTGCCAAATAAATATTAATACCAACACCTTTTTTACAAGAAATTCGTTCTTTAATTAACTCTTCTAACAAATAATCTTCGCCCTTAATATAAATGGGTCTTTCATTACTTAATGAAAAGGTATCAATCACCAATCCATCAGCAGGGGAGATGACGTCAGCTTGCGATGCAATTGATCTTGAATGTGGCCTTAATTGACGGGTAAAAACATCTTGAAACGAATAATATTTTTCTAAGGGTTTTTCTGCTTCAAATAAATTTATTCCAAAAAATCGACATAAGGTTCCTAAAATTAAGATATTAAATGGATAAGGCCATCGAATTGAGGCAAATCCCCAAACAAGCTTACTTACAATACCAAAAATTAGTTTAAATAAAATTCCCATGACTCACGACCCTATTAATGCTAACAAATACTCTGTATAATTATACACTTACTTATGAATAAAGAAAAATCAGCTATTTGGTATCCGTATCGTCAACATAAACACCCTTATACCCCTTTAAAAATTAAATCAGCAAAAGGTGTCTACTTAACGCTTGAGTCTGGTGCACAACTCATTGATGCGATTTCCTCTTGGTGGTGTGTGATTCATGGTTATAATCATCCTGATATTAATGCTGTTATTACCGAACAAATTAATACCCTTCCTCATGTTATGCTAGGTGGCTTAACTCATGATCCAGCTGAAAATTTTGCTAATAAACTGGTAGAGATTACGCCTAATGGACTCAATCATGTCTTTTTTGCTGATAGTGGGTCTGTGGGCTGTGAAATTGCCTTAAAAATGGTATTTCAATTTTGGATGAATCAAGGAAATACCAAAAAAAAGAAAATTTTGGCTCTTAATCGTAGTTATCATGGTGATACGTTTGGTGTCATGGCTGTTAGTAGGCCTGATGATAGTTATCCTAGTATGCATCGGATGTTTAAAGGGATTCTCACAGAACATCTTTTTGTTCCTGAACCAAAAATGGGCTTTGAGGCAGATCCTAAACAACTTGCTATCGATATTGACTTGTTTCATGACATGATTAAAACCAATCATAAGCACATCGCTGCCTTTATTTGTGAACCGATTATGCAAGGAGTAGGTGGCTTTAATTTATATTCGCCTGCTTACTTAGAAAAAGTGGTTTCGATCTGTAATGAGTATAATGTGCTGGTTATTTTTGATGAAGTAGCCACTGGCTTTGGTCGAACAGGCAAGCTCTTTGGGGCTGATCATGCTCAGGTTACGCCAGATTTAATGGTACTTAGTAAGGCATTAACCGCAGGTTATTGTGGACATAGTGCAACGTTAACAACCAGCCCTGTCTTTGATGGCTTTTTAAGTGATTCCTTTGATCATGCTTTTATGCACGGTCCCACATTTATGGGCAATGCAACAGCCTGTCGTGTAGGACTTAAAAGCATTGAATTATTTCAAGACAATCAGACCTTAAATAAAATTGCAGCTATTGAAACGTGCCTTAAAACACAGTTAGCACCATTTTCTCATCCCAAAGTAAAATCCATTCGAGTTTTAGGAGCTATGGGGGTAATAGAAGTATATGATGCTAATGATCTAAAGGGCATGCAAGCGTATGCGATTGAACATGGTGTTTGGATTCGACCCTTTGATCGATTTTTATATGTAACTCCACCTTATATTATTACCAAAGATCAATTACAACATGTTATTGATGTAATGATCGCTTGGTTTTGATGGATACTTGTTTTGATTTATGGGCTACAGTTTGTGAAAGTTGGTAAGGGGGTGTTTGTTATACCTGAATAAGTAGAAAAATCTGAGCAGGATGATACGCTTGAAACATTCCAATTACTTAGATCTTGATTAAATGAGCTAGCTCTATAAAACATAGATCCCATTTCTGTTACATTAACAACATTCCATCCACTTATATCTTGATTAAAGTCACTGGCTCTATAAAACATACCTCCCATATCTGTTACACTACTAACATTCCAGTTACTAATATCTTGATTAAAGGCACTGGCTCCATCAAACATACCTCCCATATTTGTTACACTGGACACATTCTAATTACTGATATCGCAATTAAACTTGTATTTTTCATTAAACAATCCATACATATATGTAACCTGCGACGTATCCCAATTATTAATATTGCCACACTCTTCTGGCGTATCAGCTTCGTAATAGTGCGTTAACATTTTTTTTAATTCTGCTATTTCTCTAGGAACACTATTGGGATCTGATCCAACGGCAAGTTCCTCACTGTCACTTAATCCATCATTATCTTTATCTGTATTATCTTTATTTTTAACGGTAATCTTAACAGATTGTGAAACAGTTAGTTCTCCATCCGAAACCGTAACTAGTGCTTGATAATTTTTTGTAGCAATATCTGCAGCCAAATTAGGTGTTACTATAAATGATAGCAACTCATTTTCAATTAAAAAGGTATCAGGCGTTACTGTATATTCTAAGTCATCATTATTCGGATCAGTTGCACTAACCTCTCCTATCAACCGCGTTTCATTATCGTTGATTATAAACAAATAGCTTGACTGTTTAAATACAGGAGGTTCATTAGCTTTTTCTTGTTCCTTTTTATCAAATAAAAAAGAACACCCCGTTATCAAAACAATACCTAGTAATAACATTACAATTTTTACTATGTTACGATTTATTTTATTATGCCTCATTCTTAAATTTATACTTAATATAACTTGATACCCTTGTTATGACGTTTTTAATCATTTGATAAGCAGTATTAAAGGGCATACAAGGATAGTAGTATAAGTATACTCATATCATCACTACAAAGTAATTGCTTTAGCAACCATAACAGGAAGACTCCTGAGGTTTAATTTTATTTTTATTGAAATTTTTATTTTTTTTACAATAATTATTATATAAACAAATAACATAAAGGATACATGATGTCTTGATTACCTGAATTATTTGGATTACCTGGATTGGCTGTAACAATGGTTACAGAAAAGGTTGTAAACTTTACCACGGGATTTTTTTCCACTAGGCGTTCTGAACCAACCAATCATCGAGAATCACAAGACGACATTTATTCTCCTTATTTAGGTGGTTTTTCATTAAATCCAGCTGATCCATACTTACGTGATCAAAACTCAAATGAATCACATTACGTTGTTATAAAATAATTTACCTATTTAATAGTAACAACACCCTATATGTTAGTCGTTTTTCATCCTTGATATTAACATGTTTATAACGCAGCGTTTTAAATTACTTTTTTAGGGTATAATTAGTATTATGGACACAATAAAAATATTTATTGTGGGGGCTGGTCCATCTGCATGTTATGTTGTTGATGCTTTAGCTAAAACTGGCTTACCTCTTTCTATTGATATGATCGATCGTTATCCTCAACCCTTTGGATTATTACGCACAGGGGTGGCGCCTGATCATGAACGTATCAAGTCGCTTGCTACTTACTTTGGCAAGATTTTAGATCAAGCGCCTCTTAAGTTTTACGGAAATATAAGTTTTGGATCTGATATCACCTTAGATGATGTTAAAGATGCCTATCATGCTATTTTCTTTTGTACAGGTACTGAAAGTGATAATGATGTTCCTGGCTTAGATTATAGCCTTAGTAATGTTGCTGGTTCTCGTGATGTAGTTGAATGGTACAATGGATATACATCACAACGCACACATTTTGATCCGCTATTACTAGGTAATCATGTTGGAATCATTGGCATGGGTAATGTCGCTTTAGATATCGCAAGAATCTTTTTAAAAGATCCCGTTGATTTAGCTAAAACAGAAATGCCTCAATCTTGTATTGATATTATTACAAAACAAGCTATTTCTGATGTTCATATTTTTGCTCGTCGTGGCCCTGCTCAGGCTAAATGTACGCCACTTGAATTAGCTGAATTACTTGAACTTAGTTATATTCAAACAAAATTGGATCCTAAGACTATTTCGTTATCTAATATAGATCTAGTTGAATATAATGAAACCAAACGGGTTCAAAAAAATGTTGATATCTTAAAAGCTGTGGTAAATTCTAAAGAACAATCAAAACGACTTCATATTCATTTTTACTCACAATTAAAAGAAGCTCATATCAACAATAACAGACTGGAATCGATTACCATGTCGAAAACAATTTTATCGGGAGAACCTCACCATCAACAAACAACCCTATCAGATGAAACCTATCATATTAAACTTAATTCTCTTATTTCATCAACAGGGTATAAAGGAGCGGCGCTACCTGGTATTGTTTTTAATGAAAAAACACACTGTATTCCACATGAAGCAGGAAAAATAACAACGCAACCAAAATCGCTTGCTGCCTACTATTGTGCAGGCTGGATTAAGCGTGGCCCACAAGGTGTTATTGGAACCAATAAAGCAGGTGCCAAAGAAACCGTTGATAGTTTTGTTTCAGATTTGGATAGCGTAGCTAATAAGTCCTTAGTTTCATTTGATTTAGAAACGCATCTTAAAGAAAAAAAGTGTCCGTATTACACATATGATGATTGGAAAAAACAAAATGAATTTGAGCTATCTCAAGGTGAAAAAATTAATAAAACACGCTTAAAACTAACAGCAATGACTGATATTGAGCATTGTCTAAAGAGCAAATCATGATACACTAACAATACTTATTTAATACTCATTTTAAGGAGTTTTTATGGTTTTGTTAGAGTCTCTTTCTTTAGATTTAGGTCACAAAATGCCTGATTTCACATTGGATGATCCGTTTGGTTATTCCTATAACAACCATGATTTAATAGGAGATAAGGGTCTTTTAATTATTTTTACCTGCAATCATTGCCCATATGCTATTGCTATTTGGAACCGGTTAATTGCATTACGTCATGAACTCGTTGAACTAGGTATACATGTTGTTGCCATAAACCCAAATATTAATCCTGATTATCCAGATGATTCGCCAGATGCTATGAAAACAAAAATTAAAACGGATCGTATTCCGTTTCCTTACTTAGTAGATAATGATCAAGCTGTGGCAAAAGCATATCAGGCTCAATGTACACCGGATCTTTATTTACTTAAACACGATATGACACTTTATTATCACGGGCGCCTAGATGATAACTGGAAAGATGAAACCGCTGTAACAAATCAAGAACTACTTGAATCAGCAAAACAACTATCACAAAACCAAAATCCTCCTGAAACGCAATATCCATCTATGGGATGTTCCATTAAATGGCTCGACTAAAGGCAGTTCATCGTCGCTTAATTTTTTATGCTGTAATTCTGGCATTTATTACTTGGATTGCCTCGTTTTTTCAGGAAACTCAGCAACCTCACCAAACGAGAACGCTTCCGGTACAAACTCATATTATTGATAAAGCAAAAGTCTCAATTACCCCCCATATTATAGATACTACAATTGAATTAACTATCTTAATTGAGTCATTCGAAAATCCTGATCTATTATTGATTAACCCAAATGACTTATGTGTTATCAGATTAGCCAATCAACAGCTCCTAACTGGTCAGTGGAATCCTCAAGAACAAACCGCCTCAACCTTATCAGGAACATTAACGTTAGCTACTCACTCTATTAAAGTAGGGAGTAAGTTTAGTATTGATTTTTTCTTAGATAGCCAAACTAATTTTTCTTGGGTTTTGTAGATCAATTATTTTTATCACTTTATTTTAGCTAATTGTGTTTATTGATAAATTTTTCTACTTCATTAAAGCATTGTGGTGAAAAATATTTTTTAATAAACCTTAACCATTCAGCACTCTTTTTACTGATTTCAAGTGTCTGTGGATATCTACGGGTAAGTGATCTAATAAGGCCTTCTTGACTCTTTATAGTTGGTATTTCTTTAACCAGGTTAATAATAACTACTAGGTATCTTTCATCGCAATGTATTACTATTTTAGGGAATAAAGTTAGTGCAATACAATGAAAAGCTATCTCTTTTTGTTCCTTTGTTTTTATTATTTTAATACATGGTTCTGCGTTATTAAAATGACAGTTTTTAGATTTTATTAGTCTTAAAGCCAAGTCTTTGTAGGCTATATCTCTTGAGTCAACAGAACTAATATAAAGATATAATCTTAAATGATAGCTCTTCATCGTTTCGATAAGCATACGCTAAGGGTAACGTAAGCCTATCATCTTCCTTAGCTACTAAATCCTCTAATACAGACTTTGAAACAAGCTCAATTTCTTCAGAATTTAACTTAAATAGAGTACTTAGTTTTTCTTCTATTGTGTATTTAGTGTTACGCAAATCAAACAAGCACGTTTTACATCAATCAATATTATTAAATCAAGTTTAAAACGTTCTAGAGTTGTGCAACTCTCCCTACTCCAGTATGAACGCCTTCTGGTAAGAGATGCACCCGTATTCTCTCTTTGCAAATTACTTCCGTACATGTTTGTTAAAGGAAAAGGAAAATGTGAAGAGGTTTTATGCATAGTTTTAATTTCCTTTAACTCCATGGGATGTCATCTGAACTATATAGCTGCTTACATATAGTAATCTGAAACTATTTAAGATAATACTATCCATGTTTATTTTATCTAGTATAGAGTTAATCATAAAAGAATTAGTTTCCCATAATATCGCATTATTGTGTCGATTATTATTTGTAATGTTCATTATTGTAATAATTTTAATCGTTTCTTTTAAATTAATTGGCATGTAAGTTTCATAACAATCATATGAGTCCTTATATTCCTTTCATAGCCATATTAAGTCTGACTAATCTGAAATATAGTTATGCTTTTAGACATAACCGTGAGTCTGAGACACCCCTTATAAAAAGGTCTTCACAACATAATCAAAACGATAGAGAAACTATCAACAATAAGTCTCAAAAAAACCTATTCAACGACTGTGTTAAACATTGTGTTAAACCAGGATATCAATCATTTATAGCTTCTTTTGTTGCGGGTATTACGTTTCCACTACAATCTTTAACAATTACTCATATGAAGGAAGGGGTTTGTTTTGGCAATGTTCAAAAGGCCTTATTTCCTTTTAAGTTTAACAATCCAAGAACCTTTGCAAAAGGTTACACTCAATTAGCATTATCACGATCCTCTCAAGTATTTTCAAATTCGATAGGCATGTTTTATGGTGCTACTATTGGATCCTTACTAGCTTCTTTGGTATCAAAAGATAATAATACTCAACAGCTCACATCTATTTTCTGTGCTAGTTCATTGGGTATGGTATTGTCTATTCCCCAAGAAAAACACTTTATTTTAAAAGCAGCAAACCTTCCTCAAGCGCCTGCTAGTCCGCTTTTTTTGTTATCTGTATTTTGTAGAGAATCTTTATTAGCAACAGCCTTGCTAAACTCTAATTCATTAACACCACAAGCCACGCTTGGAATTGGCATTACTACATCGCTTTGTAATAGTGCGGCTATTGCTGCTATGACTAACTCAGTATCACGTCAATTTCTTTCCCGTAGTATAGGTGTCATACCACTTCGTGCACTCTATATATACTTAGCATCCAATGCCCAAACAACTATTAACAATCACTTAAAGCTTCAATAATAATAGTGTAGCCCACAAAAAATATAATTTTGAAAATTAGCAAACTCAGTATTATGTTTTCCAAAACCAAAGAACCCTCCTCCCATGGCATCATAATTATCTCGTATCGATACTCTTATTAATGGTATTGTTAATACGGATTTATCAGCTGTATTCATAATCGTTGTATTGGTTAAACTAAGTAATGTAAACGCTTGATATTGAAGTATTGTTCCTAGGTAAAATGAAGATTGATAATCAAATAAATAAGAATTATGTGTAGCATTCTCGGTCATATTTTTATTATAAAAACCTTCAAAAGAAACCATTAATAATGGATTTATAACACGATCCATTCCAATCAGAATCCGCCTACCCAACCCTGATTTTTGATACCATTGATTTAAGGCAACTTCACCATAAAAAGTAAGTGGTGTTTTATCAAAACTTTTAATAATATCACCGCCTACCATGATTCCTTTATTATGGTTAAGAATAATTCCGCTATAATCTATTCCATGTGAGTTAAATCGCCAATATGAGCCTTGGTATAATGTTTTACTATAATTATCAGCTATAAATAACTGCCATTGTGATAAAGATGACATGTCATGAGTATAAACAATGGCTGCATAGCCGCTGATATCATTAGCAAACGTATTTAATCCATCATAGCTTGCTAGATAATCCGTAGGTCTCCAAATTTTTCCAAGCCCAAATGATAGCCGTTGAATACCTAAAGATAGTAGCCCTCCTGCTGTGTAATACTCGACAGCGGCTATCTTAAGAGATCCAATAAGTGCTTGGCTTTTAGACTTATAAATGACACTCCTTAAATCTAAAGACGATGATGACTTACTAATCGACGTTATTAAAGGGGTTAATTCAAGAGCCGATCCTACCCAATAGGACGATACATCATACTCTGCCTGAATACTAATATGGTTATAATCATACTGCAAATTAGTAACAACACTATTATAGTTAGCCGCTCCAAGCTTATAGAATTGGTTAACAATACTATTAATCTGTCCTGAAACGTGGAAATCAGGCTGTATTACAGATACGTTTGTTTTAGCTTTGCTTGTTTCGAAATCGATAATGGTATTAGCTTTATCGAAATTATTTACTGGCTCTTCAGCAACTATAGAGATAGATAAAAAGCAACATAAAATCAATATAACGTTATTGATACGTATCATTTTCAATCTGCCCATCTTTTAAATAAATATGTCGTTTTGCTTTATTAATAACAGCTCTATCATGGGAAGCGAATACAAACGTAATGCTATCTACTTCGTTTAAATTTTTCATTAATGTCAATAAGGTTTCACCTGCTTTAGAATCTAAATTAGCAGTAGGTTCATCTGCTAATACAATTTTTGGTTTAGCAACAATGGCTCTAGCAATAGCAACTCGTTGTTGTTGTCCCCCACTCATTTGCGCTGGTATTTTTGATAATAAGTCTTCTATTTCAAGCTGTTTTGCAATAGTCATTACTTGCCTATCTCTTTCATGTTTTTTTATTCCCTGAAGCATTAAAACGTATTCCATATTTTCCATTGCCGTTAGTACAGGAATTAAATTATAAGCTTGAAAAATAAATCCAATATTATGAAGTCGTATTTTGGCTAACTGAGTTTCTTTTAAATGTGTTATCGTTTGATTATTTAAGATAATTGAACCCTTTGTAGGCTGATCTAGCCCCCCCATCATATTTAACAAGGTTGTTTTTCCTGAACCGGAGGGCCCACTTATAACCGTAAAGTCACCTTCATTTATGGTTAAATTGATAGACCTTAATGCCTTTGTTTGATTGGCTGTTTCTTCAGAGTAAACTTTTGAAATATCATTTAAATGTAATAAACTCATCGTAACGCTCCTTAATTAAATTGAATAGATTGTATTGGATTTAATTTATATAAAATTCGTAAGGGCCACATTATGGCAACTAAAGCCGTTAATATTACAGCAATAAATGGTAATAAAGCATAGGATAATGATAAGGGTGGATAAATCATTGTAGCAATTCCAAACTGCTCAAAACCAGCACCAAATACACTTAAATTAATCCCTGTTTTTTGGGCAATTAATAATAATAAAAAACCGCTACTAACACCTAGGCCATACCCCATTAGAGCAAGTATGAGTGCCTCCAAAAAAATAATCCGTCCTATCTGAGAAAAGGTATGTCCGATGGCCATCATAATTCCAAATTCTTTTACACGCTCTAAAATTGACATCACAATCACACCGGCAAAACCTATCATAATAATAATAAATAAAATAAGGTA
>PBEQ01000008.1 GCA_002719695.1 bacterium | reverse complement strand
TCACGAGAACGTTGACCCACTCCAGTAAAAACAGAATATCCGCCATGTTCCATAGCAATATTACGGATTAACTCCATAATTAAAACTGTTTTTCCTACTCCTGCACCTCCAAAAAGTCCAACTTTTCCTCCAACAGGATAAGGCGCTAACAAATCAATAATCTTAATCCCTGTTACAAACATCTCAGTAACAGAACTTTGCTCTTCAAAAGATGGCGCTTCTCTTAAAATTGGGAGGCGATCTTCTGCTTTAATATCACCATCAAAATCAATAGGTTCACCAAGAACATTCATAATACGACCCAGTGTTTGCTTTCCAACTGGAACCGTAATAGGAGCCCCCGTATTACTGCCTTCCATTCCACGAACTAAACCATCCGTAGAGTCCATAGCAACCGTTCTTACGACATCATCACCTAAGTGTTGAAACACCTCAAAAACAAGTTTTTTACCATCTTGATCTAACAACTCAATAGCATGACCTTGATCTGGTAACTGACCTGCATCAAATTTAAAATCAACAACGGGTCCAATAACTTGATTAATCTTTCCTTTTGACATTACTTCATCTCCTTAAATAATTTAATTGACAAGAGCTTCTGCTCCAGCAACAATTTCTGAAAGCTCAGTCGTAATTTGAGCTTGTCTCTGTCTATTATAAATTAATGTTAAATCATTGATCATATCCCCAGCATTACTGGATGCAGCATCCATAGCAGCCATTCTTGCACCTTGCTCTGCAGCTGAACTCTCTAAAAATGCATTATACAAAGAATACTTAACATATGACTGGCATAAATCAGCAAGAACAGCATCAATACTTGGCTCTATAATAACACTTTTTTCCACATCACAGTCATCATCAGTGTCCCATTTCACAGGGAATAATTGTTTTGAAATAAGATTAGTAGCTACAGCAGTTTTAAATTCATTATATAAAACAACAATACGTTCATACTGCTTACTAAGATAATAATTAGCACATTCAGATACAATAGTATCAATAGTATTTATAGCTAGTGATTCCTGAAAATTTTCATATGTAGCAATGATAGCATCTTTTTGATCTTTAAAATGAGAAATTGCTTTTTTTCCAAATAGAATTAAGTCACAATCATTTTCAGACTTATTAATATAGTGAGATGCATATTTCAAAATATTACTGTTAAAACCACCACACAAACCACGATCACCAGCAATGACTAAAACCAAATCTCGATCCGATGAAACAGGTTGCATTAAAGAAACATCAAACAACCCATCAGCATTACTACAAACTTGATTAATATTGTAATCTAGCTCATGTATAATAAAACGACTAGCAACAGCTTGCTTAGAATTTCGTTTAAACTTAGCAGCAGAAACCATTTTCATAGCCTGAGTCATTTTACGAGTTTTTTTAACTGAATTAATTCGATCTTTAATATCTCTGAGTTGAGCCATGATTTATACTTCTACAAACAATTTTCTTACTTCATTAATAATTTCTTGAATTGAAGTCACTATTTCATCCGATAAATCTTTTTCAGTTTCAAGTTTATCAAGCAAACCAGCATGCTCGGAGTTCAAAAGTGAAAACACTGCTTTTTCAAATTCACTTATCTTATCAAGTGCTATATCATCTAAATGTCCATGAACAGCTGCATATATAATGACAATTTGCTGAGATATACGTAAAGGATTAAATTGATCTTGCTTTAAAACTTCAATTAAACGTTTACCTCTTTCTAACTGTTGTTTTGTTGCGGAATCTAAATCAGAACCAAACTGAGCAAATGCTTCAATTTCCCAATATTGAGAAAGATCTAATCGTAATCTACCAGACACTTTTTTTGTTGCTTTTATCTGGGCACTACCACCAACCCTTGAAACTGAAATTCCAGGATTAACAGCTGGACGAATTCCTTTGTTAAAAAGATTAGACTCTAAATAAATTTGACCATCTGTAATTGAAATTACATTGGTAGGAATATAAGCAGATACATCACCAGATTGAGTTTCGATAATTGGTAAAGCAGTTAAAGATCCGCCACCTTTTTCATCAGAATATTTAAGTGCTCTCTCTAATAAACGTGAATGAAGATAAAAAACATCCCCCGGAAATGCTTCTCTACCTGGTGGTCTACGAAGAAGCAATGATAACTGTCTATATGCAACGGCATGTTTAGACAAATCATCATAAACTACTAACACGTGTTTACCATTATCAAGAAATTCTTCACCAATCGCACAACCGGCATACGGTGCTAAGTATTGTAATGTTGCAGAATCAGAAGCAGCTGCATTTACAACAACAGTGTAATCCATAGCGCCATGATCTTTTAGAGTTTGAATTACTCTTGATACAGTAGACTTCTTTTGACCAATACCAACATAAACACAGATTATATCCCCACCCTTTTGGTTAATAATAGTATCTAAAGCAATCGCAGTCTTTCCAGTCTTTCTATCACCAATAATCAATTCTCTTTGTCCTCTACCAACAGGAATCATTGTATCTATACATTTAATTCCAGTTTGTAGTGGCTCAGAAACAGGCTGTCTATCACAAACACCGGGAGCAATTCGCTCTATAGGTCGTCTTAAATCAGTAACGATATCACCAACACCATCAATCGGTTCCCCTAATGGATTAACAACACGACCAAGTAAGGCATCCCCTACAGGAATATCCATAATACGTTTTGTTCTTTCAACAACGTCACCTTCTTTAATCGAAGAACCGTTTCCTAAAATAACAACACCTACGTTATCCTCTTCTAAGTTTAAAACAACACCCTGAACGCCTGAAGCAAATTTAACCAACTCTCCAGACATAACACTTTCAAGACCATAAACTCGAGCAATTCCATCTCCAACCTGTAAAACCTTACCTGTTTCTTTTTCTTCTACATTCATATCAAAATTCTTAATTTGATCTTCAATCACCCCTGTAATTTCTTCTGGTTTAAACTTCATAACATTACCTTCCTTTTATTGAAATGCTAATTTTAAATTTTTTAATGAATTATCAAGCGTTGCATCAAAAACTGTATTGTTTGCTTCTACCTTAACGCCTGCTAAAATCGATTCATCAACGATCATTTTTAAATCCACATCTTTTTTAAAATAAGATTTTAAATATGCAAGAATCGTCTGTTTATCTTTAGGTTGTAAAGAAACAGATGAATAAACAGTTGCGGGAACTTCTTTCTTTAAATCATAAATCATAGATTCAACAATAGTAGCCATATCGTCTAAAAGAAAAAATCGATCTTTTTGAATCAAAAGAGAAAGAAAATTAGTTAGCATCTTATTACCACTAGGGACATACAAAGATAAAACACTAAACTTTTTAGAGGATGTAACTGTTGGATCATTGATCATATCAACAACACCTTTTTCAAGATAAACTTTAGAAATAACATCTGCTAATATACTTAATTGAGAAATTTTATCAGAATCCGAATCAAAACAATTCGAAAATGCTTTTACATATCGAGATGCAAGTAATACATACTTCATGATATTGATATCTTGTTTAACCCATCAGAAATAAGTGTTTCCTTATCCTTATGATCAATCGTTCTTTTTAAAACAGTCTCAGCTAACGTAATCGACAAGTGGCCAACCTCATTAACTAAATCTTTTTTTGCTTTATCGACAACTAAATCGATGTCTTTTCTTGCTTGCTTCAACATTTGTTCTGACTCTTTTTTAGCATCAGATAAAACCTGTTCTTTTTCTTTAAGAGAAATTTGCTCAGCTTTTTCTCTAATAGATTTTGCTTCTTGTCTTGCATTATTTAATACTGATTTTTGCTCCTCTAACAACTTAGAAGATTCCTCTTTATTTTCTTTTGCAGTTTCAATATCAGATTTAATATCACCTGAGCGCTTTTCAATAAATTCTGACAAAGGTTTAATTAAAAATCGATTCAATAAATACAGCAAGATTAAAAAATTAACCATCTGCATGATGATTTCATAAATATTAATTGAAATCACAACTAAACTCCTTTAGACAACAAAAATTAAAATAAGAGCAACAACCAAAGCATAAATTCCAGTTGTCTCAGAAATTGCCTGACCAATAATCATTGTTTTTGTGATTAAGTTTGCTTCATCTGGTCGTCTACCTATAGACTCACACGCTTTTCCACCAACAAAACCTTCACCGATACCAGGTCCTACAGCACCCAATCCCATTGATAAACCCGCAGCTAATAAAGCTAAAGCTTTAATTAATTGTTCTCCTGTAATCATTTCCATTTTCTTACCTCCATTTTATATTACAAAAATTAAAATTAAAGAAACAACCATTGCATAAATATCTGTTGTTTCTGTAATTGCTTGACCAATAATCATGGTACGAGTTAATAATCCCATATTCCGTGGATCTCTCGCAACACCTAAATTTGCAAACCGAGCTACTAACCCATCTCCTATTCCAGGCCCTACAGCTCCAAAACCCATTGCAAGCCCAGCTCCCAAACAAGCTGCCATTTTCAAAAGACCTCCATCAGGCGCTAACATAATAAGTATTAATGAAACTGTTAATGCAAATATAGTTGACGTTTGTGTTACAGCTTGCCCAATAATCATATGCACCGTTAACACATCGGAGTTCTTAGGCTGCTTTCCAATCCCTTTCATTGCAGCAGCACCAGGTAAACCAGCACCTAGCCCAGCGCCTATTGTCCCTAAACCAATGGCAAGCCCTGCCGATAAATACGTTACACCTTTAAACAATGAATCGGTACCTGCTTGAAACAATAACAAGAGCGATATCACAAGCGCAAAAATGGCAGCAGTTTCAGTAACTGCTTGTGCAATGATCATAATTCGAAGAATTTTTGGAGATGCTTTCGGCTGTCTACCTAAAGAATCAACGGCACTCATAGCAATCATTCCCTCCCCAACAGCACTACCTATAGATCCTAGACCCATCGCTATTCCAGATCCAATAACAGAAAACAAACTAGATACTAACATAACTTATCTCCTTATTGCTGCTGCTGTATGTACGTAACAGCTAACATTGTAAAAACAAAGGCCTGTACCAACCCAGCAAAAATACCAAAAAAAGCAAATAATCCTACAGGGACTATAAAAAACTTTAATAAACTAGAAACAATCACAATAATCATACCGCCACCAAAAATATTACCAAACAAACGAAAAGAATGAGAAACAACATTAGCAACAGCGCCAATTAAATTTAAATAGAAAAACGGATTAAGAAAAAAGAACAGCGCCATCCACCCTTTCATTGGAAATGGATCATTATAATAACTTTTTAAATACCCCCAAAAACCTTTATTTTTAACACCATAAGCCTGAACAGCAGCAAACACCAATAAACCTAAAGCCAAATCCATGTTTACTGAACGAGTAGGCTCCTCAAACGCAGGAAGATCAAACAAAAATGAAAACCAACGATTTTCAGGAATAGACAAACTAATGTCAATTAATGAATTAAAAGTAACTATAATGGATGAATCAAAAAACGAAAAAACCACACCGAGCAATGTTCCAAACATAGCAAATACGTTTGGCAATATACCAATCCAATTAGCACACAAAATAAAAACAAATAAAGAAATTATAAAAGGAAGATGCTTTCGACCATCTTCATCACCTAAAGTACCTAGCGTAATATCTTTTAAAAAGTCATAGATTAATTCAAAAATAGACTGTAAAAAACCTGGAACTAAAGACATTTTTTTTCTTGCAGCTAAGGCAGAAACTAATATAAACAAAATCACAACCCAAGTCATTAAGAAAGTAATAGGATTATAGGTTATCGACAACCCAAATAACGTCAACGTAGCCTGTGATACTTCACCAAGTTTATCCATTAAAATTTTGCCTTTTCATTTTTTTTAAACTTCTAAAAAATTCAAACCCTATGAAATGAATTTGATAGGAAAATAAGAATATCAAAATTACAAAAAAATTAAAATAGTTTTTAAACACTAGTCCAAAAACAAGAGGAATTGCATACAATACGATTCGAGAAAGATAATAAACAAAAAACAGGCCTTTCTTTCTTCCATGTAAAATAGCATATTCTGCATAAGCAAAATCAAGTATGATAAAAAAACTAAATAATAAACCTAATAATGATGAGCCAATATATGATTTATCGATAAAATAAAAAATTGTACCGAGCAAAGAAAACTCAATCAAAATAATTTTATGTAGCTTATTAATTATAAATTTTAAATTTCTTGATAATACAAACATTAAAAAAAACCTTTTAGCTGAACATAAATTAAATAAAACCCTACAAACACACCTATTAATGTTCCTCCAACAATTAAAACCTCCGCATAAGGTAAATAGTTAGCTAAAAACAATCCCATAGAAAAAAAAATAAAAATACTTGCTAACATAGATAACCCTAATCGAATCAGCAAATTAATATATTTATTCCATACTTTTTTTTTCACAAGCGTTATCGCTCCTTAATTGCAAGAATACCAAAAAAATTAAGCCATTGGAAAAAAGGTTGCACAGTTTTAAATCCCGCATCATGTAACAACTTACTATTTTGCTCCATACTTAAGGGGACTAAAACATTATTTAAGGCACTTTCTTTATTAATGATCTCTTCAGATGAATAGCCATTTTGTTTTTTAAAAGAATGATACTGCTTTGTAAACCATGACTGAATATCGTTGTTTGGACTAACAACTTTTTCAACAACAAAACTAATACCTCCTGGTGATAATGATTCATAGCAATTACGAATCAATGCCAACCTATTTTGAGGCTTAATAAACTGTAATACTAAATTAAATAGACAAACATCCATAGAGTTAAATGAAATAAAATTATTTAAATCATGTTGAATTAATGATACTTGCCCAATTGATGCATCTATTTGAAAACTATCTAATGTGGACAACATATCAGAACTACTATCAATACCATGATACCTAACAAAACTATTTAAATTTTGGTTTAGAAGGCATTTTAAGAAATTGCCAGTAGAGCATCCTAAATCATAAATTGAAACGGAATTATATGATTTAAAATAATCATAGACAAAGTGACTCATAAGCACCAATAGTTCTTGGTAAAACGGAACGCTACGAGAAACCATATCATCAAATACAGTAACAACATCTTGGTTAAAGCAAAATTCTCCATCAGAAAAATAAGGCTTTTTAAATAACATATCCCTCATAATAAACACATGATAAGATAATTAGTATATTTAGCAAAGAAATATAACGATAACGGAGTAAATTCAATGATTTTTTTTCGAATAAATTTAAATATTCTTTTTATTCTAATAATGGTACTATTAGCCCCAATCATGGCTAATGAAACAACCAAAGCATTTCAACTTGATAATGGATTACATGTTATCTTACTACATGATCCAAGCGCTGAAATTATTACTGCAAAAACTATTGTAAACGTTGGCTCAATTTATGAAAAAGAGTTTTTAGGAACTGGAATTTCACATTATTTAGAACACATTGTTGCTGGAGGTTCAACAAAAAAGCAATCAGAAGAAACCTATAAAGAAACTCTCTCTCTCATGGGAGGGGTTAGTAATGCTTACACAACAACAGATCATACAGCTTACTTTATTAATACGACTCCTGATAAAACGAACCAAGCAATCCAAACTTTATATGAATGGATGTTTCATTGTTCTTTTAAAAAAAGTGAGGTTGATAGAGAAAAAGAAGTTATTACAAGAGAAATAGAAAAAACACAATCCAATATTCAACGTCAATTTTATTATTTAAGCCAAGAAAACACCTATTTAGATCATCCTTCCCAGTTTCCAGTCATTGGTTTCTTAGATAAATTTAATACTATTACTAAAAATGATTTAGAAACGTTTTACAAACGTAATTATGTCCCATCAAACATGATACTTATCATTGGGGGCCCTATCTCTATAAATAACGTTAAAAAAACAATTGAGACCACTTTTGGAATCGAAAAAAAGGTAGCTAAACCAATATTCATAAACAGATCTGAACCGATGCCTTTTAATCCACGTGAACTTAAAAAAGAAATTGATATGAATTCAACACTAATCAGTCTCAGATTTCCAACAGTTGATTTGTATTCAGAAGACTTGTATACACTTGATCTACTTGATTATATTTTAGGCAATGGAAATCAATCCATTTTAACAAAAAAATTAGTTGAAGAATTAAAAATTGCTTATTCAGTATCAACTAGCTCATACACTCCAGCTTACACCAAAGGCTATTTCGAGATAATGATTGATACAGATGAAAAACATATTGAACGTGTTATTAAAGAAATAACAAAAATAGTTACACAAAGTAAAAAAAGACCTTTTAGCAAAAACCTGATTGAACGATCTAAAAAACAAAAATTAGCTGAAAACATATTAAGTATTGCATCTATCGAAGATAAAACAACTCGATTAGCAATGTCATTTTTATATTCTAATACTACAAATTTTTTTGATGTTTATGCCCAAAACTTTAGTGAAATTACAGCTAAACAAATTCAAGAAACAGCTAATACGTATCTTGATTTTGATCATTTAATTACAACGATTGCAACACCAAAATCTAGTACTAACACGAAAAACAATTTAACCCATAAATCAACAAAAACCAATCGAAAAAAAATAACATTAGATAATGGACTTCGGGTCATTCTATACCCAAACAAAACATCACAATCAACAAAAATACAAATTATGTCAAAAGCAGGTATAATTAGTGAAACACCAACAATAAATGGAATTGGCAACCTCACAGCCAAACTAATTGGAACAGCCACAACTAAATATTCAAAGGATGATATCGAAAGTATCATCGAAGATCATGGAGCTAGTATGAGTGCAAACCATGGGTACCATACGCTTTACTACACCTTAGATTGCTTAGAAGAAGATACCATAGCGTTAGCACCTTTGTTTTTTCATACGTTTTTTAATGCTACATTTAAAGACTCCCACATTAAAGAAGAACAAAGAAAACAAGTTAACACTATTAAGCAACGAGATGATGATTGGTTTAGTTATGGAAATTATAGATTTAAAAAACAATTTTGGGGAAACCACCCCTATAGCCTATCATCAAGTGGCGAAATAGAATCCATCCAGTCGCTGACAAAAACAACGTTTCAAAAATTTCATAACCAGTTACTAGATCCCAACAATATGATTATTAGTATTATGGGAAAATTTAACGAAAATGATTTATTAAAACAAATAAAAGACTTACGTTTTTCAGAACCAAAAGCGCCACAAAACAAAATAGACAACACAGTAAAACAAACTGACACTATTACGCATAATAATCATAAATTTCAAACAACATCTTTCTTTATGGGATTTAATGGAACAACAATACTTAATACCAAAGAAAAAGTAACCCTTGATATCATTGACACATTATTATCTGGAGCAAGTTATCCAGGGGGAAGATTACATAATCAACTACGAGATAAAGGGTTTGTTTATCTTGTTCATGGAATTAATTTTAATGGCTTAGATAAAGGTGGTTTTTATATTTATGCATTAACGAATGAAGAATCGTGGAAAGATGTTCAAGATATTATCTTAAAAGAAATAAAATCACTTCAAGAAACAGTAGCGTCTCAAAAAGAGTGGGACGAAGCTATCGCTAGATTAAAATTTTATTACAAAGATCGAGCATCCTCTAGCGACTCCCTTGTATTGTTAGAAGCCGCGAACGAATTATTATTAAACGATGTCAATCATAGTAAAACTATAGATAAAACGATTGACTCGATAACAAAAGAAATGGTTAAAGATGCTGCTAAAACATATTTAATAAATCCTAGCATTATGGTCTTTCATCCTGAAGAAAAAAAAGAAAGTTAACGAAAAATTTTTAGTATCCAAACAATACTAATACCAAAACAACAGGATAAAACATTTAAATATAAATAAGGCAAAGAAAATCCATTAAACACACCTGGAACCGTTCCAATCATCAAACCAATTACAAGACTCATAGTTAGTTGAAAATGGTTTTTAATACAAAAACTAATTAACTTTGAACACCCAAAAACACCAATTCCTACAGCAACAGCAATTAAGCCTAAATTAGTAATTAACACCCCTTTAATTGAAGCAATTACAAAAGAATACGTTCCAAATAAAACTAAGACTAACGATCCACTTAATCCTGGGATAATCATTGTAGCAGCCGCAATCATAACAGAAAGAAAAACATATGTATTCGAATAATTACCAACAATTTCAGGCGCCATAGATAACGATTTAAAACTAACAAATAAAAACCCAGTTAAAATACCTATCACACATAAACTTATTCGGGGTACTGTTACAATTTTAATTGACTCAGAAATTAAAATATATGGAATTGAACTTATTATAACTCCAATAAAGAAAAAAGAACTCGGCTCCAGATAATAAGTTAGTAACCAATCAATAAGAAATGAAAAACAAAAAATCCCACTGATGCCACCAACACCAATCCAAAACAAACATACCAAAGACGACATAAATGTTTGCTTCTTAAATGACACTAACGATGCTAAGCAATCAATAATAAATTGATATATACCTAATATCAAAGCAACGGTACCACCACTTAAGCCCGGAATTATATTAGCTAACCCTAAGGCAACTCCTTTTAAAACAAGAACCAATGAAGACATTACAATCCTAAAAATTGTTATACATTAAATAAAAACTCAACCACATCCCCATCTTGCATAACGTAATCTTTACCTTCTTGTCTTAATAAGCCTTTTTCTTTTGCTGATTTAAACCCGCCACATGACACAAAATCATCATAATGAATTACATTAGCTCGAATAAAACCATTTTGAAAATCCGTATGGATAACACCGGCTGCTTCAGGAGCTGTAAATCCCTTTTTGATAGTCCACGCTCTTGTTTCCTTCGGACCTGTAGTTAAGTAAGTCTGTAAATCTAATAAGGAATAACATACTAAACACAATTGATCTAATCCAGAATAAGTAATTCCAAGCTCACTTAAAAATTCTTTCTTTTCATCACCAGATAATAACGAACACTCTTGTTCTAAAGCTGCAGAAATAACAATAACATCTTCATTATGATCAGCAGCAAATTTCTTAAGCTGTTTAACATACTCATTATCAGTTCCTAATGAATCTTCAGCAACATTAGCAACAAAACATTGTTTCTTTAGTGTTATAAATTGAAACGATGAAATTAAATCAAGTTGATCTTGGTTTAAATCACATTGCTTAATAGCGTTACCTTGCGATAATTCATCACTTAATAATGTTAAAACATCAACAATAGCTTGAGCAGACTTATCTTGCTTAATTTTCTTATTATAGGTTTCTAATAATTTTTCACAAAGGGCCAAATCAGCTAAAATTAACTCACTCATGATCACATCATAATCCCCCAAAGGATCCACACGCCCATGTACATGGGTAACATCATCCGAATCAAAACATCGAATGACGTGAGCAATCACAGATGTAGACCGAATATGAGATAAAAATTGATTTCCTAATCCTTCACCTTTTGAAGCACCGGCAACCAATCCAGCAATATCAACAAACTCAATAGTAGCTGGCAAGATTTTGTCAGATTCAGATAACCCAGCCAAGGTCGTTAATCGTAAATCTGGAACTGAAACAACGCCAACGTTTGGATCAATGGTACAAAAAGGATAATTTTCAGACGCAACACCTGCTTGAGTAATAGCATTAAACAATGTTGACTTTCCAACATTAGGTAACCCTACTATACCAATAGATAATTTATTAGACATCGTTAAAACACGTTATACTCTATTTCAAATAGATTATTCATCTGATGAATTTGTATCTTCATCTTCATCTTCATCTTCGTCATCGTCATCTTCTTCATCAAATTGATCAACATTAGCATCAATACGTTGAGCAATAACTTTTTCTGACTCAGTATCAAATTGAGGAAAAAAATCTAAAAACACATCCAAAGAAAAAAATGATTCACCTAAATGACTTACATAAGAATAACGTCGCCAAATACGATCAAAAAACTTTGTTATAATCACATTATCATTAGATTCTAAAAGACTTAACATATTACCAATTTTTTCAAATTTATTTAGTAAAATCTTCATTTTTATATCATTTTGTAACAAAGAAACTTTTTCAAATGTCTCATCAAAAATAGTTTGAACATTATTCCCAATATACAAAATATCATTATCCGAAATTCTTATTGAAGCAGGTTCAAAAACAATAAAACTTTGAAATCGATCTAATGTAGTTATATCAGATCTAATAGATGCCATAATTAAACTCCCAATTTTTAATCAAACTATATTATATACGTTATATCAATCTCATGAAACACTTATTTTAAGACGATCATTAAGACAAATGATTATTAAATTTAAAACACATAATCTTTTTTTTTAAAGATGAAGAAGAAAAAAATGGTAAATATATAACTTGTTTTAAATAATAACCACATCCTTCATATAATTGAGCATCTGAAAACAAAATATTACGTGGATACTGAACACAAAATTTAGGTCTTGATTGATAACTAGAACAATAGTTATCACTCGTTAAACAACGACAATCAAAAAAATCTATTGCATCATTTTTAACATTAGGTATAAAACGCGTCATATTAGAATCATGGTTACAAATAGCATTAAAACGATTGATAGTTTTTATTGGAAAAAAATCATAAGATATTTGAATAGATTTACAACAGTTCCCTGAATGTTTACAAGCACCATCTATAACAAAAAGAATCCATTTAACCTCACGAAAAATCCACTGAGAAAAACGAGAACTTGATACTGTAAAACTATTACAAAGATCAACAATACAGACGATATACAACCAAAGATATTTAACGACTATTTTCAAGTTTCATTAATAATGTCTCTATATGCTGAGACTGTTTTTCTAAAGTTGTTTGATACGTTGATAATAAATCATCTCTTTCAGAACGAAGACCATCTAATTGTTTGTTTAAATTATTTAGTTGAGCCATTTCATCATTAAGTGAATAATTCCCAAAAGAAAAGCCAACTGCCGTATTAATTAGTTTTACACCACGATCATTTGATGACTCCCAAGCTCGGCCAACAATACGACTACGATCTTGTGAACTTAAGCTATCTTGAGATTTAGCAATACCAATGCCATCATTACCAAATCCAGCTAAAATAAAATCTCCTTTGCTCACACGACCTTTTACCTTTGTTGGTACCTGACCATAAAATGCAACCAACTCAAAATCGTCTTTATTACCTTGTGGCCAGTTACCTGCAATAGCAGCCGCACTACTTAAAACCATTAACTGCTGAAAATCACTAGTATCTTTTGATATAACTCCATTAACAACCGCTACAATATCACCTTTTTCAAACGACTCCATACTATCTTTTTTCTTAAGATACTCTGCATAATCCGCACCTGATGTTACAAAACGAATACCACCATTACTATTTCCTTCAATTGAACCAATTAAGGTTTGAGCACTATAAAAACCAATAAATTTTGACTTTTCACTTAACGACTCTGATGTATCATAAGATAACGCTAGCACGCCACTATCAACCCCACCACTTCTTTCTAAAGTAGCCGTATAATCTCCAAATACTGAATCGTTTGTAGAACCTGACCCTCTAACATGTAACGTTGAATCGGGTAAATAATCTTGAGCTTGAGTAGTTAAGGTTGTATCGCCCCATACAGTAACTCTTGAATTATTATGAACCTTTAAAATAGGTTGATACAATCCAGAACTTTTTGTATATCCAACAACAAATTGATCTGTCCCATTTGCTACACCAGCTTCATCATTCGAATCAGAATTGATAGTTGAAAAGTTAACTCGTAAATGAGACGATTTATCCTCAACATTATACCTAGCAATAAACAAATCATCCCCATTATCACTATCTAAACCATAACTTGGCCCACCTGAAAAAAACAATTTATTTCCATAGCGGCCATATAGACCAGCTACAGAATTTAACGATCGAACACCCAAACGCATATCTCCATTAACAACCAACGCTTTATCAGGATTTAGAGTTCCAATACCAACTAATGCAGGAGCATAGCCAGAGCCATTGGTTTCAGAAGCCTTAATCGTAATACCAATATGCTCTAAACTAGAATTAACACTATCATTAATTACATTTATTCCTAATTTACCTAACCCATAATCCCTAATAACCATTCCAGAACCAATACTTCCAAAACCAGCAAGAACACTATTAGATTCACCCACTACTTCTAAAGGATAACGTGGGGTTTCCGTTCCAATACCAACAGCACCTCCCATAAAAGCAGCAGCATACTTATTACCAAAAAGGTTTTCATAATAAGTACCAGAAGCAGCTCCAGCTACCTTTAAATCAGACATATCAACATGAATACCATAAGCATCCGCATTACCTGCCATTAAATAGTTAGGATCCTCATCCGATTCAGGAGCTGTATTAGAATTCATATCTATTTTTAATCCATATAGCTTATTAGTCATATCGGTATTTAGCTTTATATTCAAAGAAACCGACTCATATAAATCAACAAATGTGGATCCTGATGTACCATTCAAGGTATCATTTAAAACAAATTGGCCATTCACATTTAAGGTAGTAATCGTAATACCACCTTCAGCAACTTCCAGCTCATCAACAAGTAAGGATCCAGCCACTCTCATCGTTTCAGAGCCAATTTGAGTTGTAGTATTCACACCAACAAAGTTACTATTAGGACTTACAACAAAGGCAGCATTATTAGCATCAGCGCCAACAAAAAAGTTACCACTAACAGCTAAAGCCGTATCAGTACGAAAATCGCGATTAATTCCCAAGCCTTGCGTAGTAACATCCATAATTAATTTTTCTTTCGTATCAGTTGAGGCAACAATATTTAATTGAGGACTATTACTACCTCCAAATAATACAAGTGATTCATTAGCTGTAACATGTCCCATAAAAAGCAAGTTATTGTTATTGTTACTACCATTAACAGCTAAAACACCGTAAGGGTTATTGCCTGGAGCGGTTAATTTTGTTGGTAAACCTACAGTAGCAAATGGATCATTATTATTAGAAATCAAAGCAATACTACTTGTTGGATTAATGATATTGAAATCATACAAAGGAGTTCCCTGGACATCAGAACTATTAAACGTCCCCATATAAAATTTACCAGCCTTATCCACATAAACGTGATCATTAACACCATCACTTATTCTTAGCAATGCCTTACTTCCATCCCCCTTAATGTCTAAATCTGCAGTTGGAATAGTATGACCTATTGCTACCCCATCATCACTTACAAAAAATTGGTCATTCCCCAAACTATCTCTAACAAACATATTACCTGATACCGCTAACGTAGCTCCTCCTAAAGTCTCCGTTTGAATCCCTACACCATTAGTTTGGACCGAAAACTGAACCTTTGAGTTACTAGACACAACAAAAGGATTTATTGTAGAATCCGCTTCAATAACAAATTGAGCAGTAATGGCATCATTATCCATTAAAGAATTAATCCCTACCCTACCATCTTTATCAACAAGAAAAGCAGGAGTAGTACTTCCAAAGGTATCCACTCTAAAAATATCTTTTCTAATATTAAAATAATTTTCATACTGCTTTACATGTAAGGCCGCTTGAGGAGTATCTGTCCCAATTCCAACAAGTCCTCCATTAAAAAGCGCTGCATATTTTTTTGGAGCAATAACATTACCACCTAATCCATAATAATCTCCTAAAGATTGCTGTAAATCAACATGAAGACCAACAGCTGAGTCCCCCTCAGAAAGTCTGCCCCATAAATTTGGATCAGGTCCACCATAATTCTCTGACTTAAAGTTTATTTTTACACCGGTAAAGTTTTTAGAGCCACTAGTCACATTTTTAACATTAACACTAACAAGATGACCCGTAAAATTCTTAGTAACCTGACCACCAATTTCTAATCCTAAGTTTTGATAGGTTCCAGCACTTAAACTTCCTCCCAATTGCAACGTATCATTATTTTTAAATTGTAATGCATACACATTTGAAGTTAAGGTAAGAGTTGAACCATGATAAACAGGAATTCGATTAGGATACTCGGAAGTTAAAAAAGATGTTAAATCAATTGGAGAGCTTGAGCTATTATTAAAATACAAATTATTGCCATCAACAAACAATGAATTTGGTACAGTAGAACCACTATTACTAAATTGCACCATATTAAGACTAATAGTCTCACCTGAAATCATTTTATTAGCACTTATTACACTACTAATATTAATCGTTGTATTATTAGCTGAAATTACTGATACATTTAATTTATCAACATCAACAATTCCATTAAACGTTACATTTCCGCTAACATACATAATATAATTTGAATCCGAAAAACCATCCTCCATTCCAACAATTAATTGACTCGATTGAGGTAAAAATAATCTTTGATTAACCGTAACGGTGTTATAAATACCTTCTCCAGCTTGAACCGCACCATCTACAATTAAAGAATTTGCTGTAATCGTTGTAGCTGTTAATGTTCCATTAATCGTTACATCTCCAGCAACATTTAAAAGACCATTTACGATAATATTGTTAACCGTTAACTGATTAGCAGAAACATTTCCATCAACAATTAGTCCCGAACTATAGACATTGCCACTAACCGTTAACGAATACGTTGGCGTTAACGTTCCAATACCTACATTGCCATTAAAATAAGCACCATAGCGAGTACCGCCCTTGTCTTCATTCCCAACATCAACATATAAACCATAAGCCTTTGCATTAGAACCAAGATCTAGGTTATTCATAGTCACATTAATCCCTTTAGCAATTACTGTGTCATTAGAATCCCCAAATTGATTAGCATTAGCATTAGAAAGGGATATATCAAACCCCGTTAAATCTTTATTATACGTATAATCAGCATCCCAATTTGAGTTACTTCCCGTTAAATCGCCATCCCCTTCAAAATCAATTACAACATCTAATTTTTCACCGATGTAATCTGAAGTCTGAGCTGAATCTATCTCCTTTAAAATTGTTATAGTACCTAAGTCAACATTATCTGTACCAATAGCAACATTCCCATTAGAACTTACAAAAAACATACCATCCGCAATGCGAAGAGCGTTGGCACTAACAACATCAAAAACACCAAGATTAGCAGAAACATCCCCCTGAATAACAAGAGATCCATTAGACGATACCCTTAATAACTCAACATTATCTGAAACAATTTTAAACAAATCATCTTGATAAGAAGCAACAGGTTTTTTAATTTCAAATAAGGCTAACGGAGTTGCCGTTCCAACACCTACATTACCCGTACTAGAAACCATTAAACTAATAAAGTTATCGCCATCAACACGAAATATATTCTCACTTTCAGCTTGTTTAACATGTAACAGAGCGCCAGGATCTGATATACCAACGCCCACATTTCCTCCATTAAATATAGCCGCATACTTATTATCATTTGCTGACTGACCAGACAAACGCGATACATCAATATTTAGTCCAATAGCAGTATCATTAATACCAAGACTGTCAGAGGTATCATCTCCCTCCATTTGAATATCAAATGCGACAAATCTAGTATTAGAACCAGTTCGGTTATCAAATGTAACAATAATTTCTTGAACACCAACAGAATCATCCGAAGAAACAACAGATTCAAGTTTAAATTGCGTATAAGAATTAGAAGTACCTATTGTAAAGGTATTATCATTAAATGATAATGGATACGAACTTTTTAAAGTACCTTCATCATCAAATACGGGAACTTTTCCAGGGTCTCCAGAATACACTGAGGAAATATTTTTGGATGATGACTGATTGACATAAAATAAATCGTTATTATAGACATACAAATAACCAACAGAACTAGGAACTTCAGTTGGTTGAATCTGTAAACTACGAGAGTTTTTAAAAGCCAGTGCCTTATCAAGTTGAACACGATTATTAAAACTAACATCACCACGAAAACCAATCCCATTATTAGCACTAATAATAAGAGAGTTAACTTCGCCCGTAATTTCAGAAACTTCCAATCGATCCATTGTTACAGTATCGGTAAATGTTGCTGTTCCATTTACATATAATGTTACAGGCTCATTACTAGAATCTTTTTGTGAAAATGTTAAAGGGTTAGAGATATCACCAATACCGACAGTTCCTTCATCCGAAATTATCATCCTTACTTTAGGACTATCATTAGGTGGATCCGTTAAAAATAATAAACTAGATTGTCCAAATTCTGTTCGTTGAGCTAAAATCCCTGATCCTATATTTTGTGATACTTGCTCATCAGGAGAAAATAAAAATCCAACCGTTTGTCCAGAAATATCTGTATCTACACCCATCTTTAATGCATTCCAGGTTTCCGTATTTGCTTGATCAAAAGCACTATCTGGACTACTTATAATATGCAATGCAGACTCTGGTGTATCTGTACCAATACCTACTTTTTTATTTCCAGCAAACAACGTAGTGCCATTATTAACTGATAAGGTAGGAACCGTCACAGTATCAGTAAAAATAGCAGAAATTGCTTTGATAGTCCCATTAACCATTAATGTATTTGGTTCTATGTTATCAGTTGCAACAGATAAGGCATCTGTAAAAACAGCGTTGTTAACTTCAATGTTATTTGCTGAAACCGTATCGATACTAGCATATGAAACATCTAAAATTTGATTAGCCGTTATTGTACCAAAGGTAGCATTATCTGCCTGAATATCTGTATTATCAAATGATAGATTTTTAGCTGAAAAAGAATCTTCAACATATAAATGATTAATAGAAACCCTATTCATACTTGCAACATCCTCCACAACAAGTGAGTTATTAACTGTAATGCCAGTCTGAAACTCAAGGCCTTCTGACAATATTAAGGTGTCCGCCTTAATACTACCGCTAACAACTAGTTCTTCAGTTGGATTATCTGTTCCAATACCAACATTTCCATTTAGAAAAACAGCAGCATAGCGATTTTTATTTTCAGTTTGAGGAGCCCCAACATCAACATACATACCATATAATTTAGAATCTCCTCGCAAGTTAACCGATACCAAATCAAGATCAAGTCCTCTAATTTCAGCATCTTGAATTGATGAATTTGTCATTGTATCTAAATCTAGATACAATCCCGTAAGATCTTGCTGAAAAACATATGTTTGACCAACTAATGTTGTTCCATCAATTCCTAACGATATTTTTTCGGCAATATATGGACTATTTTGATTTGATCCATCTAACACTCTATTAATTTCAAAAGAAGCTTCTGGAAAATCTGTTCCAATACCAATATTTCCAGTAGCATCAACTACAAAACTTCCATCGCCTATATTCATTGTGGAGACTAACAAACCAGAAACAGTTAATAAATTTGCAGATACAGTTCCATCAACATCTAAGCTAGTTTGTGGACTCTCGGTACCAATACCAACACGAGCCTCCGTTCCGGATTTTTTAACAACTAACGCATATACACCTTCATTAATTACAAGCTCAGGAATAGATATTCCTGAAGTAATATTAAAATAATTAGCAGAGATAACACCATTTACTTCAAGAGCAACGGATGGATCTTCAATGCCAATTCCAACATTACCACCTAAAAACTTAGCAGCATATTTATTACCAAACTGAGATTCACTAACATTCACACTAGTAACATCCACATAAAGCCCTGTGACAGATGCTTGATTTAAAATCAAGGTATCCTCATTATTACGCAAATTCAAATCGATTCCTCTAATAGCAATCGGCGTACCTTGACGGCCCCAATCCTCTTCAATATTTAAATCTAAATCATACAGCGTATAATCAGTTGATGAATTAGCGATCCCCTTATGATCAATAGTAGTCTCGATAGCAAAACCAATACTATCTAAAAAAGAAACATTGGTAGATACTTCTAAACCATTCGCTTGGACTTCATAATTAGAAATAACAACATTAGAAGTAATAGCTAATTCTTTTTTGCCACCATCCCAATAAAATGGTGATTTTGAAATAGTATTGTTATTAACCCAAAATGCAAGTGGTCCTGATTGATTACTATCACCTTCAATAGCTTGTAATGGAGACGATAATGACTTTTTAGTTCCATCCCATTTTTCAAAAACTAATTCTCCTCCTTCTACAAAAACACTAGCAGACTGAGTCGATACAGCTTGATCTTGAAATCTAACGTGATCAACAGCCAACTCACCATCAAGTTTAAATTGATTAGCACTAATAATTAAATTATCAACTCTAACAGAGCCACTAACAACCAGGGCATCCGTTAACGATTGCGACGCATTATCCGTTCCAATTAAAACGATATAATTATCACTAGCATACAAATTAACACCATTAACCTTCCATAAATTATCGTCTGGTAGTTCAAAATCTGAACCCCCAATATTTAAAGTAGAAACGGCAAGAGCACCATTAACAAAAACATCATAGTCATTTAACACATTATCTGTTCCTACTGCTAGTTTGCCATCAATATTAAGATTTCCACTTACGTCTAATGCAAAATTCGTATTTGGAGGAACAACCCCTCTTCCTAAAATAACCGAATTACCAGTAATAACAAAGGTTGCATTTTCAGACGTAAAATTAGAACTTGGTGCTATCGCAAAAAACACGCCTTCATTGGATGTTATCAGTCCCATTTGAACAATATCAACATCATTGTAATCAAACGTAATAATTGGCAAGGCTTGTACGTCATTTTGATTTGAAAGTTCTAACAATGTATTCGGAGTCATCGTACCTAAGCCAATAAAACCTTGTAACCGATAGGCATCCGAACGCCCCAAACCAGTATACATTTGAAATGGCGACCCGTTAGATGGCTGTAATTGAATAACAGCGGTAGGATCATCAGGATCAACCATTAAAAAACTATCTGCCTTAATATTACCACTTACTGCTAATTTTACGGTTGGATGTTCTGTACCAATCCCAACATTTCCAGTATTGGTTATTACAAACACATTGGAAGAAGCATTCGTACTACTAGATCCTTTGATATACATTAAATAGGCTTGTTCATCATCTGTATTTTCAATATGAAACAATGCTTTTGGATCATCAGTTCCAACACCAACACGACCAGAAACAAGTAACTTAGCATCGTCATGTGAAGGAGAAGGTTGATCACCCATATAAAACTGACCTTTTGAAGAAACCCCTATCGTTTGATCTGAAGCTCCACTGCCTATTAATCTTAGAATATCCCCAGATCCTTGATGTTGAACAGTAAGAGCAGACTCTGAGGTTTGATTCGTATTAATACCAACACCACCATAAGCTCTAATTAAAAACTGATTATTTTGAGCTGATTCAAAACGATTTAAGGATGATGTCGTATCTGCCCAAACAAAAGATCCATTATGGAGTGCACTCGCATAATACCCACCAGCAAAACTATAATCACCGATAGCTTTGTTAAGAATACCTCCCGGAACAACAGAATAATCGCCAGATGCAACATTTTCATAGCCACCACCAACAAAAGAAGCAAGACCAGAAGCGATATTATTATAACCAAAAGCAGCACTGTAAGCACCTAAATTAGCATCAGACCATTCTAAATCAGATGCATACCCTGCTCTAAAGGCGGCTCTAACCGGATAATAAAACATAGCAGAACCCGTTACGGGCTCTGGAAAATCTTGGCTTAATGAATACGTTAAATCTGTTTCACCTTCCACGAGAAATCCAGCATTACCACTAACATGTAATGATACTTTTGGTTCTGATAGCCCAACACCAATATTCTTTGTAGAAAAAGAAAAAATAGGTAAATCTAAATTACTTCCTTGAGAAATAACAAATGTCGATGCATTCTCTGATGTAATTCCAATAGTAAATAAATCAACATCATTAATATCAAATGTTAAAGCAACAGAATCCGTTGAAGAGGATAGTTCTAACATGTTTTTTGGTGAAGCTGTTCCAATACCAACAAAACCTGCCGAATAAAACAAATCTGTTGCCGCTTGATTTAACTCTCCGTAATGAGTTTCTCCTATATTCCAAAATGAATTTTCAGATAAACTACTAGCCAATGGATTACCATTTTTTAAAAACTCTGTTGCATCAACAATCCCATCAATCTTAAATTTTATATTTTCATTAATATTAGTCGTACCAACTGAAATATTGCCATCCTTATTCACTATAAAAACAGGTTCATTTTGCTCAGATAGAACCTCTAGGTATGAATCCTGGCCATTACCCTGAACTGTTAACGCAGCCGTTGTATTATCAGTACCAATAGCAACGCCAAAAAAGTCATTACTAGTAACAACTTTAAAATTATCAGTAACATCTAAAAACCCATCCGCAACAAAATAAGGAATAGAACCGCGTGGAATACTATTAAGATTATCAGAATTAGGGTCAATTTTAATACCAGTTAAAGAAAATTCACCAGCATCTGAATATGCAATAAAGTCATTTTCCCGATATTCAATTGTTCCTGGCTTAATGTCATCTGCATCTTGAATCGATTCAGAAAGTTTTATAGCACCTGATACAACTAATGATTCTACAATATTTTCTGATGTACCAATACCTACATTTCCTGCTATGTAATAAATTCCTAATCTATTAGTTTCATTTGCATCACTTTTCCAGTTTAAACCTTGAGCTGCTAAATGATCCTCTAATGTCACATATTGTTTCGCACCTGTATTAGCATCTTCCATTACAACAAAATACTCTTCTGCTGATATATTACCACTAACATGTAAAGCATACTGAGGATCCTCAGTATGAATTCCTACATTACCATTATAAAATAGATTTCCATCTTTTTTTGTCCATGAAAAAATTTCACCTATTGAACTTCCTTGTATAAAATAGGCAGCAGCATTGACGCTCCCATTAATATCCATTTCATATGATGAATCTGGTTTTTTCCCAACCCCAACACGCTGATTCGTTGAGTCAATATAAACTGCAATTTCACCATTTTTTGAAACAATAAAATCATTGCTAATATTCATTGTTGTAATAAACGATCCAATAATATTCTCAGCTTTTATTTCCTCAGCATGGAGACTACTTTGTGAATAAATTGAATAAGGAACAGATGGCAATGGAAAGGCAGCTGTTAATTGATTAACCTCAATTTGTATAACAGTATCAGAATCACTTAGATCATTTGGTGTTATAGGGTTCGAATTATCGCCTAAAACAAAACTTGCAACACCATTTTGAAAATTAACATTAGAAAAAGAACGAATCCACCGAAATGGCACCATATCATAGTTTTCATTAATATTTGCCTTTGACCCAATACGAATCGTAACAAAATAATTTCCATTTAATGGTCCAGAAGAGTCCGCTAACTGAACATCAAACGAAATTCGAGGAGGCACAATAAAGTTATAATTTGAATCAATCGCTAATTCATGAGAATCATTATGCGCAATTAACACGCTGTTATTACTTATAACTAGCATGACTATTAAACAAAGATAAACTAGAAATTGTTTCATAAACTTAAATCCATAAAGATTCCTTTATACCCTATATTATAGAACGAAAAAAACAATAAAAATATTGCATTATAAAACATTGATTCAATTTTAAGTGAAAATAAAAAAGAAACACTAGCTTTTATAATACGATGAAATAAAACTTGAAACCAAGAAATTGATAGTAATCCAACCACAAAAAATAATCCAAACATAGAAAACCGTGCTATCAAATGATGATATTTTACAGGAATAAACGGCATTAAAACATAGGAACCATCCAATGGGGGAATAGGAATCAAATTAAAAACACCTAAAACTACATTAATATAAACAACATAAACACAAACCTGAAGAAAAAATTCCGTCGATCCATGAGATCCTAGTATAAATGCCAATAAAGGCATGACCATAACCATTAAAAAAGCTAAGAAAAAATTACTTAAAGGGCCTGCCATAGCTACCAGTAACATACCTGATTTTGGATGTTTAAAATAGCGATTATTTACGGGAACGGGCTTGGCCCAACCAAAAACAAAAGACGTACCTGAAATTACCAACATAGTAGGAACTATGATAGATCCTACCAAATCAAGATGACGTAAAGGATTTAAAGTAAGTCGTTTTAAATACATTGGCGTTTTATCCCCCAACAAAAAAGCAGCATAACCATGGGCCCATTCATGAATACAAACTGAAATTATAAGTATTAAAATCAAACTAATACTCATACTAACCCCCTTGGATGTGCCTGTAAAAACGTTTTTTTAATAGCAGAGTTTGCAATATTCGTATACACCTGCGTTGAATTTAATTGCTTATGTCCCAATAAAATTTGAACATCTCTTAGTCTGGCACCACCTTCTAACAAATGGGTTGCAAATGCATGTCTAAAGCTATGAGGAGAAATAGGCTGAGTTTTAGATAAGCGCATTGCGTATGATTTAATAATAGAATAAACCGTAAAACGAGATATAGGACGGTTGTTTCGACCTTCAAAAACCCAAGATTTTTTCGTTACCTTTGCTAAATATAACGTTAAATACTCTACAGAGCGATTTGTTAAAGGAATTAACCGTTGTTGATCACCTTTGCCATTAACAGTAATGACACCTTCCATTAAATCAATCTGAGATGGTGTTAAAGAAGTACATTCGGACACTCTCATTCCTGTGCTATACAATAATTCAAGTAAGACACGATCTCGCAATCCTTTAAGGGTAGTTATATTAGGCAATTTAAATAATAATTTAATAGTCTCTTCATCCATTACCTGAGGAATCCGAACAGGCGCCACACTACGAGGAATAGCAAGCATAACATTGGGATTTAAAACACCCTCTTGAATACAAAACTGAAAAAAACTTCGTAAAGATGCTAATTTTCTATGAATAGTTTTAGGAGCATATGACTGACTCTGTAACCATTCATAATAACCCGTTAATGAACCCGATGATTGATAATTTGACACCGCTATAAATTGGTTTAAATCTCTTTCATAAGCATGACAGGTATGATCAGAAAATGAACATTCTGAGCGACAATATGTTAAAAATAAGGAAATCATTTTTATTATCATTGTGAATCCTTGTTCATTGATAAGGCTTTTTCTAACCGTTTAATTAAATCTTGTTGTTCTTTTAAATGAGCTTTTAATGATTCATCTAACTGCTTATTAGCATCTTTTTCATCATCCAAGCGTTGTTCAGCTTTATGAATATAACGATTAATAATATCAATATTAAACGAAAATCCAACCAACGTATTAATGTAAGCGACATCATCCCCCTCATACCCATCCCAAGCTCGGCCAATAATAAGTGGTAATTGCTCTGATAATAAGTTATCTTCATGAACAGCAATAGCGGTACCATCACCTTTACCAGAAGGAACCAAAATATCACCTGGATTAACCCCTCCGATAACTTTTACAGGAACCTGTCCAAGAAATGCAATTAATTCATATAAATGTTTCACATCATCACCTGGAAAATTACCAACCACAACAGGCGCACTAGATATAACCATAATGGTATCAGCATCATGGGTATCTAAGGATATTTCACCAGAAAAAACACCAACAATATCACCTGGGTTAATCACTTCATTTGGATCTCTTTTAATCATATACTCTGCATAATCTCTTCCAGGTGACGAAAACTGAACACCTGCACCTAAAGAACTGGAAATGCTAGTATCCATGCCTTCAATTTCTCCTAAAGGAACGTTAGGCTCAGGCCCTGAAAAAAATGAAGCAAAATTAGTCCCTTCTCCAATTGTCGAATTAACAAAGTTTAACGCTAAAATAGGCCTAGAAGCATCAAGAGCTTCGATTTGTGTTAAATAGTCATTATTGTTAAAATCAGACTCTCCTGATCGACGGATTTTAACTGGATTTACAAAGTTTGTCCTACACATATTAAGCGGATCGCTCTTATCGTTTTGCATCAGATAAAGAGCATCTTTATCTTCATTTTTAGTTACATACGACCATGTTCTTTTTTCTGAGTCTGTGAGTTCACCATATGTGAGTGGTGTATCTCTGGCTACAGTATCGTTGTCTGGAAAAGTATCAAAATCAACTTTCTTACAATCTCTCGCAGCAATAGATCCATAATTTCTATAAGTACCAGCATCATAAGTAGTGACAGGCGATGCAGCTGCCGGAACAGAATCATGGGAACGTGGTACAAATCGAGGCGAATTCGAAGAGTCATCTAAGCGTAATAAATCAGGAAAGGCGATGTTATTATCTTTCATTTGTTGTATATAACAACCTGCATTAAATTTTGTAACAAAATCACTCCAATTATATAGGTCAATTGAACATACCTGTGTTTGCTGTGGACCTACATTTGGAAACGCAGTAGAAGAAAGGTTAACATTACTCGTCGCTAATGTTGGGCTATTAGCATTTTGGCCAGTAGGTTGCCCTTGATAATCAACCCCCAAAACATCTTTAACAATCCACGCAAAATAATGGCAGGAATAAACAGATTCTCTTTGAGCTCCATTTTCAAGAGTAAAACTATTAATGGTATTCTGATAACCATCAGTACCGCTTCCTATATAACTTATCACTTCATTCTTAGTAGTAGGAGCAAATACTGTTCTTGAAAAATCATTTAGGTCTTCCCATATATTGTGGGTAGGCAAAAGCTCAAAATATGTTGGATCTGACCCAAATGGTGTAAAATTATCCCAAATAGGCTTATTGCCATACACCCGATAATCACCATCACAACCAGCACCTTCTTCAGCAGCCGTTCTAAGGCTAGTAGGGATACCAAAGTTATCATAACTATGTTCTTTTGATTTAAAATACATCTCTTGATTGGCTTCTGCACCATATAAAAACAAGTCAGGATCAATGGAACTGGTTTGAAAAAATTCAACATAACCATCACTTGAAAAATCTGAGTAATCTTTAACATGTAAAACCGATTTTGGTTTATTGAGTGTATCAAAAGCACGTCCTATACCAACATAGGATGTATCCATATAGGCACCCGCAATTAAAGGTGCTTGAAACTCTGAACCGATTGTAGATCCAATACTAAATTGGATATCATTATTTCCTGCTAACTCTTGCAAATTAACTTTAAGATGAGAAGCATAGATATTTTCTCCAAGAAACCGATTGTCTCGACCAATGGATAAAACATCCAAATTTTCTGAACAATTTTCATCTGACGATAATTCCGGAGAAATACACGGCCCACCCGAAAAAATCACAGTCGCATCAGGATTTATCAGATCATTAAACGCATCTGTCTGAGGAACATATTGTCCAATTCGAACATCTTGATGACGAGTCTTATAAGACATATAGCGATATCGAATAACGCCTTTATTAAGTACCGTAAGTTTATGTTGATCAAGATCGACATAATCATGAACATTAGGGGTAGTATGGAAATAGTTACTATTTGCCTCTAAAAAAATACTAGCAACATAATCTTCAAAATCCATATGAAACCCATTCTTTGTTTTAAAAGAATGGTCACCTATACTGTCATCGTTTACATTATCAGAACCACCCTGATAAAGTTTTAAAGTAGTATCTTTATAATCAGTTGTTACACCAACATCTAAATCCGAAAGACTGCCAATAACCAATGTTTCTGAAAACTTAACATCGCCATTCACAAACGCATTATTAGCTGTAACTAAATTAATCCCTACTCGAGCAATATTAAATAATTCTAAAAAGGCAGGATCATTACCCGTTGAAAATGCTAATGGAAACATTGTTTTATTACCAGTTCCTGTACTTTCTGAAACAAAACTACTATGAACACAATCACCAAAATCAGGATGTGGACGACTATTAGGGCTTTCCGGTACCCAAATTTCTCCAACAAGATCATCAATAACACAAATATTAGCTTCTGTTTGATTATAATTAAACTCATATTGCATCGCAAAAACATTTTGAGTTGTAAAACTTTCTAAAACAGCAAAAATATTTTCTGAAATGGATGCGATAGGAGGAAATGTATTAATATTATTAAATTGTGCCATGTTAGTTTCATTAATCTGTCCGTCATTATTAATAATCTGTGCGTCGGTAAGAGCAATCCAAATCTCTGTTAAAAAACTTTGAACTAACGGTATATTATTATCCCCATCAGGCAAGGTATTAGCAAAACTTCTCATTGTTAATTGAGTATCAAAAACCCCATCTGTTTTAAGATTAGTATTATTATTATTAGCCGTTACTCCCAAAGGAACTAATGTAAAATTAAACGTGATTCCACTATCTCCATTACGAAACGAAACAATCTCCGTACCTGTGCTTAAGTTATCAGAAGCAATAACCGTTAACGGAAAATCATAATTTACATTTTTTAAACAGTTATTGCCGTCGTTAGTTGTAAAACCCGGAAGTTGAGTACAAGCTTGTTTCTTATGATGTGTCCAATACTTACTAGGATCAGCCACTAAATCAATAACAACCTTAGAATCATATTGACTTCCTGACTTACCATAAAAAACACCTGCATACTTGTACGAATCTTCCGCAGCCTTAGCATCTAGATCCCTTACATCTGAATATAAACCATAATGAGGAAAACCTGAGTTTGAAACACTTTGGTTGCCAATCGTTATTGCATAACCCGCTATATTATGATCCCAGATATCCGTATTTAAGTTAGATACAATATCCTTAGCAATAAACTGCTCCATACTATTTTGGGTAATATCGATAACAAGTGGATTAGCACCAATATAATTATTTCCAGAAACTTCAACCGTTCCATTAACAATCAAACGCGTTTTGGCATCCTCTGAATATTCAATACGATTAATTAACATTTGACCAGAAACAGTTAAATCAGCTACTAAACTAGTAGTAATGCCACCAACGCCAATTTTATTATTTAAATCAATAAAAAACGGCTCATTACCGGAATCATCCGTAACATGCATAAAATGATGGGTAGGTGAAAAACGATTTAATGTAAAGGTTTCAGTAGGCTGATCAACAAATAAACCAACCTTTAAATTACCATCTCGATTAGGATGATAAAACGTTAAAACAGAGTTATTATTAGCCATAAATTTTAATGATTCAGATCCAAATACGATTTCAGACATGGTGACATTTGAACTTACACCAAGACTTAAAAAACTATCATCTACAGCTTGTAAGTTATCATTATTTTGAATAACTACGGCATACCGATTAAATATTGAATTTCTTGCTGAGTTATCATGTCCAATAAAAATAGGGCTTGCGTTAGTTGTTATTAAAGCGAAGTCTATATTTGGGTGGACAAGGCCACTAGCTAAACTAGTCTGATTAGTAACGTTTGCCGTATTAATTAAAAACTGAATATGATCAACATTTTTTGTAATTACACCAAACGTAGTACTACTATCTGAAAATGTCACATTACTAGTAGGACTCGTAGCACGAATATCTAAGTTAGCTACGCGATCACTAGGGTTATAAGAACCACCTACAGCCACTCCCTTATCATCAATCTTAAGTTTATTCATGCTTACAATAACCGCAGAAGCACTATAAGGTTTTATATTAAAACTAACAGATAAATTTGGTTGTAAACCACTGGTATCACCTATAAAAACCGTATCATTTTTAATTGTAAACATATCATTTGAATTTGATCTGATACTAACCAAGTCGCTATTGGTTGTTGCAATTTGAACCATATAGTCATTAGTATCAAAACTTGTTGTACTATTACGTGAAACACCAATATCAACAAATAGCTGATTACCATTATCATCTGCATTAACTCCCATAGTATGATCAATAGCAAATACAGACTGGTTGTTACCCGTACTTAACTCAACTAAAAAATCTTGGTAAAGTTTCGCAAGATTAGTATCCTCGTGAATATTACTAGAAACATAAACATCAACACCAATCGTAATATCATTCCCCTGCGTATCCTGGCCAATAACACGAGAAGTGGGCGTTGGAATCGTACTGTTGTATGACGGGGAAAATAAAACACGACCTCCTTCAAAAATAGCAGCATGTTTTTTTACATCGGCTAACACACCGCCACCTAAATAATAATCAGCCATTAACTCTGACATATTAATACTAACGCCAGTTACTACATCATCTGAACTTTCCTGATCTGACAAATTAGAAGATGTAACCCGAACATATAATCCTTTCATATTTAAGTCATTAGCAGCGTTAAGTTCTGAAGGAGAACGATAATTTAATTGCAAATCAATATTTTCTAGTCCATTGAGAGGAAAGGCACTTGTTGCATCAAGTTTAGCTAAGATCTCATTTTTAGAAACAATCAGGACTGTATTTTTACCTGAGTCTTCAATTCTTAACGTCTGGTTAAATGTTAATCCGCCTTGACTTGCAACAGGAATGTATCCATTTTGAACTGAGGAAGTACCCCCTAATCCTAGAGCAACCTCTTTATTACCAGAAGGGGTAAACCAAATTTTGCTACCAGATGCCGTTAAAGAATTATTTAATGTAGTTGTATTAGTACTAAATTGAAAATAAGGAGCTTCTAACACCTCTATCTTAGCAACGTTATTTAAACGAATACCGCCATAAACATCTATTATTTGAGCCTGAGCATTTATGGTAGACACAGATAACTCCTTGGTACTGTCCATATAAACATCTCTCATATAAACTTTTTGTGATCCAGAATCAACTAAAATAGATTGATTATCTTCTAAAGTAATACTTGTTCCTATCACTAATTTTGCTAGAGGCTTTAGATATAATTCAGTACCACTTACATCGGGAAAAGAAAGAATGTTAATCGTAATATCATCTGCCTGAAAAAAATTATCAAAATCAAAAGAATATTGCGATCCAGTTGGATCAAACATTTCTGAAAAAACCAATTCCTCTGTCTCGATATTAGTCCATACAACATCTGAATTAACAGCTAACCCTTTACTAACAGCTAATGAACTTGCAGTTACCTGTTGAGCATTAATATAAATATTATCAGATGGAGTTAGCAAATTTTCTCCAACATATAATGTCCCTTCAATATCTAACACATCTCTTGGGTTAATTTGAGTAGTCCCAATACCAACATTACCCTGTTTAAAAACAATACTATTAGCAGATACTGTTTCATTTTCTGTTACATCTACATACATACCATAAATTACTGAATCTGGATCAACATCTAACGTTGTCATATCAATATTGATTGCCTTTAAAACGGCAGCATCCATCTCATTATTTTCTTCAGACCCAATAGAAATATCAAAACCCGTTATATTCATATTCTGATTATCAATAGCATCAAGTATCTGAATTGTCTTTCTTGCTTTATCAACAACCTCACGAGTTAAAACATCTTTGGCATGAAATTGAGCAATTGGAGTTGCTTGTCTCATACCAATATTGTGATTAATAAAATCAAAGGTAAAAACATCCGATTGATTTAGTTGTATGCTATCAGTATCTAAAAATGTGAAATTAGATGTCGCTTGATTTTGAAATAAAACGGTACTGTTTAATGTAATCTGATTATTAGTTGATTGCTTTATATCAATAAAAGGCAATCCATTTTGATCCTTAATAGCAAAAAGAGATCCATCGTTTGTGCTAGAAGAATACGATTGCGTTTCCACATAGACCAAACTATCTAAAACAGCATTTGTTGAAACACCTACACCAACCTTATTGGACGATACTGTCAGTAAATTAAAATTATTATTAGCAATAATAAAATTTGGGGAAGCCCCCATATTACGTGAAGCAATATGGAAATTAGCGGAAGGGTTTCCAAGAGAAAATGAATCAAAATCAATATTTTTAGATACCAATAAAACATCGCCTCCATTAAAAATGGCAGCATTTTTAAATGAACTAGTTGTATTAGCAAGACCATTCATTGAAACCCGTAACCCAACAATAGCATCGTTTAAATTTGCAGAAGCAACTTGTATATCTAAGCCTCTAATAACTCGAGAAGAATTAACCTCATTACGTTCAATCCCAATATCTAAACTATTTAAGGTAATGCTATTGTTAGCAAAAACCGTATCTCCTGAAATAGTAGATTGTAAAGATACTCGATTGGATGTTGAAGGATCATTAAAAGACAAAACATAATGATCAGGTAATGAATTAGTTGTAACCATTAAATTAGATGGTGTAGGCACCCCTTTATCAGAAAAAACAATAATAGCACCATTTCGAAACGTAAAATCCTGCATTAAATTAACGCTAACACTAAAACCTCCATCACGCTTTACATGCATCCATAAATCTGCAGTAGTACCAACCTCATTAGCCGTGGCAGCATATAATGCAAATTCATCGTTAACAATACCCAAGTAATCATTATCACTACCTTCCGTAGCCATAATTTTCATTTCTAATTTATCAGCAACATACATAGTTGCATTCATCGTAACGGTACTATTAACAGCTATATAGCCCCCAATCTCTCCTATAGAAAGGTTTTCAATAGAATTAATAGTAGCAACATTTAAAGTAGGTGCCACAACATTTTCAAAAGCAGCCGTTCCAAAAACATTAAATGTTGCTAGGCTTGCCAAATCCTGAAGATCAACCGGCTGTGGAAATAAGGCAACGTTACCCGTTGCTGTTATATACAAAGAAGGCGCTATATAATTACTACCTGCAGTAATATTTGTAAAATCTAATTTACTATCATCTTCGTTCTCAAATTCATATAGCCTTAAATCAAGGGTAGTATCGGTCAATATTGGACCATTAGCTTGTTTATCAAGTTGCTTAGAAACAACCATCCAGGTTTGTTGATGATTGGAATGTGGTTCTAAAGAAATAGCATTTAAACTATTATTAGCAGTTACCCCACTAAATATACCTAAAGCATTCCACGACTTAACATTACCTGATACAAATGACGTCGTATTACCATTTATTGTATTTGTTGTAACCTGTAATTCTATGTTAACAGGATAGCGATAACTATCACTGTCAGGAAAACTCTCATTAATATACAAGTAAGATTGATCAGCAACTAATGTTTGATACTGATTATTAGATACAATTAAAGATCCTGCACTCATTTTATTATCACCAGCAATGGTTAAATTAATTGATGGCGATTTTAACGACAATAAAACTTCCATAGCCGAAACAGATCCATCCATTAATTCAACTTTGGTAAAAATATTTCCCGTTACAGCCGTTAGTTGATTTGAAATAATAAGTTTAGAATTATTATCTTGCTTAACATTTAACGTTGAAACATTATTCATGGTAGTAACAGAAATATCATTATCTAAGTCTAAATTTAAAATATCACCGCCCCCAGAACTAACTAAAGAATCAAAACTAAATCCAACATTCGGTCCAAATGTTAAGGTATTAACATCAACAGCATTCATTGTAACGACATTAAACGTTACAGAAGCAGCTGTTGCTGTATTTAAGGTCTGAACAGTAAGATTATTGACTGAACTAATTTTTGACTCTAAAGCATTAAAACTCGTTGCAAAAACAGTCCCATTAACATCAAGATCATAACCAGGATCTGCTGTTCCAATTCCAACATTTCCACTTAAAAATACAGCAGCATAACTATTACTATTATCCAAAACATTAACACTAACACCAATTAACCGTGCATTATTTGTAAGAGATATATCGCTCAAATTAACATCTAAACCTTTTAATACAGCTGTTGCCTGGCTAGAATCCATCATACCAAAGAAATTATCGTCTTCCATTGGAAATGCTAAGCTTAAACCCGTAACATTGTTACTAAAAGTAATATCTTTAGTAACATCTAACTGATATGATTTATAAATAAAAGCATTGGATAAATTAGCTAATGAAGTTTCATCAAATAATTTGTAAAATAATACATCTCCATCATTATCAGCTTGCTCAGTAACACCAAATCCAACAAATCCATTTTGATTAACAATAAACGTATCGTTTGAATGAGACAAATAATTAGAACGAAGAGCCCCTTTATTTGCTTCCCAATAAGAAGCGCGAATATTTCCATCAATATCCAGCTCAACTTGTGGATTCGTTTTATTAATGCCAACCCTTGCTTTATTAGAATCAATATTGGCATTAAAAGCATTGATAAAACCAGCATTAACTTGTAACGAAGGTGAAAACAAACCATCTGATATAATTAGATCAGCCTTCTGACCAACCGCTTTTAAAGTACCTTGAACAGCTAATAAATAATTATACGATGTCTCTGTTTCTAAACGGCCTGTTAAAACCCCCATATTTCGTGTTATATGTGTTAAGGCATTAGATGTTGCCATTAAAACATCCCCCATAAACACAGCAGGATAGCGATACCCTCTCGTATCAACTCCTGAATCTTGTACACTAACATTTGTAACATCAACATACAAACCTACAACTTCCGTTCCATTTGTTAAACTCTTCGTTTGACCTGTACTGTCAATATTATCTATTTGAATATCAATGCCTGTAATTGCTGAAGTAAAATCGTTACCACTGTTATTTGTAATCACAACATTCAGAGATACTGCTGAAAACGAATACGAATCCGCCCAATAATCACCCTTATGCCTGATAGACGTATCCTGTGACTTACCGAAATACAAAACATTCTCTGAATCAGAACTAGGAAAAACAATATCAGTATTAACAGTAGGGCTATCTAAATCTAATAAAATATTTCCTGTTATTTCCAAGATAGACATATTCTCAGTCACTCTTCCAGAAGTTGCTAAATCCCAATCTTTCGCAGTGTCATTATACGTAAAAAAGTTATAAGTAACATCTCTAAAATCAAAACTAAAATTCACTTCTGAAGTAGGATAACCCTCATAATTAGTATCTGGACCTTCAAAGCAAGGGGGAATACCATTATCAGGATCAGGATCGTGAAACTTAGAAGAGTAAACATCCGTTAATTGTTGAAAAATCACAAAATCTCCACAATACCCCTCTCCAGCAGTAATATCACTTGTTTGATTAAAATCAACATTATTAAACTTTAAGATCAAATTTTGAGATTCAACAAATAGTTTACTATCAACAACAGTGTCCTTAAAAGCCAAGTTCATGTTAGTAACATCATCAGTTACATTTGTTGTTAAGAATAATTCATGTAACCTAACATTATTAAGAACATTAAAAGAAGCTTGTTCGTTTCCTATAAAATTTAAATTCCCACTAACATCTAAATCATATTGAGGAAAAGACGTATGAATACCAATTAATGTTCCATCATTTAAATAGATTAAGCGTTTGTCTATATCAAAATTCCAAGGAAACCCTGATGCAGAAACTTTTACAAACTGATTATTATCATTTTTTAAAAATAATACATTTGTTTTAATTTCATTACTTGCAAATCCTGCCTCCATCACATTATCGGTATTTACCTGTAAAGTAGAACTAATTCCGAGATTTCCAGATATAACACCAGCTTGGCTTGTAAAAAACCCGGGTAATTGTGGATCACCCGTCTGATTTCCAGACACAAACAAAGCTGGGGCTGTATAAAAAGAATCCGGAGACCCTATTTTAAATCCTGGATTTGAAGAACTTGCTCCACCTACTTTTATGATGTCATCATTAAAATAATCAAATGTTAGAACAGGATCAGACGGAGTATGCAAAGAAGAATAGCCTAAATGTAACAACGAATTTGGACTAGCAACACCCAAACCCAAAAATCCTTGAGTAAAATAAATATTAGGGGTTGTATCTTCATGCAAAAAAACAATAACAACATCATCAGGCGGTGTTAAATCTCCAGCTGGCGTTGTAAAAACAGTCGCCATAAGTTCTCCTGATACCTGTAAAAAATAAGAATCTGTTGAAACAACTTCTCCTAAACCAACGATACCTTTTGAATTAATTACAAACGTAGGACTAGGGACTTGTGATTGAGGCGCTTTTCTTACTAAAAGAGAATCTGCATACGATGACGGTTGGTTGGAACTATAATCAAAATACGGATCATATAAATTATCTATTTTGATTAAAGATGGAGTAGAAATAAACGATTCAACACGAGGCTCAACGATAGCAATATTACCACTAATCGCAAAATCTGCATTGTTAACAAATTCATCAAATCCTAAATTGATACTATTATTATTTTGAACACGAAAAACAGCATCTTGATTTTGACCTTCCAATAATACGATATTCGTTGTTAAAAGTTTTTCTAAAACAGCTTGTACATCAACACTAGTAATTGAAGTACTACCATCAAAACTGATATCATCTATAAATCCCTGATCCAAATCAGAAAGCAAATAAGATCCAGATGCAACACTATCTAAATCTAATACAAAGCGATCGATATTACTACGAATAGCATCAAATAATTGACTATAAACGGTTGAACTTAAATAGTTGCTATATGCATAATATGTGTATTGACATTGCCAAGTATCACTTCCGTCGCAAAATGATGCTTCAAAATTGGGAACATCAACATCCTTTTGATAAATTTTCTTGTTTACAGTGGCAATCGTAATATATAAATCTTGCCAAGCATCACAATCAACACCCTCTTTATCTAATTCTTCCACCATAAAATCTTTTACATTGGTTGTCGTTATATTAGTAAAGCTTTCTAATTCATTAGAAAGGACAGAATCTATGGTATCAACATATCCCTCAATAATATCACTAGTAATAGTAGATGTAGACCACGTTCCATAATTACCACACTGCTTAAATGATGAATTCTCATCATAGATACCTATAGTTTTAAGAGCATCATTAAATTTTTCAGCTGTCTTAGAAACATTTTTACTCACAAATAATGTATGAAACCTAATTCCCACGTTAGCATTATTATTAAATACGGGAGTAGATGAATTCCCATCTAAAACGGGCATAAATAAGTCATCCCAATTACCTGTTGGAACAAGCGCCCATTCTCTCAAATTAGTACTCGTAATAGCATTGTTAGAATTCCAATAATTGTGGTTATTGTTATTTAAAGTGGCTACAAGGTTTTGATAAACCTGAACCGAGTTAATACTAGCAATAATAGGCAAGTCATTTGCCGAAAAATATTGTGTAAAATAGCGATCTTTATACACCAATAAATCACCATCTGAATCAATAAATTTTTCATCTTTTAAGGCATTAACTAAAATAGTTGCATTACTTGAAGATAACGATAACATTTCCTCAAAAACACTGGGAACAATAGATCGTGCTTTAATCGTCGCTAATCCATAAGCATTATTAGTATTTATCCCTAAATAAGCAGGCGCAAACGAGTTTTGAGGTGTTCCAATTAGAAACTGTCTTGTATCAGTAGTTTTTAAACGGTCATCTTGAGAAATACTTGTTACACCAACCGGCAAAAACCCACTATGAGAAAAAACAAATGATCCATGATGATCAATATAAGAACCTTTTCCACCTGAAAACGAAAATCCCGAAAGAATATCATTGGAAGTCCCACCCATAGCCGTTGAATAAAAACCTGCAACACGCTGACTAGCACCACCTAAAGCAGCAGCTAAGTTGCCACTAACCTGGTTAGAATAGCCCGTACCAGCAGAAAAAACACCGACATTTGTAAAATAATTTTCAGAATCAAAAAACATACCTGATCTAAATGAAGCACTATACGGATTAAATTGAAGCTGTGACCCAGGTTGATTAAACGCATCGATGACATCCTGACGATATACATCATCAAAAAACCGTAACTGGCCTTGAATTAATACTCCTGCATTTCCAGAAACATGTAAATTAGCCTTGGCCTCAACGATACCCATTCCTAAATAATTTTTCTTAATAGATAACAACGGATCATTAACATTTAAATCATACCCATTAACTAAAAAAAATTGATCATTATATGAGCTATTAATACCCAAAGAGTAACCAGTATCATCTCCTGAACCTTGAGCTCTTTTTGTAAAAGACAAAGCTGGATTGATTGGAACCTGATTATCTTCCCTTAATGGAGTTCCAATTTCTAAACTAGATCGCGAATCCATAGACTCAAAAGCACCCAATGCAATATGACCTCTATCATAATAAATTTTATAATTATCCTCTGTAGAAACAGCTAAATTTCGATAAAAATATTCCCCTGAAGCCATTTGCATAGATATTGGAAACCCACGCAAATAATAATCTTTGGCATCAATTTTTCCATTAACACCCAGTTTATATCCAAAATCAGTATTTTTTGAAATAACAACATTTCCTTGATCAAAATTAATACCAAACAAATAATTATTTTTTGAAGATACAACAGCAAAAGAATCTGTTAAACGAAAAAAACGTTCCGTATCAAATAATGTTACAGTCGAATTAGAATTAGTCTGTATTTTTGCTCTCGGATCACTGCTAATATTATTAGCATCATTAAAAAAGGCTAACTGATTTTCACTTCCATTTGATTGAATAGGATTAAACGTTACAATTTCATTGCTACCAGCTTGATGTTTAACACCAAAAAATTCATTATTCTTAAAAAAGACCGATCCAGATGTAACTGTATTAGTGTTAATATTACCTGTTAATAATATGCCATTTGAATTTAATCTATCTTTGAGATCTGCCACTCCAAAACCAATATTTTGTGTAACTTTTTCAAAATACATAACTTCGGTATTTACTGGCTCTAAATACTCTGGACGAGCATCACGAGTAACCCAATCTGAAAAAAGTGTAAAAGGACTATCCGATTGAAAAAACTCATTTGCAGCAATAGAACCAACAACTTGAACGCTATATAATGGCTCCCCAACAGGCACACCATCAGAAAATTTCTTAATCGCTAAATCAACACCAGTTTCAACATAAATCCTTCCTTTATTACTTGTTTTCCATAAAAAACTCTCTCCTATTGGCTGACCATTTACATATAAATTTTCTTTAACATTAATAGTAGCCACATCAACCATAACATTTTGAGCACTATCTCTTTTTCCTAGATAAGGAGCTGTTTTAGAAAACAACATCCAACCAAAATCAACATCCGATTCAACTAATACAGGATTAACAAAGCTAGATGAAGAAACTAACTTTTCAGCTTGAGGAAATTGAACATAGTCAGTTTTATAGCTCAAGATGCTAAAAGCCGATGAATTAAAAAGATAATTATCATCCTCTGGGATAATTGAAACACCACTATCAAGTTTTAATTTAAGTTGCAGATTGGCAGTAATTAGAGCATCTAGATCGTCCATGTTTTCAAGTTTTAATACAGTCTGCCCATTATTAACAGTTGCATTGATTAAGTGACATTCAGAAGAATCCGATTCTGAATAAGGACAAATAAACATATTCTTATAATAATTAGCAGTTACAAAGCCTACTCTAATATCAAAATTACCATTATAAGGCTCTTGTTTAAGATGATCATACAAATAAGGAGTAAGAACCATGTCATTATACCCAGCGTACAACCCTGTTGTGATAAATAAGAAAATCAAGATTAAATATTTTCTAATTTCTAATGTCATAAATACCCACATTTTTTTAACATGTCATTAAAACGATAACCCCACTGAAAAATAATTTTTATGTTCAAATTGAATATGATCGCTTCTCTCATAAGCATAATTAAAATGCAAACCTGATAAATTAAGTTCTAATCCAAAAACCAAAGAGTTTTTATCTTGCATTGCTAAATCACCTTCCTCATAAGCAACAAGAGGATATTGTTTATAAGCCACAGATCCTTTTAAAAAAGGTAAAAATCGTGGATTAAACTGTAATCCAAGCGTATTATGCAACTCTCGTTGCTCCCCAACTGTTTTAAATTGACCATACATTGTGAAGTTCCTTAATTTATAGTTTACCGAATAAATGTTTTGAATGGAAAGCTTTTCTGTAATTCCATCACTACTATTATCACCAACTTCCGAATCCGTGTACAAAACTTCGTTAGATGAAATTAAATTACGAATTAACATAGAAAATTCAAATCGGCCAAGATCTAGCAAAAGTCCAAAATCACCGTTATAACCACTTCCACGAACTGTATCAAAATCATTAAAAAAATAAGAACCAGAAACGCCAATATGAATATAATCTGATACAGAATATTGATACGATCCTTTTAGCAAAGAGTTTTGATAGTTAAAATAATATCTCACAAAATAATCTGTATAATCCTCATACTCGATTTTATCTGTTTTAGGAATGTTATCAACACCAACATTAAAAAAACCAACCCCAAAAACGCCAAATGACGTTCGCGTTGCAAATGCAACATTTTGATACACAACCTCTTCCATAAACTCAGTTTGAAAAAAAGAACTTGAAAACCGCTTGATTCGATACAATGCAGCTGGATTTTCAAATACAGAATCAGCGTGTGAACTCATCCCTTCAACACCGCCTAATCGAATCGATCTTGCAGAAGAACCCACACTATCTGGAGAAAAGTAATATGTTTCAAATGCCTCATTTGAAGACACACAAAACATACACAATAAAAGTATTATATATAATCTTAATTTAATCATGGTTTCACCACCATTTTACCTTTTGCTAACACATCTTGATTATGAACAAACACATAAAAATAAACACCTGATGATAATAAATAACCCCCTAATGATTCTTGATTAATCTGCAATCTATTCGCTCCTTTTCTAGCGCCAGGGCCACCCTCCTGAAATGTTTGCTTAAACACGCGCTGTGACAACATATTATAGATATGAATTTCAAATGAAAAATCTTTAGACAAATCATATGACAAAATAGCACCATTCTGTGTTGATTGTCTAAATGGGTTTGGATATACCAAGGGCTTACTTGTTACAGCAGGTTCAACATCTTCATCGGGATCAATAATATTACCCAAACTATTTGGAGATGATGACAATTGATTAAAGCTCATAGATAAAATAACGAGTTTGTTGTCTTTATTATTAATATTTGTTGCCTTACTTCCAACTTTTCTATTAATAATACCAAAAAAATCCGTTAATCCATTTGAAATATCTTTGAGGATAGATAAACTATATTGACTAGAATTGCTAATATCTATCAATGTATTAGATGTTTCTGAAAAACTATACCCATTATATAAAAACATCCATATAAATAATACAAATATTCCAAATCGAGCCTTATTTAAATAAACTTGTAGCTGTTTCACATTAGTATACACGGCTAATCAAATGCGAAACTTGTACACTCTAATAGATATTATTTATAAAAAAATTTCAAAAAATAATTTCAAATAAAAAAATTAAAATTAAAAAACTATGGCAATAACAAAAAATAATAGAGGCGCTTTATCAATTCTAAACCAACCCTTTCGATCATTTCATGATCTTTCCACCAATGTGAATAACTAACATTATCCTCAGAACCAAGCACATAAATATCATAATCTAAGTCAAATTTTTTAATATAACGATTAAACATTAAATACGTTCTGGCCGTATGATAATACGATGTAACAACTAAAACCGTACGAATCTGATAGCGATCAAATATAGCTGGCAAATACTTTATATGATCATACGTAGAATAAGACTGCTCTTCATAAATAATTAATGGTAAATTCGCTTGTAATTTCTTGGCATACTCACCCATTAAACGAGGGGTTGAAATATGATAAAAAGGACTTCCTGTCATAATAAGGTAGTAAGGGCGATAGTTTTTTAAAACGGATACAGCCTTTTTAACACGATTACCAGTCCCTCCTGCTAAAACAACAACAGCATCCACTTGAGCAGGAATAGACGGTGACTCATAGACAAGCACTGTCTTCATATTTAATGCTACTACCAATAGCAACCCTATTACTAAAAAAACACAACTAATAAATAAAATAAAACAGGTTTTTTTTTCTAAATGAATCGACATAGTAACAACTCTTTTTCTGATAGACATAATTACGATACAATACCTAAACAATGAAAACAAACGAAAATATTATCAAAGACCAATCTCAGCTATTACTGGCCACTCTAAAATCTATGCATGATAAAGTGCCAAACAAGGCCCCTATCAGAGTCTGTGTAGCATCAAAGTATGCATCATCTAACCAAATTGAAAAACTATATGACCAAGGATTTAGAATTTTTGGTGAAAATAAAATCCAAGATGGTATAGAAAAAATTTCTAACCTCCAGCACCTAGCTGATATTGAATGGCATTTTATTGGGCATCTGCAGCGTAATAAAGTTAAAAAAGCAATCCAACACTTTGATGTTATTCAATCTGTAGATAGTATCTCCTTATTAGAAAAAATAAATTCGATATCAAAAGAACTAAACAAAAAAACCATTTGCTATATTCAAATTAATATTGCTAATGATCCCAAAAAATTTGGGTTTTCTGAGCATGATTTTGTCAGCTTAAACAAACAATTATTTACTTTTCCAAATGTAATAATTAAAGGTATAATGATTATAGTTCCACTATCAGAAAATAAGGAAATAACAAAAAATATGTTTAAAAATGCTTATAATTTATATAAATCAGCACCTAACTTACCTAAAGCAAGTGAATTAAGCATGGGCATGAGCCAAGATTATAAATTAGCCATTGAAGAAGGTTCGACAATGATACGTATTGGACGAATGCTGTTTCAAAAATAAGGAGATACACATGGGATCAATGATTAACGATCTAAAACAATTTTTTGGATTCTCAGAACCAGATGAATCTGGAATTCAAAAACCTATCGAGCAAAAACCATTTAAAGGGTCTATTATAAACTCAAAATCGTCAAGACCATTTGCTGCATCTGAAATCAAAGTATTAGAACCCCGAATTTATGAAGACTCACTTAATATCGCCTCTTATCTTAGAGATTCTAAACCAGTCATTATTAATTTAAAGTTTTTAGACAATGATGCAAGCAAACGATTAATTGATTTTGTATGTGGAACCGCTTACGCAATCAATGGCCATATGATGAAATTAGGTGAAAATATATTTTTATTTACACCAGCGAATATCTTAATCACAAACTCTGATGAAGAATCATCATTTACAGAAAACCCCATAGAAAGAGAACTTTTATATAAAGAAGCTGCGGCTAATTAATGACTCATTTAGATCAACTCATTGAAACCGTTGATATTCTTCGGTCACCTCAAGGATGCCCATGGGATAGAGAACAATCCTTTAAAAGTTTAATACCATGTATCATTGAAGAATGTTATGAATTAGTAGAGGCTATTGAAACAAATATGACTGAAAACATTATTGAAGAAGCAGGAGATGTATTACTCCAAGTCATAATGATCGCTACCATTGCCAATGAAACCAAAACATTTTCTATCCAAACAATTGCTGAAACTGTTAATCAAAAAATGATAGCCAGACATCCCCATGTCTTTAACAAAACCACATTAAATACGGCTGATGAGGTACTCAAACAATGGGATGACATTAAGGAAAAAGAAAAACCACGTCAATCTCAATTAGATAACATCCCTCCCTTACCAGCCTTAATAAAAGCTGAAAAAATCCAAAAAAGAGCTGCCAAAGATGGATTTGATTGGGATAAAACAACAGATGCAATAAAAAAAGTTTCTGAAGAGATACATGAATTTAGCCATGAATTAAACAAAAAAAATAACCAAGAATCATTAGAAGAAGAAGCTGGTGATTTATTATTTGCAATTATAAATGTTTTACGAAAAGAAAACATTAATCCTGAAACAGCATTACGAAAAGCAAATCAAAAATTTATAACNCGTTATCAAACAATGGANTCATTATCAGCTGACTTTAAATCATTNTCACTTACGGACAAAGAAAAATTATGGGTCAAAGCAAAACAATTAACTAAATCGTAATAAAACTTTNCCATTNAGACCNGATTGNGAANCTCGATTAAGAGCAGGTTTAACATCACAAAAATCAAAAACGTCGTTTACTGGAATGGTAAATGGATTACGTTTTAACATNTTAAATAATCGATTATATAAATTGGTAATATCCTCCAGAGACATTGATTCAGCCCATACCGATCGATTAAACCCCGTTGCTAAAATACATTTATAAATTAGAGCAACATTTCCAATACTGACAGGTTCCTTACTCATAGCGCCATAAGTTACTAGCGTACCTTGAGGGGCTAAACACTTTGCCAATTCTTTAGCAGAATCACCCCCTACTCCATTTAAAGCTAGCTTAATCGATCCTTTTTGAGATATGTTTCTTGAAAAGTTTTTCTCAAAAACAAGCACTGATTGAGCTCCCAATTCCAATAAAGGAGTTATCATTGCCTCATCACGAATAATATTAATCGTCTGAAAACCTAACTGATTAGCAATATATATTACCCATCTACCTAAAGCAGAATTAGCCGCATTTTGAACAATCCAATCATCCTTAGTTAAAACTCCATATTGAGTTAACATGACCAATGCCGTTAAGGGATTAATCCCTAGCATCGCGGCTTGTTGATCATCAATAAAATCTGGAACTAAAATACAGCCTTTAGCTGTAACAGTGACATAATTTGACCAAAAACCAAACCATTGATTCCGAGTTTGAAATGGAAAAAACACTCGCTTACCAACTAATTCTTGGTCAACATCAGCCCCTCTCTCCACAATAACCCCTACCCCCTCGTTACCTAATGTAAAAGGACAGTCTGGCTGAATAACATAGTGGCCATCCATCATATTTAAATCAGCTGGATTAATAGGAGAAAAAAGCATTTTTAAACGAACCTGATCTGGTTTTAGCGCTTGTAAAGAACTCTCTATAATAACAGGCGGCTCTGATAGCTTACTTAAACAAATTGAGTGAACCGTCATTGAGTTATGACAACTTTTTCAAAGTTTGCAAGTTGTTTAAAGACAGTATCACAATATGCTAAAAACTGGAGTCGATTGTTTCTTAGCTTCTCATCATCAGCCATAACCAAAACATTATCAAAATAAGATGTAAACTGTTTTGAAATTTTAACCAATTTCTCACAGTCTAAGTGCTGTCCATTTAAAAACCATTCTTTTGATTTAGCAATGTCATCATACACGTGTTTTTCTATATCTTGCTCAAATAAATCCGTATTTATAGCAGAAAACGTATTATTTTCTTGTAAAGAATCGTGTTTAGATACCAAGCGATGGACCCGAACAGCTGTTTCAGACAATAATTTAAAACCATCAAAGTTTGATCGCTTAAATGTTTCAATTGCAACTGCTTTTTGAATTGCTAAGGATACATTTTGTAATGCTAAAGGCACTATACTTTCAGCAATATCATAAGAATATCCACCCACATAAATACCTAATGAATTTTTTTCATAAGGGCCTAAACCTTCATCCGTTAATAGCGCCTGAAACCGTGCTGTTATAAACGCATGTAAACGATCTTCATGAGCATTAGCACCAATTAATTCAAAACAATAACGACATACCTCGAAAATATCACATGACCATTTAAAAACATTTAAAATACAAAATATAATATTAATTGAACGTCTTAGTCCTAATGGATCCTGAGAACCCGTGGGTTTAGCACCATTAAAAAAAGAATATACTATTGTATCAAATCGATCTGCCAAAGCTAATAAAGCACCTTCAACTGATTTATCATCAGACCAATCTGGCACAAGTAAATATTGCTCACCAATAGCCGGGGCATAGATAGAAGTAGCAGAATCTTTTGCGGCATAATGATCCCCCATCTTTCCCTGAAGAGAAGGAAACTCTGTTACCATATGTGATACCAAATCTGCTTTTGATAAATAAGCAAGCCGATTAAAATCATATGACTCTTTTAAGCAACCTTGTGGATTAATATGCTGATTTAAAAAGGTTAGTAGCTTAGCTAATCTTTCTTGCTTATCATACATAGTTCCACAATTTTTTTGAAACACAACACCTTTTAATTTTTCAGGAAAAGCGTCTAAACCAAGTAAACAATCTTGATTATAAAAAAACAAAGCATCTTCTAAACGAGCCGCTAAAACCCTTTCATTACCACGAATAATAGTGTCACTATTTTGTTCTGTCACATTATCAGCAACAACTAAAAAAGACTCCTTTAAGCCTTTTCCTTTAATAACAACAGGAAAATATCGCTGATGCTTTCTCATACATTCAATCAAAACAAAATCAGGCAATTCAAGATAATGACTCTGGAAATGTCCCTGCAATACACATGGCCATTCTGTTAAATAAACAACTTCTTGCAACAATCCATTATCATAATTCTGTTGATTATGCTCCTTTAGCGCCTTGATAATCTCATTTTTACGTTCTTCCGGATCTACCATTACAGAATGAGCCTCAAGTTGTTCAGTTAATGAATCTGCAGACTTTATGCTAACAGCCTGTCCTAAACTATCCTTACCCTGAGATAACATACGATGAGCATAGGAAATAGTGCCTGCCTCAACATTAAATAACGTAAAAGGAACCAACTGATCATGATATAAAGAAACTATCCAATGAATCGGTCTAATAAACGTCTCTGATCGACTACCCCAACGCATCGCAATTGCCAGTGGTAACGATTGTATTATCTTTGGAACGATCGTTGCTAAAACATCTTTAGTAGTAAGCCCCTTGGTCTCTTTTAGATAACATACATGCTCCGATCCATTAAATTCTCTTACCAGAAGCTCTGATTGAGAAATTGAAAATTTCTTGGCAAACCCTAATGAAGCTTGAGAAAATCCTCCCTCATTATCAAGACCAATTTTTACTGGTGGCCCTTTAATATAGACAGATTCATCTAATTGTTTATCCTCTAACTCAGGGACCATCACAACCAGTCGGCGATATGTTGCATACGTTTTTATGTTTTCCTTATTACAAACAAGCCGATTTTCAGCTAAGGCCTCAATAAATTTAGATTCTAAGTGAACACATAATTCAACTAAAAAACGTGACGGTATTTCTTCACAACCAATTTCTAAACAATAAGTAGCCTTCATCAGGAAACAGGCTCCAGCTCATTAATTGATTTTAAATAAACAGCGGCACATTCGTGAGCTAATTTTCGAATTCGTAATATATAAGCCGTTCGTTCAGAAACAGAAATAACCCCTCTTGCATCTAACAGATTAAATGTATGAGAACATTTTAAGCAATATTCATAAGCTGGATACGCTAATTCCTTTTCAAGACAATGCTTCGTTTCTGCCTCATATAAATCAAAAAATTGAAATAAGCGCTCCTGAGAAGATTGATTAAAATTATAATGACACTGTTCAATTTCAAATTGCTTATAAATATCGCCATACGTTATAACGTTATCGTGTTGCTGCCAAACTAAATCAAAAACATTATCCTTATTTTGGATAAACATACCTAAACGCTCAATTCCATACGTAATTTCAACAGATACAGGCTTACAATCAAAACCACCACACTGCTGAAAATAAGTAAACTGAGTAACTTCCATACCATCAAGCCAAACTTCCCAACCAACGCCCCAAGCACCTAAGGTTGGTGATTCCCAGTTATCTTCAACAAACCGAATATCATGATCCTTACGCGATATACCAATAGCCTCTAAACTTCTAATATATTTATCTTGAATATCATCCGGAGATGGCTTCATAATAACTTGATATTGAAAATAATGTTGTAATCGATTGGGATTTTCAGCAAAACGACCATCTGTAGGACGTCGAGATGGTTCAACATAAGCAACATTCCAGTGCTGAGATCCCAACGCTTTTAAAAACGTATAAGGACTCATTGTTCCAGCACCTTTTTGAACATCAAATGGATGTAATATCACACACCCTTCTGCTGACCAAAAAGCATGCAAAGCTGCAATAATTTCCTGTAAAGAGAGCGTTAAGTTTGACACAATAGAAAAATTATAACTGAAAAAGGAATGAATGAAAAACATATCATCCAATTTTTAAATACTAACAAATTACTCAAAAAAACTAATAAAAATAAATTAAGTGAAATTTTTAAAAAATATAAACGATAACATAACAGAAAAAATCAAAATACTATTATAAATTTTGACTTAACTCTAAAGAAACAGCTTTCTGAGACTGACTATTCTGAACAGCATCATCAGGCGACTGATTATTATTAATAGCCGCATCAGATTGATTCACATCAACTGACTGATCTAACTCTTGAGTTGTTTCTAAGGCAGCTGCAGCGTCTTGTTTTGCTTTTTCTAGAGCTAACCGTTCAGCTTCTTGCTTTTGTTGTAATTCAAAAGCTGCTTGGCGCTTTTTATTTTCAATTTCTTGCAATTGAATAGCTAATAAAGCATCCTTTTTTGCTACGATATCCTGCTTAACCAAAGCCATATCATCTATGAGAGCGTGTAGTCGATCTACTTCAGAATTAACACGATCTAAAGCAGGTGTAACCGTTTGCTCTAGCATAGAAACCAACCTTGATTGCTCTAAATCTTTTCTAAGTGTAATCGATTGCTTTAACAATGTTAATTTACGCTCTTTTTCTAAGGTCATTGCCTGATTAAAGCGATCTTCAACCAATAAATCAAAGTCACTAGCAATGTCCATAACAGGCTTACGAGATGTTCCTGATAAAGATACTTTTGTGACAACATTTTCAACTGTCTTTAGCGAATCATACACTAACTGAGATAACGATAAATGATCATAATGATCCTCTAAAACATTAATTTGTGTTGTATTAAAATAAATATTTCCAGACATTCTATTACCAACAATTTCTACATTCGCAGCAATATCTTGATTTGCAGCATTCAAAATAATCTGATTATCTAAATCCTGATAAACTGGATATGTTTTAAATGAAAACGGTGAATATGTAATAGAATATACCTGAGTTAACGTTTTACCCACAAAATAAGAAGCATAAATTTGTTTTTCTCCATCATTAAACTGAAATCGAACGGGCTTTCCAACAAAAGACTGATTGGAAGATATATTGTAAACCTTGATTGATAAAGGATTATTAGACTGTGATAAAACAAGCTTTTTTATCCATACTCTTGGCATCTGCTTATTAGCATTAACCGCAATAGAACGTCCCTTATTTTCTGAAACATACTCAAGTCCATTATTGGAATACGCTAAGTTATAAAGCACTCGTGACGCTAACTTGGAGTAGTATAAATAATAATCTAAATAACCTGAAACCATCTCTTTAAGAACACTCTCTGAAAAGTTTGTTGAATCATAGGTATCTAACTGAACCGATTCCTGTAATAAACGATAATCCGCATCAAAATAAGTTACCATATCATTAATTTCTTTTTTGCGAACATTATATAACGCTTCCTGCTTTTCTTTCTGACTCATAACAACCTGCTGTTGCTGATTTGTATTGGCAACTAGCGATTCAAGTTGCTTTGTAAGCGTTTCAATTCCTAATAAATCTGTTTTATTAAGAGATTCTTTAATATTAATTAATGAATCCATCGTTTGCTGAACATGTTCCTGATTTGCTGATAATAAGGCATCATCATTTAAGTGAACCTGATCTTGAGTTAATTTTTCTAATAAATCAGCCACATATGCTTCGCCAGATAACTGTTGTGATTGTAATAAATTACTTAATAAGGATTCCTGTAACATTGTAAGAGACGTTTCTGAATCCGTATCTACAACATTAGGAACATCATGCTGTGTTTGAACAGGTTTTTTAAGTTTTTTCGAAAAAAATTCTCGCGACACATTATTATTAGCATCCATAACCACCATGTTATTGATAATAAAATTTCCTTTCAGTAATTCTGAAAATTGCAACGTTAATGTAATTTTTTTACTATTAAAATGTAAGATATCGGGCTGTTTTGAATCAACCACAGAAAAATCTCTAAGCGTTACACCAAAAGGATATAAAGCCAACCTAGCCGATCCAAGTGAAACATCAGCATCTAAAGCCGACTGAATTTCCTTAACAACAACAGCTTTAAAAGCGTGATTTGTTACAGATACCCCAATCCCCAAAACCATGACTATACAAATAACAACTAATCCTATTACTTTTTCTCGATTCATTAAGAACCTCCTTTGTTTAAATTCTAATGATTATTAAAATTCATAATATATATCGCTAAAAAACCATTAAAAACTAATATTTTTTTTACATGATATGATGAATAAATTATTTGAATATACTAGGTTATGGACACAAATAAAAAATCTTAAACATTAAAAAAACAGCTACACAAAGAAACTAAATTTTTAATAATGAACGATACTTTTTAAGCCCTTTACGAAACCGTGCTTTAGCTAATGTGGCTTCAAAATTAGATTCAGAATGTAAAGGCAAATCCCATCCTAAATCATAATACGGCTTAACCAAAGGCAACATAAATACAGGTAAAAATTGTTCAAAATAATGGAGTGACTTAATTTGCCTCGCTGTAAAAACTGATTTTTGATAATGAAATAATGTTAAGTAATGATGCTCCAAAATAAAATCAACCCACTCAGGCAAATCATCCATATGATAAGGCTGTAAAGGCAGATGTAAAAAAGCATTAATTCCTTCACCTAACAACCGATCAAAACAAGCCAATGCATCTTTAAATGTATGATCCCCTAAAAGATCCTGATACTCTTGGGAATTAAATGTTGGGAAATAAAAACCCCAATAATTAATATATAAACGGAGTTTAAACACAGTATCTTCTGAGACAGAAAAATCATTCCACAAACGAATCTGGCACCCTTCTTTGTGTAAAAATTGAATAAGATTAATTACCCCATCCAAAATGAGATCATCAAAAAAAAGATCATAAGAAAAGCATTTTGGAAATACTGAAAAAAAACGTCCATTCTCAATCAGCAAACAGACGTCAGATGAATTAATACAATATCCATTATTAGGAATAGTTTTCTTATCGCAGATAAAAATCGGACATGATCGTTTAAACACGGTTACTTAAACCCCTATAATTTTTACTAAAACTCGCTTGGATCGTTTACCATCAAATTCACCATAAAAAATTTGTTCCCATGGACCAAAATCCAATGCCCCATTTGTAACAGCAACAACCACCTCTCTCCCCATGATTGTTCGTTTTAAATGAGCATCCGCATTATCTTCATAACCATTATGATGGTAACGAGAATAGGGTTTTTCGGGAGCCAACCCTTCTAACCATACTTCAAAATCATGATGTAAACCGGCTTCATCATCATTAATAAAAACACTTGCTGAAATATGCATCGCATTACATAACAGCAAGCCCTCTTGGATACCACTTTTTTGCAGAACAGTATTAACCTGATCTGTAATATTAATCAACTGTCGTCGTGTTTTAGTTTGAAAAACAAGTTCCTCTCTAAAATGATTCATCAAAAATCCCCTGTTTTTATACTTAAAAGGCAATTAACAATAAGCTTAAACCGTTTTCTTAGCAAGTATAATCTAGTTTAAATTAAGTTTCCTAAAATAATTTAAATAAAAATTACCCACATTAAATCAAAAAATAAAATAGTGAAATTTAAAAAAGCAAAAATCCGATAACTAGTTACAAAAGCAATAAAAAAACAAAACAGCATCGAAACAGAGTTTTTATTGACATAAAATATATTTTTATATAAATTAAAAAATTAATGTTCAAAAATAAAAAAATAATCATTCAAAAAGAAGCTGTTTCACTAAATAATAACATTATAAAAATTTCTTTTTTTGAATTATTAAACTCACCAGAAAATCAAAAATCAGTATTTAAAAATCTTACCTCTATTCATGTTGTCTTAGAATCAAAATTAGAACCGTATCACTCAAATATTAAAAAAATGTTTGATAACAACAACATAATCATTCAAAAAATTAGTTTAGATAACAAAAAAGTTGTTTATTATAAAAAAAGGACATATCAAAGCGTTACACTTTGTATACTTAGCTTAGTATTATGCTTAATTTCGTTTCAAATTAGTTCAACAAATAGCCAGTTACAATCAATAATTCAAAGAAAACTAAAAACAATTGCTGTTTTAAAAAAGTTTCAGAAAAATATAGCTAATCTTAACTATTCAACTTACACAGAATTTTCATCTTTAATAGACTGGCTAGAAAGTCATGCTATTTTTATCCAGCATGTTCACATACAATCACTGACCCTATTAAACGTCATTATCTTTTCCTATCACGATATGATCAATGATAAAAACCAAATTCAAAATATTAAAATTCGTCATTTAACAGCTTTTGATAGCGGGGACTACTATGAAGTTAGTTACAAACCTTAAAAAAAACAGTTTAATCATTGCACTGTTATTTTGTTTAATCTTTATCCTGTTGATTCAATATCACACACTTTCAAATACAAAAAACACTATAAACAATGTTAATTCCAACATATTACAACTCCTTAAAACCAATCAAGTAACATTAAATAAAAAAGCATCTTCAAAATTGCTCATTAAAACCCTAATAGCACAGTTATCTGGAAATATTATTAAGGAAGAGTTTTCTAATACAGAGCATCTCATCACTATAAAATTTAAGCAAACAGAGGGTGTTTTACAAAAAATAATAAAAATTTTAAAACTCAGCTATATCCCTATTAGTGAAGTAGCAATTGATCTACTTAAGCAAACCATAGAACTACGAATTCCAATTAGAAAAGATGAAAACAGTACTCATCTTTCTTCTAATCAGTAGCATTCAACTACATGCGAACGCTATTATGAGATATCCTAATGCACTAAACCACGAAACCTTACAATCATTAAAACATACTAAATCCAATGACAAAAAAATAATGACTATTTTTGAGTCAAACACCTATTCCTTAGAAACAATTAAAACTATTTTACAAAGCTTTGATCCAAATTTAGTCATAATAGCAAAAAAAGAAAGCAATAAAATAATCATTTTACATGATGACAATCAAACGTCGGTACTACAAGAAATGCTCCAAAAATTAAACTTAAAACCAATTAAAATTCAACTCGATTGCTATATTTTTGAAATAAATGAAGAATATGAAAAAGATCTTAACTTAATCAACAGCCCATTAGAAAAAGAATTTTCTATTAACTACAATCCAATATCAGGCATTGCAAATACATCAAGCATATTAGAAACCATCAAACTTTTAGAACAAAAAGGACATGCATCTCTTATAGCTCACCCTCAATTTAAAATTGAAAATGGAAAAAAAGCATCATTAATCATTGGAGAAAAACTCCCCTACATCACAACAACAACCAATACAAATCATACAAAAGAATTATTAAAACATGTTCAAACCGGTTTAGATATTACAATCCAGGCCATCATACTAACCAAAAATCAAATTCAATGCTCTTTGAGTTGTGATTTAACAAATGTAAAATTATGGAAAACCATTCAAAATAGCGCTTATCCTATTCTGGCAACAAGAAAAATAAATATAGATACAATCCTAACAAACAACACGCCTATACTAATCACACAATTTGCTGATTCAATCTCAAAAACCTATGAATCAAATATGCCAATCTTAAAAAAAATACCGCTTATTAACAAAATAACAGGGGTAAAAACAAAAAAAACAATTAAAACAAAACTCTGTATTCTTTTAAAACCAACTATCTTAAAAGAAAAAGCCCTCGATTAGGGGGGGGGGGATCATCGAGAGCTTAATCTGGTCAAAGACCATAAAAGATGATATAAAATAGAATTAAATATTTCAAGTTTTTTATTTTTAAAAAAATTAACTTGAACAACTATTTTTATTTATTTATCATTTATTAATGAAAGAAAAAAACGTTTACCTAAAATTTATCCTTATCTCTCTTATAGCTCTTACTTCACCAGCATTTGCAAACCCGCAACTTAACTTACAACTAGATTCTGCCATTCAGTCAGCTTTAAAAAGTAAAGACATGCAAAAATCATTGTCTAAATACTCAAAAAAAGAGTCTAAAAAACAAAATAAAAAAAGCAACAACGCACTCAATAACACAAAAAACATTACTAGCGAAGATTTAGATACTTTAAATGAAGATGCTAAATTTAGTAACTATGAAAATGACATCTATAATTTAGAAAATGAAAAAAAATTATCTGTTATTGAAGAAAAATTTAATAATAATACCATAAATGAAACGATTATTATTCCCGAATATTACTTCCCTAATCCTGAAGAAAACAATGACATAGTCGTTAATGAAGAAAATAATATCACTTCAGAAAACACTACGCTTAATGAAGAAGAAAGAGAAAGAGAAAGAGAAAGAGAAAGAGAAAGAGAAAGATTAGTAAAGACACTATATCATACTCAAGAAGAAAAACCTAAAGAACCAGTAATTGAACAATTTGGATATAATATTTTTAACACTGATATTTCAAACATCCTTGATATGAATATCCCTGTTAGTGATGATTATTTACTAGGACCTGGAGATAATTTAATTATTAGAGTTTGGGGAAAAATTGACCAAGAAATAGATGTAACAATTGATAACAACGGAAAAATTTATTTGCCTAAAATTGGTAATATTATGTTAGCAGGAATCAGTTACAAAAATTCACATAAAGTCATAAAAAAAGCGCTTCAACAACATTATGTTAATTTTGAATTAAGTATCACAATGGGTACTCTAAAAACAATTAAAGTATTTATCCTAGGAGAAGTAACAAATCCAGGAGCCTATGACATTTCATCATTATCAACATTATTTACAGCATTACACTCAGCTGAAGGCCCTACAAAAAAAGGATCCCTAAGAAAAATCCAACTCAAACGAAATAATAAAACCGTCGCAACAGTCGACCTATACAAATACCTTTTAACTGGTAATAATGCACATGATCATAAATTAAAAAATTATGATACGATATTTGTACCACCAATAGGCAATGTTATTAGAATTGATGGTGACGTTAAAAGACCAGCAATTTATGAACTTAATGGAAAAACAACTCTTTATGCTGCACTTTACAAACTAGCTGGAGGTGAATGGGGAACCTCAGACAAATCTGTAATCTCGATAAAAAGGATCTCAAAAAATAAACAGCGAAAATTTTTAAATATTGAAACATCACAAAAAAATTCTCAAAAAATACTAAAAACTACTATTTTAAATAATAATGATCAAATATCAATTTCATCCGTATTAGATCAAGAAAAAAATGCAATTCGAATTATTGGTGAAATCCATAAACCTGGGGTTTATGATTTATCGAAAAATCTATCATTGTATGACTTATTACAAAAATCAGGGGGAATCAAACCTAATGGTGATAAAAAAAGGATTAAGTTATTTCGTTTTATCTCTCAAAAACAAAGGCAATTATTATTTATAGATGGTAGTAACAAAGAAAACTTAAAAAATATTATGTTAGAAGAATGGGATATCATTGAAATAGATGAAAAAATAATTGACTATGTTTACATTCAAGGTGCTGTCTTAGCTCCAGGAACATATCAACAATTTAAAGACATCAAAATAGCTGATTTAGTTAAAATGGCAAAACTAAATCCTAGTGCTGCAGATTATGGAGAATTAATTAAATACAACAAATCAGGAAAAGATAAAATCATAGCATTTAATCTAAACACTATTTTATCAAATAAAAATGCTTCATCCAACCTTACACTTGAACCAAATGATACTATCTTTATTCCTGAAAATCCGGATAAAAAAGAAATTAAAACTATTACAATATCAGGAGAAGTCAACTTTCCAGGCACCTATATTATTGGAAAAAATGAGTCTATTGAAAACATTATTAAACGAGCAGGAGGTCTTACTTCCTATGCATTTTTAAAAGGACTCGAACTAAATAGAGAATCTATTAAAAAACAAGAAGTATCTGGACAACAATTTTTTTTAGAAGAAGAACAAAAACGAAACTTATTTAACAAAAATTCAGACAATGACTCATTATTAAATATTGATTCCACGATTGATTTTATCTCAAAACAAGAAGAAAAAGCAAAAGGAAGAATAGTAATTGATTTTAAAAACAAAAATATTCTTTCTGAAACAACGTTAGAAAACAAAGACGAAATTATAATCCCTAAACAATCAACAATTATCCCTGTTATTGGGGGTGTTCAAACAGCAAGAGGGGTATATTTTAAAAAAAACAAAAGACCGAGATATTACATTAATAGAGTGGGAGGACGCAATCAATTTGCATTAAAAAGAACGGTTTATGTTTTTAAAGCAAATGGTATTATCAAAAAAAATCCTTCAAAAATAGAACAGGGAGATACAATCTACATCCCACAAGAAATTAAAGAAGAGTGGGCTGAAAGAGCCTCATCCTGGCAAACAACAATAAGCATTATTTCTAATACACTATCTTCTATTATATTATTACAATCATTAGGAAATTAATTTAACTCATGTCAAAAGAAGTATTATTAATTTTTGGTACTAGACCAGAAGCTATAAAATTAGCCCCATTAATTATGCTATTAAAAAAAAATGCTAATTTTAACATTTCAATTTGTGTATCATCTCAGCATGTAGAACTTCTTAATCAAGTATTAGACTTTTTTGGAATAGAACCCACCTACAATTTAAATATTATGACAAAAAATCAAAGCTTATTTGATATTACAACCAAATGTCTAGATAACTTAAAAAATGTCATAAAAAAATGTCAACCTCAACTAATTATTGTTCAAGGCGATACAACAACAGCTTTTGCCGGTGCCTTAGCAGGATTTTATGAGAGAATACCAGTAGCACATATTGAAGCAGGATTAAGAACCTTAGATCGAAACAATCCTTATCCAGAAGAAGTTAACAGAAAGTTAATTGCACAACTGGCAACCTATCACTTTGCTCCAACCGAATCTAACAAAAATGATTTAATTCAAGAAGGTATTGATAAAAATATATGGGTAGTTGGAAATACAGTAATTGATGCCCTAAATCATACCCTAAAAATTGTAAAAAATGGCTTTAGACCTCCATTTGAAATCAAAAAAGAAAAAAACTCAAAATTAATTCTTGTTACAGGACATAGACGCGAAAGTGTTGGAGAACCATTTACTAATTTATGTAATCAATTATCAGAAATAGCGACCCATAATAAATCTATACAAATTTTATTTTCATTACATCTGAACCCTCAGTTACAAGAAATTGCAAAAAACAAACTTTCATCAATTACAAACATAAGTCTAATTAATCCCCAAACATACCCTAATTTTATATGGATGATGTCAAAAAGTGATTTAATTATTACTGATTCCGGAGGAATACAAGAAGAAGCGCCCTACCTTGGTGTTCCTGTGATTATTACAAGAAAAGAAACAGAACGAAAAGAAACCATTACACATTCCAACACATTAATTGATTTAAAAACCAACTCCATTATTCCTACCGTAAAAAAAATATTAGCAAAATCTAATGACATTACAAGCCCTCAAGATCAGCATAAACCTTATGGGAATGGAGATTCTGCCAAAAAAATTATTGCTATTCTTGAATCTGAAATTTAGACAAAATTAGTCTAGCTAAATTTAAATACCTAGTAAAACTAAACCAGATCATTTAGTGATGCTATCTTAGCAAAAGACTGTTATACTTTTTACAATGAATCAGAAAGTAACATTCAAAAATCTATTATCCACCTCTCAACTGACTCATGATGATATTTCTTTATTAATTAATGATGCCAATACATATAAAAAGAATGCCAAACAAAATCAAATTAAAAACTCAAAAATTTTAGCAAGTTTATTTTTTGAACCAAGTACCCGTACTCGATTTTCTTTTGAGAGCGCTATTATCAAACTTGGAGGAAATTATATTAACCTAGAACAAGCTGACACATCATCCATTTCAAAAGGAGAATCTCTCGAAGATATGGGACGAGTTATGAGCGATTATTCTGATATTATTGTCTTACGTCATCCAGATATAGATAGTATGAAACTCTTTACTAAATATACAACTGTTCCCGTTATTAATGCTGGCAACGGCAGTCTTGAGCACCCTACTCAAACATTAATTGATCTGATGACAATTTATGAGCATCATCAACGTCTAAGTAACTTAACTATCGGATTTTGGGGTGATTTAAAGTATTCTCGAACGGTAAATTCATTAGTACAAAGCTTAAGTCGTTATAATGATAATTCCTTTCATTTTATTGCAACACCTGATTTTCAAATATCCCCCACGACCCAAGATATACTAAACAAAAGCAACTGCCCATTTTCAACCATAGCAAATTTAGATTCATTCTTAGATCAACTAGATGTTCTTTATGTAACACGAACTCAAACAGAACGTTTTTCTAAAACAGCCTCAACCTATTTAAACCCTCTAACAAAAAAAGAGTTAACCAATATTTCTGAATCATGCATTATTTTACATCCATTACCAAGAGTTAATGAAATGAGTACCGATATTGATACATTAGATCAAGCTCATTATTTTAAACAATCTCAAAATGGCCTGTTTATGAGAATGGCTCTACTTAACAATCTTCTACAGTAATCATAAATCTCTTGCTAATCACACATCAAGCTTTTTAATTCCCATGATAAAGTAAATAATTACTAAATAAAAACCCTAATA
>PBEQ01000007.1 GCA_002719695.1 bacterium | reverse complement strand
AGCTCAATAACTTTTTTACATTATCATCATAACTACAATCATCATGAGTTCCTTGCTTTAAAAATTCATTTATTGAGTCTATATTATTAATCGCATCATCAATCTTTGGATTACTACCTTTTACATAAGCTCCTATATTAATCAAATCTTCAGCTTCGTTATAACGAGCTAAAATTTCTCTTACTCTTCCCGCTGCTTGTTTATGATTATCTGAAGCTATAACTGAAAATAATCGGCTTACAGAATGCCCGACATCAATACATGGATAATGATTTTTTGAAGCTAAGTCTCTAGATAATGCAATATGGCCATCTAATATACCTCTAGCTGCATCTGCAATTGGCTCATCCATATCGCCCCCTTCAACTAAAACAGTATAAATCGCTGTAATACTCCCTTTATCTGACGTACCGGCTCTTTCCATTAGCCGAGGTAACATTGCAAATACAGATGGGGTATACCCTTTTGTTGTTGGGGGCTCTCCTGTTGCAAGCCCAATCTCTCTTTGAGCCATAGCAAAGCGAGTCACAGAATCCATCATAAATAAAACATTTTTTCCTTGATCTCGAAAATATTCTGCAATAGCGGTTCCAACCAAGGCACCTTTTAAACGAATTACAGGAGGTTGATCTGATGTTGCACAAATTACAACTGATCGTTTTAAGCCTTCTTCTCCCAGTGATTCTTCAATAAAATCCTTTACTTCGCGCCCTCTTTCGCCAACCAAACTAATTACATTAACATCGGAAGAACAGTTGCGAGCTAGCATTCCCATTAACGTACTTTTTCCTACTCCAGAACCTGCAAAAATTCCAATTCGTTGCCCCATTCCCAATGTTAAAATTCCATCAATCGCCTTTACTCCAGTAGAAAACACCTTTGAAATGCGTGGCCTTAAAACAGGATCAGGGGGGTCGTTATCAATCCCATATATATCCTCAAAATCAATATCTCCCTTTTGATCCATGGGCTCCCCTAATCCATTTAAAACCCTTCCTAGTAAGGCATCTCCAACTTTAACAGAAATGGGTCTTCCTGTTGCATAGATTAGGCCCCCCGGTCTAATTCCAGCAGTACTTCCTAAAGGCATTAATAAAACACGCCCTTCTTTAAAACCAACTACTTCAGCTAAAATATGAGCTTCTTTTGTTACTGATATCTTGCATAACTCTCCAATAGATACCCCTTGAACCTCAGCTTCTACTACTAAGCCAACAATCTGAATTACCTTACCAATAACTTTTAAAATATTTGTTTTATTAATAACGCTTTTATAGCGTTCGATATCTGCTAATTTACTCATTGAAAATCATTAAACGAATCTTCAAAATCACTTAAATCAAGGCCTTCAAATAAATCGTATCCATCATCATCATCATCATCATCATTGGTATTATTGTCATGGGGATAACTATCATTATCTTCATTGTTTTCTAATTTAGGGTTTTCTAATGATTCACTTACCCCCATATCTTTCTCCTGCTCCTCATGTAAATCATTACTCTGACTATCAGGTCTTGGTTGTTCTGAAGCATTTGAATCTATGTCAGTAATTTCTTGTGTGTGAGACATTATAGATTGATCTTCATACTTATTATTAGCCACAGCTGCTGTGGCTGGGTTACCTTCTAAGGATTCTTTGTTTAAGATAAGGTCTTCTTTTTCATGAAACTCATCAATAGCCTTTTTTAAACTTGTTAATTTTGATGACACAGTTGCATCTATGTAACCAAGATTTGTATCAATTGTACAGCCCCCTCTTTTTACATCCCTATCTGTATTAATTTCCAGATTATTAAATGACTTAAATTTATCTTCAAGCTGATGCATCAAAGATGTTAGTAGCGGTTTGTCTTCAGGATTAATTGTTATACAAATTGAATCTTTTTCTGTTACTTTATCTAGGGCTTCTAAAAATAAATTGTTAAATACATCATTATTTTCTTGAATTTGTTTAGCCATAATTTTTTCAGCTATTAATAGTGCCAAACTAATTGTAAAGTCCCTTTTTTTTAATAAATCTTCTTTTTTATTCGCATTTAAATCCTTTAATGCCTCTAAAAAACTATCTGAAGATTCTTTAAAAATTGAGCGGCCTTCCTGATACCCCTCTTGATAGCCCTCCTGATGAGCCGTTTCCTTTAATGTCCTTAATTCCTTTTGTATTGATTCAATTTGTTGCTTTTTATAAAGCTTCATTTCTTCATTAATATTACGCTTCATTAAAGCATACGTATCTTCAACACCTTTACTATTATCTTGTGTATCGTTTTGATCTATTTTTTCAGAATACTCTGAATCATCCCCATCTTCTTTATCGATCTCTAAATCTAATTCTTCAGAAAATTCTTGCGGAGATTCTAAGGGTAAAGGCTGCACAGCCTCTATGACCTTAAATTTTTTTATGGGATTTAATTTAATTCTTTTTTCTTCAATAGCAAACTGATCTTTTAGGACGCCCTTAATTTTAATGGGAATATTTTGGCCTTTTTTAAGACTTTCTTCTTCTAATTTATTTGATTCAGTCGTCATTATTCTTATTATATCATCGGGTCATTATAATGGCCTGTAAAATTTTTTTATCATATTAATGACATTACAAGGGATACAAAAAAACAAAACTTCTCGTGTAATGTCTTCCCTAGATTATTTAAGTACTTGTAATAATTTTGAGGCTTCTTTTTTTATAGATAATTGTTTTCTTATCTCTTCAGTCTTTGTAACTGCCTTTTGATAATTATTTGGATCATCTAAATAATCTAATGCATCCTGCCATGCTTGAGGATTTGAATAATCAGTAACTAATACTCCATTACCACAGAAGTGTTCTTTTAATCCTCCTCGCGCGCTAATAATTGCAGGTATTTTATTCATCGCAGCCTCAATATGAACTCTTCCAAAGGCTTCTTCCCATTGCGATGGTATTAAAACAAGGCGTGAATAACTATATATTTCCGCAACATTCTCTTGTGATGGCACTACTAATACCCTGTTATATTTCTTTAAATCTATCGTAATCTCATTAACTTTATCCCAACCAAGTATAATCATAAAATATCGATGGGGATTGTTTTTGATTAGCCATTCAACGATGGCGGCCCCCTTAACATTCACGGGATTAAAAAATGTTATATAGTTATTAAACGCTTGCTTGTTCGTTGCAATACACTCTTCATGAGGTGATGGATATAAGACAACTGATGATCGATTAAGTTGCTTCTTTACCTCTGTTTTCATGTAATTACTGTTAACAATAATATGCTTGATAGATTTATGAACCTTTTTTAAAGGGTTTAATGAGTCTTCTTACCGGACAAAGTACACATGATTCTTTCCAATCGAAAATAAATCATACCATTTTTCTTCATACATTGATTTTGAAAATAAATTACGCTGATGCAAAATAAATATCTCTGGATACTGGCTTAAAAATAAAGAATATTTTTCAAAAAATGTTGCGTTGTTATAAATATTTATCGCTATATTTTTATATGTATAGTGAAATCCAGTTTCTGTTTTTTGATAGTGCAATCCTGCATTAATAAGCATTGTTTCAAAATTTTTATCGGATATAAACGCCTGATTAAACATCATTGTAAGGTCTGCTTTTTTTTCAACTAGAGCCATAGCAAGTTCTAAAGTTGACTTTTCAGCTCCCGAATAATATAACGGAAAAGGGAGACGATACTGCGCAATTAATAATTTTATTGTATTGGCCATTTAAATAAATCGATAAATAGATTTTCTTTTTTGCAAAATAATTCCTTAAATTTTTCTGGATTCCTTGCTAACTCATTTAAGACTTTTGAGTAATGGGTTAAGATCTTATTTATTTCTTTTTTTTCTGAGCTTTTTGCTTCTTGTTTAGCGCCATTCATATAGTAATATTGAGTAAGCATAAAACTTTGCATTAGAAAGCTAAATGGATATAAAACGAACTGCAAATTAAATGGGCTTGGAATAGTATTAAACTCTAAGAAATCATTACTTGAAATTGTCATACTCGCTTTATTATCAAGCCATTTTTCTAAATAGTGTAATAATACTTTTAACTGCTTACTTCTTTTAAGACGATCTTGTTTTGTTTCTAATTTAAAAAGATACTCATGCAACAATGGTTTTGATGGCAAAAACTCTTCTTTGACTTTTGTTATAGCCTTATCAGTTTGTTTTTGCAGTCTTTTAAGGTCTGGATATTGACTAAACATATCGTCTAAATAAGGTTTTGTTTGTTCGTTGTACCGAAACGCTATAACCTCTTGAAAAACGTTTTTAGCTAGTTTTTTTTCTATTACAGTAAACATATCGATGCACGTTAAAGACAGTTCTAACATGGGTTTTAATTGGGTTATTACCCAGTCTTTGGTGTTTAATTTAACATAATCTTTTGGGAAATAATATTTATAATAATTAATATTTTCCTGGATACTTGATACATCCAGTCCATACTCTTTTATTTTTACGTACATTTCATATCCTATATGCTCTAGTAATTTTTTATTAATAGAAATAGTGTCTAAAAATGTTTCTGGTTTGTTACATTTAAAATTAACTGTACTAACTATGCCTTTTAAATAAGCTTGTATATGATCTATGGGCATATGCCTATTTAAATATACTACTGGAAAAAAACATTTAATATAATCTTGAGCACTGTAGTTTTTGTATTGCTCACATGCTTCAGCCCAATCTGTTAAATCGTAGGATTCTTTCGTATTAAACACCATATTATTTAATGATAAATTTTGATGTTGCCATGATTCGTTTTTATCTGTTAATCCTCCCAAACAGCGCCCCATACAATAATAGGCTTTTTTAAATCGATCTTTCATAAGTTGATCAAATACAGGATGCTCCATAAAACTAGCTCGTAATGATGATGGCGATAATCTTAGTAAAACCGAAAACGTATACTCCAAATAATCAAATGTTGTGTATGCAAGAGGTTTTACTTCTGACGAAATACCTTTGTTAATAAATAAATGATCTTTTATTTTTAGATTAGAAAACTCTGTTTCTGCGTCATGTGCTGACAACCCTCCGGTAATTCTTACATGGGCTTTATTTAAGCATCCTGCTTGATTTCTTGCATGGGTATGAGGAAATTTGCCTACGGGACTTCCTACTCCTTTAATTTCAATTAAATATTGCTTGTTGTCATGGGTTACTATTACTGGCCTCAGCTCATTATTATGCATTACCAATAAATAGCCCGTTCGAGACATTGATCTAACTTTATAATTTGTATACATTAACGCATAAAAAACGGATTCCTGTTTTTTTGCTGTAATCCAAACAATATTTTTTTCTAATAATGACCTTGTTACATTATCTAAACTGTCTGCATAAGAAGAAACGTTCCAAGGCGTCTTATTACTATAAATACCTAAAGGTACAGTTACCGCAATATAGGTTTCCTGTAAGTTATAATCATAGAATGTATTTTTATCATGATAAATAGCTTCTATGACATTATTGTTACGATAAAACCCTATAAGTTTCTTTTTTTTCATACTTAAATTAATTGTACATGATTTATTATCAAATCTTCATTTATTTTTTCTAAAACTTTTTTTTGATTCTTAGATACAATCTCTATTATAATGATGTTCACTATGTTAACTTACCCAAACATTGATCCCATCTTAATATCATTAGGCCCTCTTGAAATTCGTTGGTACAGCCTAGCTTATATATTAGGCGTTACGTTACCTTTTTTAATATTTAAAAAAGCGTATCGTCACAGCTTAAAGATGAGACAAGATGATATCTTAAATTATATCTCTTACTTAATCATTGGCGTTATATTAGGGGGTCGGTTAGGCTATGTTTTATTTTATGACTTTGTGGAATTTTTGAAACAGCCATATCTTATCTTTGCTATATGGCAAGGAGGAATGTCGTATCATGGGGGAGCTATCGGATCTATTTTAAGTACTATCCTTTTTGCTAAACGATATAAGCGATCTGTATTAGGGATGTTAGATTTACTTGCTATCGGTAGTACCATTGGTATCTTTTTAGGTAGGATTGCTAATTTTATTAATGGAGAGTTATTTGGTCGGGTTACAACGTCTGTATTTGGTATGGTTTTTCCTATGGGAGGCCCTCTGCCTCGTCATCCATCTCAACTTTATGAATCTTTTATGGAGGGATTACTATTATTCTTGATTTTATGGGCTGTTCGTAAATATTGGGCCCCCAGACCTGGTATCTTAGGATCTCTTTATTTAGTTTTATATGGTTGTTTTCGATTTGTTCTAGAATTTTTTCGTGAGCCGGATGCTCATCTAGGTTTTATTATTCATGTTTTTTCTTTAGGACAACTCCTTTGTGCTATTGAAATTATGATAGGATTATATCTATGTTGGTTGCTAAGAAAACGGCCAACATAAGATAAATTAAGGCTTCGTTAAGGTTGATTTGGGGCAGCAGAAAACATCTCAACCACGGTATCAAAGTTCAAGTTGTCATTTGCTTCAGATACCGTTATCCATCCTGCTTCAGCTTTTGATCCAATAAACGTTCCAACTAATGTGCTTACATCAGTAGCTTGCTGTGTTGCACTATCTAAAGGCGTTCCACAACTTAAACTATTATCTGTATCAATATCCCCCGTTGTTCTATCAATACAGGCATTTAAATTTCCGAATGCACTCCCTCCATCAACTCCATTTTGTTCTGCACTCACTGTTAATGATATAGCCGATGTTGTTGAGGAGTCTTCAATAGTTCCTGCGCCTGCATACATAAGATTATCTGATGCTAATTCAGCACCTTTAAATGCAATCACATAAGCTTCATCAGATGTCATATACACCCTGTAAAAGTAGACGTAATCATTTGATGAAGCAGCAGGTGCGGATATATATTCAGCGCGTAATAAATCTCCATCTAAATCATGCTGAATAATAGTTCGATATTCATGTCCGTTATTATCTCCAGATCCATTTCTTTCTGCACTAACTATATTAATTTCACTCTCATTATAACGCATATAAAATATCATATCTCCACCAGTCCCCATATCGACTGTTAATTTTTTATCATATACAGTTGTATCGGTTGTATTGGTTACATTTAAGGTAATAACCTGATCTAACATTGTATATTCATCCGATTCATCTTTCTCAAATGAAATATCACATCCATCATCATCTTCTAGATCTTCCAGTACAGCAAGTGTAAATGTAATGGGATGATCTCCATTACTGGGGTATCCGTCCGCATCCGTTTCTAATAAGGATCCAACCGCACAAAAAATACCTAAAGCACTTTTAATTCGTCCAAATGCATTAATACCAGACCCATTTGGTCTGGTTAATTCACTATTAAATTGCTTACCTAAATATTCTTTTACACTAATTATAGGAGCACTCCCTTCCTCGCTATCGCTTTCTGGATCACGTAAACCAATGTTATTTGTTGATGTCCAATTATCTCCAAATGCTGTTGCATATAGTTTTGAAAAAATACTAAAATCCCAATTAAAACTCGTTGATGACGTTCCAGATATTGGTGATAGTTCATCTAACTTTTCCATTTCATTTGTTATTTTTTTATATGATGAATACATTGTATAGTCTTCAGATACATCTTCTGTCACGCTACACCCTACTACCCCGATTAATAATCCGGCAATTAACAAACATCGCTTTATATATAACACTATATTTCCTCCAAATTTATTTTGGTTATAGTGATATCTTACTGTTATTTTTATTTTTTACAAAATAAATTAATGCCCAGCCAAATATTTTTCAGCATCTAAAGCAGCCATGCATCCTGATCCTGCAGCGGTTATTGCTTGCCGATATATTTTATCTTGTACATCACCACAGGCAAAAACACCGTGCTTATTGGTTTTAGTTGATCCTGGAACGGTAACAATATATCCAGATTCATCTAAATTAAGCTGGCCGTCTAAGAAATCTGTATTTGGCTTATGCCCAATAGCATAAAATAAGCCATTCACAGCAATCTCCGTTATTTGACTTGTTTTATTATTGGTTATAGTTAAAGTTGTTAATACATTATCGCCTTTAGCTTCTAGAGCTTCTGTATTCCATAACACATCTATTTTGTCATTTTCCATAACTCTTTCTTGCATAACTTTAGAGGCTCTTAGCGTATCCTTTCTAACTAAAAGATAAACTTTTGAAGCAAATTTTGTTAAATAAGTAGCTTCTTCAGCAGCACTGTCCCCTCCTCCAATGACAGCTAATGGCTTATCTCTAAAAATTGGTAAACCTCCATCACAAACAGCACAAGCAGACATTCCTTTTTGCCAATAGGTTTCTTCTCCTTTAATGTTCAAGCGCTTTGCTGTTGCCCCTGTAGCGATAATTACTGACTTAGCTTCAATAATACGATCGCCATCATAAACCATAATACAATCCTCTTTTATATCAATCTTATCAATGGTCCTTGTTATAATTTCAGTGCCACATTGAATAGCCTGCTCTCGCATTTTAATCATTAATTCTGGGCCTGAAATATGGCTATATCCAGGATAATTTTCAACTTCTGTAGTGGTTGTTAACTGACCGCCTGCGGCTACGCCCCCCGCCATACTTCCTTCAAACATGAGGGGCTCTAATCGTGCTCTAGCAGTGTAAATAGCAGCGGCATGTCCTGCTGGGCCAGACCCAATAATAACAACTTGTTTTTTTTGATTACTCATCCGATAAACTCCTTAATCTTCAACTATTAACCATCAAAAAACTGTAATAATGATTCGTCAGTATTATTATCTTTTTTATTAGCGTTATCCCAAAAACCTTCATCTGCAGTATCATATTCCTTAGGTTCTTTACCTGCCCAAAATTTTTCTAAATAGACATACTCCTTTGGACTAAATTGCGTTGCTAATTTTCCTGTTAACCAGTCTACTTTAACCGAAATTAATCCCTTTTGACGAGGAAAGTCTTGTGCTGGCATTTTTTGAGTAGCCATTGTCATAAACTCTTTCCACATTAAAGCAGGGACCCAACCTCCCGTTACTTTAACGGTTTCAGAGTTATCATCATTACCTACCCATGTCGCACAAACTAATTGAGGAACAAAGCCCACAAACCAGGCATCCCGATAATCAGAGGTTGTTCCTGTTTTACCCGCTACAGGTCTTGGTAAATTTGCAAGTTTACCCGTACCATATTTCACTACACCTTTCATCATTTCAACTAATGTTGCTAGTAAGTTTTCATTATAAACCTTTGTAACCTGGGGTTTATGTTCATACAACGGGGTTCCATCACGATCTTCTATACGAACAATTCCAGTAGGTTCTGTATGCTTTCCCAGGGTTGCGATACTACCATAAGCCGATGTTAGCTCCATCATCGTTACTTCATTTGCACCTAACGGCAACGATAAAATGGGTTTAAGTGGGGACTTAATGCCTAACGATTGAGCAACTCGAACGCAATGTTCTGGACCAATTAAATAGTTTAATTTGATCGCAATAATATTTACAGAACGTTCTAACGCCTTTCTTATAGACATTGGCCCTTTATATTTTTGTGTATAATTATGTGGCGCATAGGGGCCTTCTATAGTATTAAATGTTACAGGAGCATCTTCAACAATGGATCCTGGCGAAAACCCTTTTTCTAAGGCAGTAAGATAGATAAAAGGCTTAAATGCAGAGCCGGGCTGTCTTTTTGCTTGCGTTGTTCGATTAAATTGATTGTCTAAAAAATCTTTTCCGCCAACCATTGTTTTTATATATCCATATCTTGGATCAAGTGCTAATAAGGATGCTTGTGAATAATTTAAAGAGGGTACCTTTTCTTTTAATGATCGGATCCAATGAGACTTTTCTCCATATTCGATATACTTCTGAACCACTTCTTCAGCTTTTTCTTGCAACGAATAATCTAGCGTTGTGTAAATTTTCATACCTGATGTATACGTGACCTCTTCTCCATACATTTCAATTAATTGCTTAATGATAAATGCTGTAAAATAAGGTGCTTTATAACGCAATTTTTTTCGTTTTATAATTTCAATTTCTTCTAAATATGCTTCATTTGCCTCATTAGATGAAATTAATTTTTCTCTAACCATACTTTTAAGTACTATCAGCTGTCTTCTTTTTGCCCCCGAAAAGTTTCTAATAGGACTATATAATTCAGGGCCAGTTAAAATACTTACTAATAAAGCAGATTCTGCTAAATTAATTTCCTCAGCTGATTTACCAAAATATAAACGACTTGCTGATTCAATTCCATATGCATTATGCCCCCAATAAACTTGATTTAAGTACATTTGTAAAATTTCTGTTTTTGTATATCGTCTCTCAATCTGAATAGCTAAAATAGCTTCTGCAAGTTTTCGAGATAAATTTCGTTTACGCGTTAGAAATAGGTTTCTAGCTAGCTGCTGCGTTAGCGTTGAGCCACCTTCAACAAATCTCTTTTCTTTAAAATTTCTAACAAACGCTCTAGCTATACCAAAAAAATCAAGCCCATTATGTTTGTAAAAACGGTTATCTTCAATAGCAACAATTGTTTTTGTTAATACAGGAGAAATACGCTCTATGGGAATCAAAACTCTATTTTCTTCTTTATGAAGCTCAGCTAGCACAATGCCATCTTCCGAATAAATTTTAGTCGTTTCTGCTGGTATGTACGTACTAATAGCTTCAACATCTGGAAGTGTTTTTGCAATATTATAAATTACAATGGATAAAACAATAGCACCAATACCCCCTAATGAAATAGAAATTAATGCAACTTTTTTAAAAATGCTTTTTACTTTATCAAACTTTCTTTTTTTTGATTGAAATCGAGCGCCAACAGATTTTTTAGATACCTTAGATACTTTTCCTATGGAATATCGAGATCTAAAAATCACAGCTTTCTCCTATTTCATGCTTTGTTTGGTAAAATTTTAACATAATTCTTTTCATAAGCTAATATGTTTACGTGGCTATTAAACTTTCTACATCCTCTACTGTAATTCTACTTGCTAAATGTTGATAGGGTTGAATTGCTTGTGATTCAATAACCGTATTTAAATCACACCACTGATAAGGCTTATTATTAAATAACTGTTCAAGATTCGCTACAATAGCAGGTAAGACAGGCTTTAAATAGATCATGATATAACGACAAGCATTAATTCCCGCAGTACATATCTGCATGGCCTGCTTAACATCTGTTTTCGCAAGTGACCAAGGAGCCTGTGAATCAATAAATTGATTTGCNTGATCNGCNCATTTCATTATGTCTATCATNGCTTTATTAAANGCTAATGATTCGTAGTGCTGTGCAATTNTNTCAGAANAATCTNGGATAAAANTAAGCATGGGTTGAGCTGATTCNGGNACTGTTGTAAGAAANCCNTCGCCATATTTATGGATAATAGANGATAAGCGAGATGCTATGTTTATTACTTTNCCAAGAACATCCGANTTTATCTTATTTGTAAAATCGTCTGGACTAAANTCTAAATCATCAATNGATGCTGTTAANTTTGAAGCATAGTAATATCTTAAAAAATCAGGATTTAATGTTTCTAAATATGTTTTTGCTAGTATAAAGGTTCCTCTTGATTTGGACATTTTTTCGTTTTTAACCGTTAAAAAACCATGAACATGGACTTTATGTGGTAATTGATAGCCTCCAACATGTAATAATGCCGGCCAAAAAAGAGTATGAAAGTATAAAATATCTTTTCCAATAAAATGGTGTATTTCATACTCAGTTGACTTCCATATTGCATCAAACGATTCAGATTGAGTTATCTCACACCAATTTTTTGTTGTCGCCATATAGCCAATAGGTGCATCTAGCCATACATAAAAATATTTATCTACTTCACCTGGGATTTGAAACCCAAAATAGGGCGCATCTCGGCTTATGTCCCAGTCTTTTAAGCCAGAATCAAACCACTCTTGTAATTTATTTTTTATAGGATTTGTAACATGACCTGCTTGAAGCCAGTCATAGATAATATCTTGAAATTTTGATAACTCAAAAAAATAATGAACAGACTGTTTAATTACGGGTGGTTTTCCAGAGTAAACAGAATAAGGCTTAATTAACTGAGTTGCATCATAGGTATGAAAACATTTCTCACAGGCATCCCCATACTGATCTGAGGCATTACACTTTGGACATGTCCCTTTTATAAAGCGATCTGATAAAAATAGTTTTGTATCTTCACAATAATACTGGCTTATTTCTTTTGTTTTTATAGCACCTAATTCTTGTGCTTTTTTAAAAATTTCTTCTGATAAAATCCTGTTTTCTTTTGAATGGGTAGTAAAGTAATGATCATGGGCAATATGAAAGGCTTTAAAATCAGCTATATGCTCCTGGCGAATAGTAGCAATATAGTCTTCCGGTTGTTGTTTCTTTTTTTCAGCACTTAACATGATTGCGGTTCCATGCGCATCATCAGCACACATGTAATAACAAGTATTACCTTTGAGCTTTTGAAATCTCACAAAAATATCGGTTTGAATATGCTCTACTAAATGTCCTAAATGAATACTGCCATTTGCATACGGCAAGGCACTTGTTACTAATATTTTTCGGCTCATGTTTTTAAAATAATTTTATATAATTTTCGTTTGCCAATTTTTAAAATTGTTTCCTTATCTTGGATAGTAAACTGCCCATCTAAGATTTTATTGTTATTAATACTAACAGCACCTTGAGAAATTAATCTTAAAAACTCTTTTTTTGATGAAATGATCTTTTTATCTACTACAATATCCATAATTCGCTGGTTTTCTTTTGCTGTCAACTCAGGCAAGTCATCTGGAATGATTTTTTTCTTAAATAACAACTTAAAATGGTTTGCAGCATCATCAGCCAACGCCTGTGAGTGAAACTGAGAAACTACCTTTTTACCAAGAGTTTCTTTTAAATCTCTCGGATTTAATGTCCCTTCTTTCATTTCAATTTCAAAAGCAGCAATATCTTTTTGAGATATATCTGTTAATAATGACAGATAATTGCACAACAACTCGTCAGGGATAGACATAATTTTTCCAAACATATCTTTATGGTTTTCATTGATAGCTATATGATTTTGAAGAGATTTAGACATTTTTTTAACGCCATCGGTTCCTTCTAGTATCGGCATCGTCATAATTGCTTGCTCAGCTCCTGTACTATATTCTCTTTGCAAATGTCTTCCCACTAACAAGTTAAACTTTTGATCTGTTCCGCCAATTTCTAAATCATTTTTTAAAATAACAGAATCATATCCTTGTAATAACGGGTACAAAAATTCATGTATTCCAATAGACTGTCCTTGCTTATATCGTTTTTCAAAATCATCTCTTTCTAACATTCTAGCAACATTGTATTTAGCTAATAGCTGAATCATGTCACTACTTGTTAATTTATCAAGCCATTCACTATTGTAATAAACCGTTGTTTTGCTTGGATCTAAAATTTTAAACACCTGATCTTGATATGTTTTGGCATTCTTTTTAATTTCTTGATCTGACAATGGTTTTCTAGTCTCATTTTTACCCGTTGGGTCTCCTATTTTTGCGGTAAAATCTCCAATTATAAATTGAACATGATGGCCCATAGCTTGTAATTTTCGTAATTGAAACAACACAACGCAATGTCCCAAATGCAAATCTTCTGCCGAAGGATCTGCACCAAACTTAATCATTAGTTTTTTTCCTGATACCAACGACTTACTTATTTGGTCTGGAATTAATTCTACATGTTGCAACATATCTATATTTGTCATAAGCATTATTTTAGCGTAAATAAGATGGCGCGTCTAAACTATAAATAGGAAGCTTTATTGGCTATCTTTCATAAAGGGAGCTAAATAATAAATCGCCATTAATAATAATAACGTATTATTTACGGTACTTCCTAAAAATGTTACTCCCATATATCGAAGAAAAACTAGAAAAATTGCTATTAGGACTGGTATTTTTAATTGTTGAAAAAATCTTTTTTTGTGCGCTGATTGATTATGAGGATACTTTAAGCGAGATACCATAACCCCGATATTTAGAATATTAGTAGCTATAAACAACCAGGGATGGCTAAGCCAAGAAAACGTGCTCGTTGCAACAAATAAAGCGCCAATTGGAGAGGGAAGTCCTGTAAAATTTTCTTGATGCCCTTCTGAATTAAATCTCTTTAATCGAAAATATACACCAAAAAAATAAAGAACCCCTAACCCAATAGCAATGTAATATGATAGAGCTAGTTCAAGCCGGCAATATCCCATCAAAAGCGTAGCTGGAGCAATTCCAAATGTAACATAATCAGCTTTTGAATCAATCTTTTCACCAAACTTTGAATAAACATCTAGCCTTCGAGCTAAACGACCATCTAAACCATCTAAAATCATTCCAGCAATTATCAAAGCGCCTGCTAGATATAATTGGTTGTTGAAGACCATTATTATTGAAAAAATACCACAACCCATATTTAGTAACGAAATTGTATTTGGAATATACGCTAGTAATGCCTTGGTTGCTTTTTCTGTATTATTTCTATGAAGTAACAACTGTCTTTGCCACATAAACTTAATAACATAATCAATAAACGATATAAGCGTGGCGCCAACCATGATCCAAATCAACCCTTCAAAAATGATAGGGGGCCAATGAGATACCCATCGTTTTAACCAAATAAAAGGCGCTATTATTATAGAATAATTACTTAGTTCAATCACAGTTGGTCTAGCAAATAAAATTCCACAAATAGGTAGCGTTAACGCTGTTTTAATCTTGCCACTTAACTTAGCTTCAACGCTAAATTTTCGTTTTGCCGCAAGAACACGAACCCCCATAATGGCAAATTCCCTAGCAAAAATAAGAAAAACGGGAAATGGTTTTATTACGCCCATAGAAACCAATGGTAATAAAATTAAAAGTAAAATTTTGTCAGCTAGAGGATCTAACAGCTTTCCAAACTCTGATACTATTTTATACCGCCTAGCAACCCAGCCATCCAATGCATCTGTACTTGCCACAATTGTAAATAAAATAATACAAATCAACTGTGTTCTTTCTGTTGAAAAGGGCATTAACCAAAATAAATAGGCTACACCTAAAATCCTACTTACTGTTATTAAATTTGCTAATGATTTTATTACCATATATTATTCCTGTGTTTTATCTGATTTCCAAACATTTTGAATAAAAGCGTCTCTTCCTGATCCTACTTTATATCGCTGATAATATTCAGGATTTTTTTTATAAAATTTTTGATGGTACTCTTCTGCGATAAAAAATATACTAGCTTCTTTTATTGCTGTAACAATAGGTTTTTTAAATTTTTTTGACGTATCTAAACGCTGTTTTGATTGAATAGCCGCATTCTTTTGCTCCTGAGAATGATAAAAGATCGCTGTTTTATACTGATCCCCACGATCTGCAAATTGGCCACCATCATCTGTAGGATCAATTTGCTTCCAGAAAATAGCTAGCAATGTATTATAACTGACACGTGTGTCATCAAACGTAATTTGAATGGCTTCTAGATGTCCTGTTTTTCCTGTTATAACAGCTTCATATGAGGGGTTATCAACGTGCCCACCTGTGTATCCAGGCAAAACAGATAGTACGCCTGCTTGTTCCGAAAAAGGAGGTTCCATGCACCAAAAACAGCCCCCTGCAAATGTTGCTTTACTGCTTGTATTTGTCACGGCAGAGATTACACTTCCTAGAAATATAATTATTACTAATAATGATTTAATTTACTTACCTTCTACCTCTTGGCCGAAGCTTTTTTCTATTATTTCCAGGCCGTCTTCTATTATTAAAGCCTTTATTGGGTCTTCCACCGGGACCAATTTTAGCATTATAGCCACCAAATGCAATTCCTAAGCCAAAACTAATTGATAATGGCTCAATAGCCACGTTGCTAACGCTTGAATCAACCCATAATTTACTCGCCTCAATATATACCTTTGTATCCTTTGATACATTCAATATGAACCCCCCTTTAGCACCATACGTAAATGCAGGAGAATCATAATAACTATTTAAAAATGAAAGACCAGCACTTCCACCAACATAGGGTTTAACCTGAGATCGTAATGGTAGCATATAACTTAAAGACGCTAAGCCAATTGCGGCTTTTATCTCAGGAAGCGTATCACTTTCTGCATTAAAATAGCTAGCAGATCCTTCTAAAACAAATCCTTCTTTTGCTGCAAATGCAATTTTTCCACCAAAAGAAAGAGAATTTTCAAAATCATCTGACATCATAGACTGCCCAACATTAGCACCTACCATAAATGTAGATCCAAACGATGCATTCGTTAATACTAATAATAAAAAAGCTAACAAGTAGTATTTATATTTTTTCATTTTATCTTCCTTATTTTTCTAATTATTTGATTATTTCTAATATTAATAATAAGTTGTTTTTATTAAATTTGTAAGTTTAAAATTTTTCTTTTCTATTGTTAAACGCCCAACCCATATGTAAGATTTATCTCTCAATAATATATTTTTGCTTAGAATTTATATTGATTCTTTTTGATGCGGAAGAACTTCAAACTAAGCACATGAAATTTCGCACGGAATGGAAAGCTAAAATGTTTACTTCTTATAAAACTCTTACAAATTCTATTTTTTTTGTGGTGGTTATTATTAACTTCTTTTAGATTAATCAAAGTATTTGAACTAGCTAATAGATACTTAGATATAAGAAAATTGGAAGTAAATAAAATACATAAAGATCCTTATAAAGATAAATAAAAATTGGATTTACTATCACAAAATCACAAGTGAAGACACTACACGACAGAAGAAAAAAAGATGGTGTTATCCTTGCACACAATGGGAAAGTCTGAAGGACAAATATCACAACTCATCACGATACCTAAAACGACTATGCATGAATGGGTTACTTGAACTACATTGCCTAACATGGCTAATTAACACACATATAAGATTCAGACAAAATCCATTTACATATATTTTGCCACCATTCATTTTCTCTTAGGCTCTAGACAATTTTAAATAAAACCCCTTAAGATAGCATTCTTATGGGTAAAAATACGTATGATGTTATTGTAGTTGGGGGTGGCCATGCCGGAATCGAAGCATCTTTAGCAGCGGCTCGTTTAGGCTGTAGTGTGTTAATGGTCACGCTTGAAAAATCCAAGATTGGTCTTATGCCATGCAACCCATCAATTGGAGGTCCTGCAAAGGGACAAATTGTAGGAGAAATAGATGCCCTAGGAGGCGAAATGGGGCGTGCTGCAGATAAAACTCATATTCAACTTAAAGTTTTAAACCGATCTCGAGGACCAGCTGTTCAATGCTTAAGAGCACAAAGTGATAAAGTTGATTATAACAATTACATGGTTTCTTTTGTTGAAGAGCATCCCAATATTTCTATCTTAGAGTTAGAGATTAAAACCTTACTCATTGAAGATAATATTATTAAAGGGATTACAACTGTAACAAATGACACGTATCTTTGTTCAGCTACTGTTATTACCGCTGGAACGTTTTTAAAATCTATTATGCACTGTGGTCTTACTCAGACCATAGGGGGACGAATCGATGAACAAAGTTGCGAATCACTCTCTCAATCATTAGCGTCATATTTTCAGCTTGGGCGTTTAAAAACAGGTACCCCCCCACGACTTGAAAAAGAGTCCATTGATTACTCTAAGATGCTTATTCAGCCTGGAGATAACGAATTTTTACGATTTTCGTTTCGAACAACTCCAAACAATAAGTACCTTGATCAGTTAGCTTGCTACCGTTGTGAAACAAACGAAAAAACACATGCTTTGGTAATCAAAAACTTAGACCGATCTCCGCTTTTTACCAAGGTTATAGAAGGTGTGGGTCCTCGATATTGCCCATCCATTGAAGATAAAATTGTTCGCTTTAAAGATAAGCCTAGCCACCATATTTTTATCGAACCAGAAAGTCGCTATCTAAACTCCATATACCCTCAAGGGCTTAATACATCACTACCTCATGATGTTCAAGAATCGATGCTAAGAACAATGGCGGGTTTAGAAGATGTAAAAATTTTAAAATGGGGTTATGCTGTAGAATACGATTTTGTTTTGCCATCACAGCTTAAACCTAGTTTAGAATCTAAAGCTATTAAAGGGTTATTTTTTGCAGGTCAAATTAATGGCACCTCAGGTTATGAAGAGGCTGCTGGACAAGGCATTGTTGCAGGAATTAATTCGGCTCTTTTAGTTCAACATAGACCCGCTTTTATTTTAACTCGTGAAGATTCCTTTATCGGAACACTTATTGATGATCTCATTACAAAAAATATCTATGAGCCTTACCGTATGCTAACATCTCGATCTGAATATCGTCTTTTACTTCGTCAAGATAACCCTACAAATAGACTTAGCGAACGTGCTTATGATTGCGGTTTATTAACATCTGATGAAATCGCTACAATTCGTGATCAACATAATCTTAAACGTTCTATTCTTAATTCTTGGAAAAAAGAACGTACTTCTGATGAACAGGTAAATCAATTTCAGCTAAAACATAAAATCCCGTTAATTGATTTTGCAAAACGTTCTGATGTAACGCTTGAGGACTTAATTCCATCCCCCATGAATTACAATACTAAACAATCTGCAACTCAGGCGTTCATTGATGTTTGCTATGAAGGTTACATAAAAAAACAACATGAACGTATTTTAAAAACTCAACAATGGAATAATCGACTTATTCCTAGCTCTATAGATTTTGATTCCATTATAGGGCTAAAAGAAGAAAGCCGCCTTCAATTAAAAAAATATAAGCCAAAAACATTTTTTGAAGCATCTCGCATTGCCGGTATAAATCCTGCGGATATCGCTGTTTTACTTGTTTATATAGAAAAAAATAAAGCTTACACAAAACCAAAACCTATCTGATTTCAAATTCAGTATTGTTAGACTTATTTTAAACTTTTTATAACTGTAATGTTACTACGTTAAATAATTAAACTATTATCTAAACAATAGCGTGTTATCTCTGTGTTATTTTGAATATCAAGTTTTCTTAATAACCTTGCTCGATAGGTACTTACTGTTTTGATACTAATATTTAATTCATAACCAATTTCTGTTGGGCTCTTTCCAGATGCTAATAGGAGCATAATGCTAAATTCACGCTTTGATAATTGATTATGCAAAGGCCCTTGATGCTTATCAAAATTAGTAGCTATTAACAACTCTGAAAAATTACTACTTATATATTTTTTTCCATTTAGTATCTTTTTAATTGCATATATCAGCTCTGACGAAGCATTATCCTTTGTTAAATATCCTTTTGCCCCTGCCTGCATCGCTCTAACACCAAATTGAGATTCATGATGCATTGTTAAAATTAAAATAGGTGTATTAGATAATTTCTTTTTTACTTCATTAATAGATGCCACACCTTGTGAATCAGCTAGAGTTAAATCTAGTAATACGATATCTACATTTTTAATTTCCGCTTTTTTAAATGAAGAAATACATTCAAATTCATAGATAACTTCCATATTTTTTGTTTGATCAACAATAAGCTTGATACCCTCTCTAACAAGTTGGTGATCATCTATTAAACATATCGTTATGTTATCTTTCATAGTGGAATTTTTATCTTTAACTTTGTTTTTTGATGTTCATGTTTAATTGAAAAACATCCATTAACTGGTATTAATTGCTCTTCAATTCCAATCAAACCAAAGCTACCTGGTTTTAGCATATCATCTTTATTAAGACCGCGTCCATCATCTGTTACATCTAGGGTTATCCTCTCCTTTGTTGAATTAATTAGAATCTCAATTTTATTTGGATTAGCATGTTTAATAGCGTTATTAATACCTTCTTTTGCAATTCTAAAAATAATTTCTTTGATTGTAGGAGAAATTTCTTTTTCGATTAATGAAACTTTGCTTAAAATTGCTATTTTTGGATGATTAATTTGTGATATGTAGTTCTCCATTAAATCCTTTATGTCTAATAAATCTAACTGAGGGGGCCTTAAGTCTTGAGCAATGGATCGCGTTGTTTGAATTGAGCTTTGGAGTTGATCAATACAACTATCTAACGCCTCACAAAAACGACATTCTTGATCCCCTTTTATAGACTTACTACTTCCTTTTTTTAGTGATTCCATTTTTATTTTTAAATATACTAACTGCTGGGCTAAATCATCATGAACATCTCTTGCTAAACGTTTTCTCTCATCTTCTTGTGTTTTAATAATCTTTTTGTATAAAGATTGCCGCTTCTCTTGTGATTCTTGTAATTGTTTATCTAAAATATTTTTTTGCGTTTCTAACTTAACTTCATTTGTAACATCTTTTACAACACCTATTAACTTTTGGTTAGCCCCATTGTTATCTTTGATTAAATAACCTATGCCTTCTAATCGTTTACTGTGATTTTTTTTTAATTTGACAATATGTTTATAGGGTAAACCATCTTTTAAAATAGTGTTTACTTGATCAATAACCTTTTGTTGCGACTCTTGATCTAATAAATTTAAATAATTTTGATACGTATTGATAAAAGAAGATTTTTCTACTTCAAAAAGCTTAAAGGTTTCATCTGACCACCATATACTATCGTTTTTTATATCCCATTCCCAAGATCCTGTTAAAGAGGCTTCTTGTGTTTGAATAAAATGCGTGTTTATTGATTCCAGTTTTTCTTTAGTGCTATTTACCTCTGTAATATCTGATGATATACAAATTATATTAACTAGCTTACCTTCTTCATAGTGAGGAAACCATTGATTTTGTATTGTGATAGTCTTTATTCCATCTATTACGTCATATTGACTAACAAAATAACTACCCGATTCTATTAATCTATTAAATTTTTTTTTCCATATCAAGTCCCATTCATCCTCTTTAAAAAAACGTTTTATACTTTGACCTAACAAGTCTTCTTTGTTAAATAGATGTTGAGCTGTTTTTACAATATTAGAACAAAACTCTATTTCTAAATTTAAACTGACTTCAGTAATAGCAAGCTCTTCATTTTTAATAATAGACTGCCATCTTGCATTTGAAATACTAAGATCTCTTCTTAAATTATCGATTTCGGTAATATCTTGCCCTACTCCTACAACACCTATTATTTCCCCTTTTGTGTTTCTTCTTGTTGTCGCATTTAATAACACCATGATTCGTTGTCCATGTTTTGAATAAATTGGCACCTCATAATTTGCGGTCTCATCTCCTACTAACGCTCTATCTAATACACCTTTTACAGATCCTTTATACTCTTGTGTTATATAGCTTTCTACAAATGATTTTCCTACAACCTCTTTCTTACTATAGCCCGTTATTTCTTCTGCTTTTTGATTCCATTCATTAACATTTCCTTCTTTATCAATTCCAAATATTGGCGCATTTGCTGTATCGATTAACTGCGTCAACTCTTCTTTTGTCTCATTGATTTCGGTGATATCTTGCCCTACTCCTACTACACCTATTATCTCTCCTTTTGTGTTTCTTCTTGTTGTCGCATTTAATAACACCATGATTCGTTGTCCATGTTTTGAATAAATTGGCACCTCATAATTTGCTGTCTCATCTCCTACTAACGCTCTATCTAATACATCTTTTACAGAGCCTTTATACTCTTGTGTTATATAGTTTTCTACAAATGATTTTCCTACAACCTCTTTCTTACTATAGCCCGTTATTTCTTCTGCTTTTTGATTCCATTCTTTAACATTTCCTTCTTTATCAATTCCAAATATGGGAGCATTCGCTGTATCGATTAACTGTGTTAACTCTTCTCTTGTCTCATTGATTTCGGTGATATCTTGAAGACTCCAATGTTTATTATTTATATGTTTTTGGTGGTCTATAATAAGGGCAATATAAGGCATTATAGCGTTGAGTTTTTTTAATAAAACCTCTTTTTTATATAGAGAATTTAAATAAAGACTTACTGTTCCGACTAAAGTATCCTTATTATTAATGATTGGTATCGAAAAGCACGACTTAATACCAATTCTCTTAATCAAGTTCTTTATACTACGGTATGCAATATGGTTCTCTGGATCATTTATTATGATAGGCTTTCTAAAGAAAGCAGCTCTTGCACAAGCGAATCCTTCTGATGATATTCTATTTTGATAGAGCAATTGCTTAAAACTATTATTGATATTTTTACTGCTAACTAAATGCGATAAGCATTGTTGTACTTTATCTGGGACTAGGATATAAGCACTACTATTAGGGATAATATGTGTTATTAATGCTAGCATCTGATTTAATGCGTTCTTTTTATCGTATGTTTCTAAGTATGTTTGCAAAATTTTTGAACATATTTTATATTTATTTAACCTTTTATTGGACATATTAACGTTTAAATTTTTTATATTGTTGAATTAAAAAGACTAACAGACTTCGATAAACAATGATTTAAAAATAATAATGTTTCATCAATATACGTTCTTTTTTCATGATCTAATGTTTCTAAATTACCATGAATATGTTGAAAAGGAGCGTAAAACTCCTCGACTGTATAAGATCGTATTGCTTCAAATATATCCAAAGAATAACGGGGCCAATCGATAACAAACATTTCTTTTTTAATAATACCACCTTGAATTAAACTACCATCAACGGGGACATCCCAATCAAAAATTAATGATTTTCCTAATTGAGAAAATAATGAATCATCTTTTGTAAAAAGACGCGCTTCTTCAAGGTTTTGTTTGATTATTTTATCGCAAACAATAGCATTTATTTTAATGTTTTCCGCAAATTGATTCGCAATAACATAGGGCTTCCCACACATAATCTGACGTTCTTCATGCAAATAAAAATGACCGTATGTAATGTAGCCGGTAAGAAAAATGGCCTTGCCGGTAGCTTCCGACAAAAAAGCTGTTGCTGCGGTCAAAATTGCAACACAATCAACATTTGTATTTCCAGTTGTTGAAAATATTATTTTTTCTGCATGAAAACTAACAAACACTCTGTTTTTTAGCGTAATCTTATCGAACTTAATAGAAATTTCTTTATTTAAAATAGCTTCTATCGATGCTTCACATTCACATAAAATATTAAAAGCTTCTTTTGTTTGCTTCATGATAATGTCAGAAAAATACTTTAGCTGAAATACAGCTATATATCGTAAGGTATTAGAAATGTTATGTTCTTCAGGATTATACGTAGTTTTTTGAAAATTATTTATCTTCATATTTAGTTATTATACGAAAACTTCTTGATTTTATTTAGGTTTAAAATTTTGTAAATCTACTTTTTCTTCTAAATCTGGAAACTTTAATATTTTTTTTTCTAATAGATTATACACAGGAACAGTAATCGTTGTTTTTTTTAGGCAATATAATAAATCGTCTGTGTAAACTGCTTTATGAATACTTTGTATAATAAACGGAACACAAGGCCTTCCTATTTTTATTAATATTTCTTTTACATTTTTCTTAACAGCTTCGTACTCTAAACAAGAGATTAACCCTGGATAAACAATTGCAGGGTCCATTAACTCTACTGCTTTAATAATATGCTTTTTTAAAGCTCCTTGATTGTATTGAATTAAAAAATAAGGTATTGCTTTTTTTGAATTAATTAATGCCAACATCATAATTGCATGTTTTTGAACCGTCTTAATTTTGACTGCTTTTAATAATAACTTTTCTATTTTTTCTATTTTTTCTTTTTTTTCAATAAATACTATTTGTAGTAATTGATTCGCTATAATCCATGACTCACATAAAATTGCTTTTTCAATAGCATCTATATGGTTATCTACTTCTTTAGCTATAAGAGCTCTACAAAAACCCACTCTTTGATAGTGTGTGCATGTTAATTGCTTAATAACTGGAGTAATATCTTCTTTTGTGCATTTAATAATAGCTTTTTTGGCATTTTTTTTGACATGACTGTCAGAATCCGATAATTTTTCAAATAATTTATCCAAACATTCAATTAATTTTAAATCGCCAACTTTTTCAATAACAGCCCAACGTATTAACCAAAATGAATCATCGCAATAATACTTAAATAATTTTATATCTATAGGCTCAGATAATTCTTTTAATTGCACTAGCCCTTCCCAGCGAGTGTTTTTATTTCTTATTGTTTCTACTATATCTTTAAGCATGAATTTTACTTAAACGTTTAAAGCTATGCTCTAATACATCATTAATATAGCTTACCTGAATAACATTCATTGTTGATTTATCTGATGTTGTAATAATATTTTTCTTTGGAACAATAACCCCTTTAAAACCACATTTATTAAGCTCTATAATTCGCTTGTCTACATGCGAAATCGGTCTTATTTCACCAGTTAGCCCTACTTCTCCACAAATTCCGATTCTATTAGTAACAACCTGTTGCTTTAAAGAGGATATAATAGCAACTGCAATTGCTAAATCAGCGGAAGGGTCTGTTATAGAGAATCCTCCTAAAACTGTTAAAAAAATATCATGAGCTGATAATTTTAAATGACACAATTTATCAAGTGCTGCAATTAGCAAATTTGCTCTATTAGGATTAATACCAACAAAATTTCGTTTCGCCATGCCATAACCACTTTCAATAACTAATGCTTGAATTTCTAATAATATAATTCTGTTTCCTTGCGAATAAGGTACAATTACAGATCCAGGAGTAGAATCTTGACTTGTTTCAATAAAAGCTTGTGATGGATCTTTTATTGCTTTTAATCCTTTTTCTTTCATCTCAAATAAACCAATATGATCGGTACTACCATATCTGTTTTTATGACATCTTAAAATTCGATTATTAAAATGCCTATCTCCTTCTAGATATAAAATTGTATCAACTAAATGCTCTAAAACTTTTGGTCCAGCTATTTGACCATCTTTTGTAATATGACCAATCATAATAGCGCTTTTATTGTATGTTTTAACCCAATTAATTAATGTAGTGGCACAATACCTGACTTGCGATACAGTCCCTTCTAAGGATGTTAGTTCTGGATGATTAACGACTTGAATGGAATCTAATAAGATAATATCTGGGTTTATACGTTCACATTCTTTCATGATCGCCATCATGTTTGTTTGTGAAAAGACCCAAACATTCTCCGGTATTTCATTATCTAAGCGCAATGCACGAGATTTTATTTGAGATTCTGACTCTTCAGATGAAATATACAAAACAGTTAAACCTTGTTGAGCACATTCTTGACATACTTGTAAGGATAAGGTTGATTTTCCTATGCCTGGTTCGCCACCAAGCAATACCATGGATCCCTTAACTAAGCCTTTTCCAAGAACATTATCTAACTCAGTAATACCTGTTTTATAATACAAAATGTCTTCATGCTCAACATCTGCCAATGTCTGAGATTTTGTATCCTTGTTATAGCTATTTTTAAGTTTGTTTTCTTTAATTTCTTGTGTTTCTATTAGAGTATTCCATTCACCACATGCCTCACACTGTCCTTTCCATTTAGGATAGCGACTTCCACAACTTTGGCATTCATATAACGCTGCTTTTTGCATACGACTACGTTGCCGCTACTAATTCTTTAGAACTTCCTTTTGACTTTTTCTTGGGTTTATCAAGCTTTTTTGGTGTAATTGTAAAGGCAATTTCTTTACTTTTAATAGTAGCTGATGCCGTGATGCCTGAGGTTACGTTTTTAAGCAATAAAGCATCTGCTAATTTATCTTCAAAATGTGTTTGTATTGATCGTCTCAATGGCCTTGCTCCTAACTTTTGATCAAATCCATTTGCAACAATATATTCCTTTACTTTTTTATCATACGCTAAATCGATACCCTGCTCTGATAGTCTTTGCTTTATTTCATGTAACATTACATCCGCTATTTCGTACATGTTTTCTTTATTAAGAGCTTTAAAAATAATAATATCATCAATACGATTTAAAAACTCTGGCTTAAAACTTTCTTTAAGCTCTTGTTGTAATTTGGCTTTGATTGCATCGTATTTTTTCTCTTCAACTTTTGTAGGATCTACAAAACCAAAAGATGTTTCTTGATGAATATGCTTGCTGCCTATATTTGATGTCATAATGACAATCGTATTTTTAAAATTAACTACTCTTCCAGTCGAATCTGTTAAACGGCCATCTTCTAGAATTTGTAGTAAAATGTTTAATATATCTGGGGATGCTTTTTCAAGTTCGTCAAATAAAATTACTGAATACGGTTTTCTTCTAACAGGTTCTGATAACTGTCCCCCTTCATTAAAACCAACATATCCTGGAGGAGAGCCAATTAATCGTGATACCGTATGTTTTTCCATATATTCCGACATATCAATTCGGATCATGTTATCAACACTCCCAAATAAATACTCGGCTAATCGCTTTGCTAACTCTGACTTACCAACCCCTGTTGGTCCTAAAAATAAAAATGACCCTGTTGGTCTTTTGGGATCTTTTAACCCAACTTTTGCTCTTTTGACGGCTCTTACAAGTGCTTTTACAGCATCATTTTGCCCAATTATATTTTTCTCAATTTCTTTTTCCATCGTGATTAGGCGCTTTGTTTCTTCACTACTAATTTTAGTTACAGGTACTTTTGTCCAAGCTGAAACAACTTCTGCGATTACACTTTCATCAACTGTAGGTGTTATTAATCGACGATCTTCTTCTGATAGTTTTTTTACTTTTGATTTTAAAACAGCAAGCTGCCCTTTTAGCATTTTAACCATTTCCTTATCTTCTTTTTTATTAGCAATTGCTAATTCATTGTGAATTTTATTTTGCTCTTGGATTAATTGCTTTGTTTCAGCGGGCAAACTTGATGCTTTGAGCATTATCTTGGCTGCAGCCTCATCAATAACGTCAACTGCTTTGTCTGGTAAAAATCGCTCTGTAATATACCGATTGGATAATGTTACGGCCTCAATTAATGACTCATCTGTGATAGTTACATTATGAAACTCTTCGTAACGCTCTCGAATACCTCTAAGAATCTGTATTGTTTCATCAATGGATGGCTCTTCAACAAGCACAGATTGAAATCGACGCTCTAACGCCCCATCTCCTTCAATATGTTTTCGATACTCTTCTAAGGTAGTTGCGCCAATACACTGTAGCTCTCCTCTTGCTAACGCTGGCTTAAATAGGTTAGCTGCATCCAAACTTCCTTCAGATCCTCCTGTTCCAATAATAGTATGTAGCTCATCAACAAAAATAATCACATTACCCGCTTTTCTTGCTTCTTCCATAACTTTTTTTACACGATCTTCAAATTCTCCTCTGTATTTTGTGCCAGCTACTAACAACCCTAAATCAAGCGTAATTACACGCTTATCTTTAAGCTTGTCTGGAATTGATTCAGAGCAAATATTTTGTGCAAGCCCTTCTATTATAGCTGTTTTTCCAACACCCGGCTCTCCGGTTAAAACGGGGTTGTTTTTTGTTCGTCTACATAATATTTGAATAATTCGCTCAATTTCTTCTGTTCTTCCTACCACTGGATCTAACTTTTTCTCTCTTGCTAACCATGTTAAATCACGGCCAAATAAATCTAATGTAGGCGTTGGAACATTGGTTTTTGCTTTTTGCTGCGCAGATACTTTATCTCCTAAGTGTTTAAATAATGTATTTTTAAATGTAGAAACCTCAATTCCTAATTCAGCTAGGACTCTTGCTGCAATAGATGTTGGATCTCTAAAAACAGAAAGAAATAAGTGCTCAACGTTAACATAATTATGACCTAACTTTCTTGCTTCATCCCAAGCATACGTTAGTACTTGCTTTGCTTGTTGGGTAAACGGAATATTTCCATAATCAGATGTAATACCTCCATATTCCAACCGCTCTTCTGTTGCATTGGTAATTTGATCAGATGTATAGCCCATTTCATATAAAGATTTAACAACAACATTATCTGCCTCGCCAATAATACCTAGCAGTATATGCTCCGTTCCAACATAGCTATGATGAAACCGCTTGGCTTCTTCTTGTGCAAGCATGATGGCTTGAATTGCTTTTTCTGTAAATCTTGAAAACATAACTAGTCCTATAATAATTCATGACAATATATAAATGCAAGTAACACAATCGTGGTGTTTATAAAATTATTATTGCTGTTTATGCTATATCTCGTACAATAAAATTAATATGAAACTTTCAGATTTCGATTACACATTACCGCCTCATTTAATTGCACAAACTCCCTCTTTAAAGAGAGATGAAAGCCGCCTTATGATTGTTAACAAAAACACTCAGAAAATTTATCATCAAACATTTAACGATATTCTTGAGTTTATACCACCACATTCTGTTTTAGTTTTAAACGATACAAAAGTGTTTAATTCACGCTTATTTGGGTATAAAAAAACAGGTGCTCGTATAGAAATGTTTTTACTCAAACAAATTGATCAAACAAAATGGTCTTGCTTGCTTAGACCTGCTAAACGTGTTGCTGTTGGTGATTCAATCATGGTTTCAGAGTCTTTTTCTGCTACTGTTTTAGCTAAAGAGCCAGAAATTATACTTGATTTTACGTTTAACGGTAATTTTTTTGATTTATTAGATACCTACGGAGAACCTCCTTTGCCACCTTATATTAAACCATCCAATCCTAACGAATTTAAAGATCGATATCAAACTGTTTACGCTAATCAATCAGGGTCTGTTGCGGCGCCAACAGCAGGTCTTCATTTTTCTAAAGCATTACTTAATCAAATTAAATCAGCAGGAATTCCTACAGAATATATTACGCTACATGTTGGTTATGGAACATTTAATACAGTAACTAGTTCCTCCATTAAGGATCATACTATGCATGCTGAATCTTATAGTATAACGCCTGATACTGCCAAACGATTACAATCCTATCATCACGAAGGAAAAACATTTGTTTGTGTTGGTACTACTTCCACAAGAACCATTGAATCTGCCTTTATGAACTTCCATGACTTCTTGCCTGGCAAATTTGAATCCGATCTTTTTATCTACCCTGGGTATTCTTTTAAACGTGTTAATAGTATTGTTACAAACTTTCATTTGCCAAAATCAACTCTTTTTATGCTTGTTAGCGCATTTGCTGGTCTTCCTTTAATAAAAAAGGCGTACAAAGAAGCTGTAGATAACAATTATCGTTTTTATAGCTTTGGTGATGCAATGTTTTTATTATGAATTTTATTCGAACTGTTTTTTTATTATTATTTATACTGCTTTTAAATACGTCTATAACGGCACAGCCCTCCGTTTTTGTTGAAGTTATTGTTACAAAAACAGTTGTGCTAACAAATCCCTCTGATAAATCAACGGCTCAGTATAGTATCGTGAAAGGAAATCTGTTTCCATTTATAAAAAAACAAAATGATTATGTCAAAATATATCTTGAATCCGCTACTAGTGGTTGGGTTCACTCAAGCACCGTATCAATTAATGACTATGAAGTAGCCCCAAAACCTTCTATAGCAACAAAAATCAATCAAAATTCTAAGCCCTATTACAGTTACTCAGGCCAAGAGAATTACCGCTTTCCTAGTCGCTCATCAAACCAAAACTTTGATATTAATAGTGATGGTTTTGTCGAAATAAAAGCTAGTGGTCGCAGTTATTATCCTAATGATTTTGAATCACCTCTTTGGCAAACTATTGTAAATGATCCTGTTTATAAAAAAATTCCTCGTGATGTCTTGCTTGGACCAATTGATGTAGATACACGTTCACGTATTAGTTTAGAAGGAAAACTGTCTGAGGAGTTGTATATCTATTATGATATTGAACAAGAACCAGAAATGCCCGGAAAATATGATGTTGATATAAAATACAAAGATCATCATCTTCAATTTTTTCATCTTAATGCAGCCTACAGTCAAGGTAATTATATTAATGTTCAAAAATCGCTTAGGGGTGCTCAGTATCGTTATGATGATTCGTATAATTTATTTCAAGTTTCAATGGGAAAAGAACGATCTGAATCTCATAAATTAGAAAACTTTGGATCGGGTTCTAAGTTAATTAAATTAACTCATAAGTATATTTATCCTGGCTCTGTTCGTGTTTACATTAACAATACATTAAAAGCAGAAAATCAAGATTATACAGTTGACTATTATGAGGGATCTGTTTTGTTTAATTTTCCAGTAGAAAAAACGGATTACTATAAAATAATTTATGAGGTTTCTAATCCGATTGCTGATTATTTACCTGTTTTAGCGCGTAAAAATTTTCAAGCTATCCAATATAAAGGTTCATCACGTTCTGTAGAATCGTATTCATTGATCACATTATCACAAACCGATAACTTTGCTTATCAACCCGATTTACCACCTAGTCAATTTCCTACATTTAATGTTTCTTCGATTGAGTCCGTTCTAGATAAATATTCATCTCAAGGTCTAAATATTCTTGATACTTTAATTGCTGTTAATATCTTAAAGGAGGATTATACACTAGAAAATTATTTATCTACCGCCAATATGGTTAATAGTTTTGAATTTACTATTACGTCATCTGATATGATTTTAATTACAGATGAACTTGATCTATTGTTTGTAGAAACAGCTTTATATCAAGAAAGTCTTTTAGAAAAATTTTCTGATGTTCAATTATTTCCTGATTCTTTTATGAGTATTGAAGGAATTACATTAAAAGATTCTCTTGATATTTTTTATGCATTAGTTGAAGAAGCTGTTCTTAATCAACAAGGGTTTATTACAAGCGACTTATTAAATCGAGATTCTGTTTTTCAGGAACAGTCTTCGTTCTTTTTTTATAATGATATTATTATTACATGGTTAAAATCTTTTTTTCTTGAAAAAAAGCAATCAAGTCGTCCACGATTTATTTTATCCAAACAACCCGTTTCTTTAGGTTCATTATCGCTTACCTTAAACGATGTTCCATTAGTTATAAATCAAGATTTTTCTGTCGATTACACGCTAGGTATTGTTTCTATGCTTGTTCCATTAAGACGTAATGATGTTATCGATGCTAGTTATGATTATCATGTGAGAGACTCTTATATTAATGAATTCATAGGTAAAAATATAACGGGTCCTTATAAACTTTCATTTTATCCCGTTATTGATGGGACAGCAAAAGTGGCGATAGATGACAAAATACTTACAGAATTAGATGACTACATACTTGATTATGATAGTGGGGAATTATATTTTAATTATGATGTAACCCACCCCTCTATTATTTCTGTACATTATGATTACATCCAAAAGAAAAAAGTTACTAAGTCTAGTAAAGAACGCCCTTTTGATCTAGGTGTTACGTATGTAAATGAATTTGTTCCTGCTGATCAACAAACTCAAATCATGGCTGTTGTTTCTGAAAATATTGACATTAACAATTCTTTAATTGAATTATCAAACACCCCTCTTACGAATACCTCCAATATTAAGCTTGCTGTTGGTGGTATTATGCTAACAACTCAAAACTATACTATTTCTAGTAACTATACCGGTGAAATAAGACTTTTAGACTCTCTTGATCTTCCTAATATAACGTCTGAAGCTAAAGCGGTTATAACCTATGAATATTTAAAAAGTTATCGAACAAAAGATAGCATTACACCTAAAACCGTAGCGGCTCAAACAACGCCTTATAACATTGATGGCATTGACTATCTCATTGATTATTTACCTGTGAAGTATAATGGCGTTCATTACATAACATACCAGGGTATAAAGCTGCAGTCCGAAAGTTTTGATATTGATTATCGTGATGATGGGATGACTATGGTTATCACCTTTTATTTGTCATCAGAAAAACCAGGGTCCTTACTTGAGTCTTATCCTGAAGGGCCCTTCACCATCCACTATGATTATACACCTCAAGAATTAGATGCTCTGGATGATATTAGACATCATATGTTGGGAACAACTATCAAAGGAAATATTACAGATGCCTTTAGTATTGGTGGTGAATTTGTCTTTACCGAAAATAATTTTGGGGGACAAATTAATGATTTTGAAATGCCTGACAAAAAAGGAAATGGTATTGATAACTTTTTTTTCGATCTTGGTAAAACAAATATTGTTGAAAATAGCGAACAAATTTTTCTTAATAATGAATCGCAAACGCGTGATGTTGATTATGTTATTATCTATAAAAATGGAAAATTTCGTTTCATTAATAAAACACCCAGTATCTCTGATGTGATTTCAGCTGATTTTCAGTATTCTGAAAAATCGGGTGTTTTACAAACAAATACAAAACAAACTGGTCATGCAACCCAGATATCTGCAGACTATGAAACACCTTCATTAAATATTTCTTCTGCGTTTAAATATATTGATCAAAATTTTTCTCCCATAGGCTCTATAAATGAATCTGTAGGGAATTCGATTTTTGATTCAAGTTTAAAATGGGATGTTTCTCCTGGTCTATCCTTTAACTCCAATTATTCTCGTGAAAAAGTATTTGCAAAGATTGAGGATGAAGGTCGTATCTATACACACATAGATACGTTTTCTACTAATATGAAAAATCGTTATTTTAATATTATTTCTGCTGATCATGGTTTTAATTATCGTTTTTCCTTACAAGATTCTTATTCCCATCCTGATCGTAATTTTTCCCATGATATAGATGATTTGACAATCTCTTATAAAGGATCGTTTTCATTTGGCCCTCCCTTTTTAAAATCAACCATACTTCAATCATTTTCACGTCAAAATACCGATTATATTGATAAGATTGAACCTAAGCGTATTTCTTCAAAATCATCTAGTTATGCTACCAATCTTAATTTGTCTGATTCTTTCTTTTTTCGTTCTATTGCTATAAAACCTAGCTATTATCAATCTTATTCTTCAACGCTTGAAACAAAAGCACCTACATCCTCTTATAAACTTCATAAAAACTTTGATTTAACATCTAATTTCTCGCCTTTTCAAGCATGGTCTTTTGCGCCTATTTATAAATGGTCTAACACAAAACAGCAGGTATCAAGTATTAGCGATATATCTGAAAATAAAGCCATGTCTTATGGGGTGACATCTCGTTATGAACCTGTAAAGTGGTTTTCAACTTTTTTTTCTTTTAATCATAAAGAAGATGAGTCTGTTTTATTAAATCAGAAAAGCAATGTGTCTGATTCTAGACAGGCATCTATCAAGCGCTTTACACCTTACTATGGGCTACTAGCACTTGGCGTATCAGATAAAAACTACTTGGCATCTATGATCCAAAACAGCACATTAAGCTATACCTACTCAGAGAATAACCAAAAAAAGAATAATAGACGGAATTTAACAAATTCCTATTCAAATAGAGCTAACCTATCGCAACTCAAATTAATCCCTAGTTTAACAATTAATAACGTTGCTTATTCTCAATCTGATACCAACATAAATAACTATGTTCAAAGTTCTAGTGTTAGTGAAAACCACTCGCTGTCACATTCAGAGTCTTATCAAGGCCAATTAAATCTAAAGCCTTCTTTTTTTATTTTAAAGTATTTTAATTTTACAACAGCTATTAAACATTCTTTACTTAGCTCATCATCAACAACAAAAGCTCGCTCAGTAACAGGTAACCAAACACAACAAAATACCTTAGAAGATTCATTGTCTCATAAACTTAACATCACCCCACCGCAATTTTCGATACCAAATATTTTTAGAAAAGGAAGACGTTTTCGTCTTGGAAAAGCAACGCTCTCATTATCATTAGAAAACTTTCAAAAAAATTATCAGCAAAATGCTTTTCCTTATCTTTATTCATCGGCGCAAGATACATTTTCTCGCTTAGCTGCATCTTCTTCAACTATTGATAATGAAGATAAAGAGTCGTATACAATCTCTTCTACAGCTTCGCCTTTTAATCTTATATCGATGTCGGGGTCTTTAACAGAACAAAAGAATTATTTTGATCGTAATTCGTTTTCAAACGCTCAATCCATGTATCAAAATATTAAAAATTATTCGTCATCACACTCTCTTTCACCCTTTCGCTTTTTAACAATTTCAGTTCAAGCTAATCAAACAAGGTCTTCTCAGTGGCTCCTTCCTACAACTAACATTTCAAAAACGGAACTTATTAGCACAACGAATTCATCGTTATCTTATACCAACAAATGGGGTCGTTTTTATCAGCTTACCTCTAAATTTCAACCTATCCGGTTTTTATCTATATCAGGAGCTATTTCACGTGATTATGTTCAACAAGATATTGGTTCTCTCGTAAATACCACTCGATCAACGTTTCAAACTGAAACATATTCTGCCACGCTTGGGATTTATCCTATAAAATCGTTAGCTATAACGGGAACATATTCTAAGAATCTAACAAATACAAATAATAGTAGCTATTATGGTGGTGAATCAAATTCACAACAAGTATCCTATACCCCTCTAAAAACATCCTATACAAGTATTTCAATTCAATATAACCGAAATCAAGTAACCGGATATGGAATCAATAAAATTGAACTTGAAAATCAAGAAATTGCAGATAATACAATCTTAGAAACGAAACGTGTTGATCGTAATTACATTACTCAAACAGGTTCTTTAAAAGTTGATATCTCTTTTCCTATAAACAATGCTTATGTTCAAAAGTTTACGCTTGCAGGTGAGGGGCATTTAAAAGATATTCGTGATTTATTGGAAACCCCTGATAAACCTTTAAGTTATTCTATTTCTGGCTTGGTTCTTAAAGGCACATTAGAGTTTTGATTTTAGATTTATTTTGATAGTTTTTTCCATTTATTCTTTAATTCTATGTTTTTTTTGTTAAAATAACATCAAGAGTTTATTTTTATGGTTTTTAATAGATCTTTATCTTTTTTACATCAATGTTCAGCAAGGGGTCTACATTCCGGTTCGAAATTACCTAAAAATTTAAATCCAACTAAAACACTTCCCGGTTTACCTAAAAAAAACAGCTCTCTAGGGACTTCTATATTGGCTTTTTTAACTATTACTTCTCCATATGTAGTTGTCAGTTTTACCTTTTATAATAGTGGCTCTATTTCTAGTTTGTCTCCGTCAGAACAAATATGGCTCTGTTTTCAGCCTTGATACTCTTTTTTTACATCTTTTTACTTCCCTTTAGTTTCGGTAATAATATTATGTAATTTTAGGCTTATTAATGACGTTAGCAACGCTCTTTGAGGTTCTTTCTATGACCTCTTTTACAGCAGCTAAATATAGTACTCGTGACAAAAATGTGTATGTAGGGTTAATGTTTGTGCGAAATGCAATTCGGTCAAATGCTGTTTGAATTAAAGCTTTATTGCCGTATGCTAAAAGCTGATCCTTTACTCCTCGACCTGCTTGCTGGCCTACACACATAATTAAAACTGCTTCACGACATGTATGTGACAATCGTCTTATATAATTAGGATTTTGAGTTAATAAACTATTACCTCCGATACTTAACTTATTTAACTTATTTTCATGAGGCCAAACCCAAACATGTTTTATTAATGCTAAAATCGCAACTTTTACTATTATTTTTACTTTTGAATTTTCAGGCAAATCTTTATATCCAGTAATAACTTGCATGAAATTCTCTAGTAGGGCGGGCATATTAGCCGTAAACGCTACAATCGGACCTATCGCTTGTATACTGGCTCTTATATCATGATTGCATGATACTCTTCCTAATAAACCTATTGTTTTTATTGGAGGTAATACCATAGCAAGCAATCCTGTGGCTATACCTGTTATTAATGATCTTTCTAAGACTTTTTGACTAATAGGTAGTTTAACATATGCAGGTTTCAATGAGAGTGCCTTAGGCTCTACCCGACACTCATCATTACCATCTTTCCAAACTTACGGAATATGACATGCTGCTGTACGTGCTGGTCGTCCACCTTGAACTGGTTTAGCACATACGGCGTGATTGCTAAACGCGGCTGCTCCTAATATTAAGAGTGGTGCTAGTGAAAACCTCATTGAATTTAATTATATTTTAATATCATCTCAAAACTCAATCAAAATTTCCTTTCATTTTATTTAAAATATGTGGGAGAGTTTAAATTAAAAAAATTAAAACAATAGCTACTCAACTAAACGAAAAGAAAGATCCAGTTCACTTGATAGAGATTCCTAAAACTCAGGAAGATTCACAACAAGGTGTGTTTTCTGATCGATTAATACATACAGAGATGCATAAAAATTTATTAGTAGGGGAGGGTAAAAAATGACAATCATGTCCCATTCCACCATATATAGATTATCTAATGGCCCCAATAATATGAAAATGTATCTAGAAGAATCACTATCAGCATCAGTAAAAGATAATGCAGCGAATCCATAGGATGGTTCCTCTTCCAAAGAAACAAAAAAGCAAGCGGAAGAGACTCCAGGAAAATGTTTATATTCTTTAAGGCGTGAGCATGTAGTGCATCCTGATGATAAAAAAAGAGAGGCACTAAATTGATTGGCTTCTCGTTCTCTAACTTTTTCTTCATTTTCAATCCATGAAGATCGAAACTGAACCGGTTTATATTTATGAGCCGTGGCCTGATAAAGAACAAAATGATAGATCTCATGAGCCTTAGAAACATTAGCTCTAGCAGAATTATTTTCGAATTCTTTTTTTTTATATAAATACTCGATTTCACAAGCATTCTTAATTAATTGCTCTGTTATTATGTGGCTTGCTAGTCTTTCCTACTTTTTATTTTTTTATCTTGATATTCTTTTTTTTTTTTCTATGACCTAAACTATAATTATGTTTTTACGCTTTTTTTCTGTTTTTATCGTTTGGTTTGTTCTTTCTTCACTTACTCTTATTGCTCAATCTAACTCCTGGTACCCCACTTTTATAACGAATTCTCATAAGCACAAGACAACAAAACCTATTATTACGCGAAATAATATTGATTATGTTGCTCTTGTGGAACTTAAGTCCTTATTTAATTTTAAAATTTCATTTAATCATAAGCTCAATGGTTATCATTATAAATCAAACTCTATATCACTATTTTTTCCTTTAAATTCATCTGAAGTTTGGATCAATCATACTCGGCACTTTTTTTCTAATCCATCTTTTTTTGATCAATCATGTTTGTATGTTCCGTTAAATGATTTGGCTTTATTAATGGGTTATTCTGTCTCAAAAACGCCGTCTTCTATTACCTTTTCTTTAAATAAAAATCAGCTTTTTTCAGCGACCTCTTCGTTAGTTTCGTTTCAAAAACTACACGTTGATTCTACCTTGCTAAAATTTAAACATATTGATCGTATCACTCATCTATTATATAAACATTCTCGTATAAATATTAAAAAATCGCTTCATCAGGTAAATAATATTCTTTATTTTGATCCTACTGACTTTTTTTCAGCTCTTGGGTATAAGGTAAAAAATACAGAAAAGGCAGTAACGCTTTCCTATAATGGGCTTACCTATACGATTCCTTATAACTCTCGTATCTGGTCTTTATCAATTAACAATACACAAGCCCATTTTTTAGCTGAAGCACCGCTTATAAAAAAAGATTCTACTGCATTTCCTTTTTCTTCTTTATTGGCCTTTTTAGATTATTCTCTCGCTCATAATTATATTAGTAATAGTCTTGAATTACTTGATAATATTCATGGGATCGCTATTCAAGGAACAACAGATCCTTTTTCTATTACAATATTATCTCGCCACGCGTTATTAACTGATTTTGATATTAATGCCTCTCGTGGCTTAATTCAGCTTTTTACCATTCCTTTCTCCATAGCTTATATCCCAAAATCTATGATTCCAAATCAAAATCCTTATATTTCAAAAATTTCTAATCGCTCCTTATCTTTTACCTATGAACAAATGCATGCTAATTCTAAATTACTTGGAAAAAAGCAAACAGAAATAACACTTCATCTTTCTAATAAAGCCTCTTTTTATCCAAAAAAACATCCAAATGGTTTATTTTTATCGCAAAATAAAATTTTAGAATCCTTTTCAATTAAAGAAACAAAATCATTTTATCGAATTACAATTTCCGGTTTTAATTTAGATTCTCCAAACGTTATCAAAGAATCTAAAAAACTTATTTTTGATTTTAATGATACGATATCCTTACTTGCTCCGCTAAAACGGTTTGAAAATCATAATTTTCGCTCCATCCGCACCTCTCAATTATCATATACCCCACTTGTGTCGCGTTTTATTTTAGACTTTAATAAAAAGGTTCCTACTTACACAATTGAAAAAAAGAAAAATCATTACATTATCTCTTTTAGAAAAGAAAAACCTGCTGTTGTAGCTGTTGCCAAAAAATCGTCTAAAAAATCCTCTAAATGGTCACGTTCAGCCCGTTCCTCCTCATTACGTAATAAAGTCATTGTTTTAGATGCTGGCCATGGTGGTCGTGATCCTGGTGCTGTTATTGGACGCCGTTTTTATGAAAAAAAATATACATTAGATGTTGTTCATCGTGTTAAAAACTTATTAGAAAAGGATGGTGCTTATGTTATTTTAACGCGCTCTGGTGATCATACGCGGTCTCTCTCAAGACGAACACGTATTGCAAATAGAAATAAAGGTGACTTATTTGTAAGTGTTCACTTTAATAGCTTTCGTTCTAGCAAAGCAAGTGGCTCAAAATCGTTTTATTACAAAAAAAGAGATAAACGTCTTGCTTTATCAATTCAAAAACAATTTAAAAAAGATCTTCCTATAAAAAGTAATGGTGTTAAGCGGTCTCGCTTTTATGTACTACGCTATACCCGAATGCCAGCTGTTCTCATAGAGCCACTCTTTTTATCCAACCCTAAAGAGAAAAAACTGCTATCTTCTTCTTCCTTTCGTCATTCACTTGCAACATCTATTTTTAAAGGGATAAAAAATTATTATCGCTAAAATTTTATAAATTAGGTTAGAAAACACTTAATTTGTGGTATTGTTTTCTCATGAAACTAACGTTTTATGGTGTTTGTGGGTCTTCTCCTTCGACAACCAAAGACTTTCCAAACATTAAACATACAGCCTGTGTTGCTGTAGAAACAGACGATTGCTTCATTATTTTTGATGCGGGTTCAGGAATTATTAATCTTGGTAAAGATCTCACTGATGTAGCCAAGCCCATCTTACTGTTTTTTAGCCATTTTCATTATGATCATATAATAGGTTTACCTTATTTTTCGCCACTGTATGATTCTAATCATAATATAACAATTATCTATCCTGATATAAAAAAAATTAAGAGTATTTTACCTAAAATTTTTGATTCTGATTTTTTTCCTATCTCTTACTCCCAACTTCCTAAAGAGATCCCTGTAAAAACGCCTGATTATTGTTCTAATTTTAATGTCTCTGTTACCTCCTATAATCTTAATCATCCTGGTGGTTGTTATGGGTATCGTTTAAATCATCGTAATAATTCTCTTATTTATGCTACCGATAATCAACTCGATTCAAAACATATTACACCTTTTATAACATCGTTTAAGGATTGTGACGTCTTAATTCATGACTGTTACTTTTTTAATGAATCTCAAGAAAATTTAAAAACGTGGGGCCATACCTTTCTTCCTGATTTAGTTTCATTTTGTTTTAAAGCTAATATTCATCATCTTATTCCGTTTCATTTTAAACCTGATATTTCAAAAGAGTATCTATCAAACATGATAACTTACCTTGATTCTCATATCTCAAAAAACAAGTCATCTTTACGGTATACGTTTCCTTATGATGACCTTACTATCCATCTATAATAAGTTTTTTTCTGTAATTTTTTTACTTGTAAAGACGTGATAGTGAATATCATTTTCTATAATATCTTTCTTTATACCGGCTTTTGCTAACAATGCTTTTTTTAACTGATCTATACTCCATCGTTGTTCATAAGCTACTTCTGGTAAAAAAACGGCTGTCTGGTTCTTATAGCGCAACATTACCCCATGTTTACCTATAATAATGTTATTTAGTGTCTCTATTGTTGTCAAAGGCGATAAAATTGATATTTCAATAGTTATCTCTTCCATTTCATCTTTGGTTATAGGGTAAAACCGTTGATCTTCAAACGCTGCTTTTTTTGCCATTTCATAAACATTAAGATAAAGTGGTTTTGTTGCCTGTAACTGCCCTATACAGCCTCTTAATTCTTTATTTTTATATAATGTTATAAAAACACTTTTTTCTTCTTTAAATGCTTCTCTAAATTCATTTAAATTTAGGTTATATCCTTGCGTAAATTCTTCTAAAATACTATTTCGCGCTAACGTTAATAAATTCTTCATCTTTAATAAAATATAACACTATTATAACCAACGACAGAACTAGGATCTCCTGTTATCTCTCCAGAATGTGCATAATTTAAATGCTCTACCTGCTTAACGTTCCATGCTTTAAGAAGATATAACATAATTAATAAAGGCCCAAAACCACATAACTGAATAGCTTGCTGTTGGTGTGCTGTAATTAACTTATTTATATTTTGTTCTTTAATTAAATCAATTGCTTTTTGATCTTTTCTTCTTGCTTTTTTAGCTGAAAAAAAATGAGAAAAATCTGTCGATGTTATAACTAATGTTTCCTCTTGCTTACCGATACTAGCTAATAACCTTACTAGCTCATTTATAACCTCATTATTGTACTGGCCAATTACAATTGGAATAATAGCTGTTTTTGGATGTAGTGAAAAAAGAAATGGTAATATTACTTCAATCGAATGTTCATTGTTAAATGCGTCTGGTTCATTAATAATGAATTGGCCTTTTTTATGTAAAAACTCAACTTTTTCTAGGTCTATTAGACTGCTTCCAATAGGTGTTTGGTATTCTTTTTTAGCTAACGTACTTGCACCAAAAAATGAAAACTGATGTGATGGCCCAATAATGATAGCTGTTTTAATGTTTAAATGCTTTGTGTTAAATAATGATTCAGCTGCAACGCTTCCAGAGTACTTATATCCTGCATGAGGCATGATAACCCCTTTAACTGGTTTTTCTTTTCTTTGTGGAATTGATTTAAAAAAAGTTTGTATTGTTTCTTCAAGTAGTTGTCGTGTTTCTGGATAAAATAAACCAGCAAAACGTGACTCCTGAATCATTATTTCTTGTTAGCTTTCATACGTTTTCCATACTTTTTGTACTTATGTTTTCTCATTTTTTTTCGTCTTTTCTTAATTAAACTTCCCATAGTCACCTCCTATTCTAGCGGCCGATCATATTATCATAGTTTTTTCGTAGTGCATACTGTGTTTTTTTATTTTCTCCTTTCTCCTTTTTATTTTTTTCGGTATCCATAATAAGCGTTAATTTTCTTATTTTTCTTCCCTTTGCAACGGAATTAAGTTTTTCTAAAATTTTTTCTTCATAAATATGTATCTCCGTATACCAACACGGATTATTAATACGAATCACACATTGATCATGTTTCACGTAACAAAAAAACAAACTTTTTGAAAGCACACTGCCCACGAGTGCTCGCCATTGCTTGGCTATCATATGAGAAAACTGTAACTGTTTAATTAAATCACTCTTTATATCTAAATAAGATGATGCTTTATCCACTTATAACCTTTCCTTTTTTTACGGCTATAAGTTTTTCATCTCCCTCAATTAAGGCCGTTTCATGTTTTGTTGTTGCATAAAATAATTGCATGGATCGCTTCATAAAAGAAAGAAG
>PBEQ01000006.1 GCA_002719695.1 bacterium | reverse complement strand
TGAATCATTTTAGAGTCTAACCGTGTTCTAATGTTTTCTATAAGCGCCTTATCATGAAATGTTGTTGGTTTTGATGTTAACTTATTAAAATCAGCTTCTAAATTACTAAGATCATCTTTTGTTAAGTCTTTAGAAATTTTTTGATCCATTAAAAATAGTTCTGCAGTTGGATTGGGAGTTGGCTTGTTGGTATCCCTTTTTGCAAACTCGATTAATTTATTTTCAAGATCATTTAAATTAACTTCTTTGCTTGTTAATTCAGGTGAATTAATAAGCTTTAACTGATTAACGAGGCCATATAATTCAACAAAACTATCAATTTTATCCGGTGTTTTTAATCTTGGATGATTGAGTATAAATAAATCAATAGCTTTATCCATATTAGAAACTTCTAAATCTTCTAATTCCTTAGAACTTAAATCCTTATCATCTAAAAATTTAATAACTTGATTAACATTATTTTGTAACGATTTTGGCACGTCTAAACCTGTAAACCCAGTTTCCTTCTGTATCTTCGTAAGTACCTGAATCTGAGCACGTAAATACGTTAATTGATCATTAGAATCTGGGATAGACGTTGCCTTTTTAAATAAATCAGAATCAATAGACTCTCTACTTTCTAAATTATGAACCACATTTAATGAAATTAATTCGATAGCAATATCTTTAAGCTGTTGTTCAATGGATGCAGACGGTTTATTTGCTTTAGTTGCTTGTTTTAATATAGTATCAATGTCCTTTAACTGTTTATTAATAAGTCCTACAGGATTACCTTTTGCCTTGGTTGTATCTAACAATACCTCATTAACCATACTAAAAAATTCTTTTTGCTCGGCAAATGATAACGTTGTCTGTTTGGCACCCTGAATTGCTTGGCGGACCTTGTCTACGTTGTCATCTTTTTTTAAATAAGCCTTAAAGTCTTCAGGGCCTTTAAACATTGCAACATGAGTCTGTAAGTCATTATCTTGTGGTGTCAAAACTGTCTCATCAGCATCACTTGTCACATTACTTGAAAAAACGAGTGTTTTTGACAACAAGGCTAAATCTTGTGCTTGTTCATATAATTGTAATATTCCTTTTAAAGCCTCTAGCTTATTTAATTTTATTTGGTTTATATCTGTATCAGATTTAACCGTTTGAATCTCGTCATCCAAGTCTTGGATTTTAGCTTTAATTGAATCCGGGTTGTTAAAATCTTCAACCTTAGCAAACTCATGTAACTGATCGTATAACACCTCACGAGGACTCGTAATCATCTCTTTAATCAGTGTTAACATCTCTCTAAAATTTGGAATTTCATCTTGTGAAGAAAGCCCTGCAAGACCTTCTTTAATCATTGATGTAAACGTGTCTACAAAATGATCAAGACGATTTGATCGAGATCCTTGCTCTGGAGCAGTCGTATTTTCAATATGCTCTAATGCAACAGTCGCTAAAAACTGACGAGCTCGATCGGTATTTCCAGAAAGTAACGAAGCAGCAAAGCCTTGTCCTTTTTCAACACCAGAAATCTTAGATGATTGGTTTGTATCTAAGATATCTGCAGAAACTTTCATCGCATTACTTTGTGCCATTGGCATTCCTAACGCCCCAAACATTAATCCTTCTTTAACTTTATCGCTAATTTCTTCCTTTCTCTCAATAACTAAATCATTAACCCTAGTCTTAATTCTTTTTATCGCTTCGTCTTTATTAACTCGTGCTTTTAAATCTTCATCCTCCGCTTTATCCTCAACCTTTTTTAAATACCGATTCATAACATCATCCATTCTTTCCTTAGTCTTTTTACTAGTCGTATCACGATCAGCAATCTTTTCGGCTATTTCAATTAAAATTTTTGCAACTAAGGACTCCGTATCGGCATTTTTAACCAAACTGGCAGCGGCTATATCCTCAATAATAACCGATAGTAATGTTTCCTCGTCTTTTGGCTTAAAAAACAAGGCTTTTACAGCATCATCATCCATAGTTGCTAGTGTAAAAAGGTCTTGTTTTAAAATATTATTAATTTCTTGAAAATCTACACCATCAGTCTTTGTTGAAGCAGTTTGAACAGCCGGATTAGGTTGCTCGACTCCAGATTTAATAGGCACCCCTAAAGCATTGGATAATAAAATTTCTTCATCTTTTGAAAGATTATCCTTTAGTTTGTTTAAAATAGTAGTCGCTAATGCTTGGCTTTCAGGCCCATCATCAGCAACAGCGTTTACTTTAGATCGTAAGGATTCAGAAGATTGAGCAATTGATTGTAATAAAACCTGCTTTAATTCTTGTTTTTTTTCAATAGTTAATTTTCTCTCATCCTTTTTTTCCTGTTCTTCTTTGATTTCTTTTATTAATTCTGTCACACCATCAGGGCCACGTTGTATTCTATGAACAGGGGCATAACCAGGATCCACTAAAGAAAACTTACCATCTGAATTGAATTGGTCCGCAACTCGTTTTGGAAGTATCTCACCAGGTTGTTCCGTAGCACCCCCCGTTAATAATGTAATTTCTGCTACTCTAGCTTTCGCTTGATCAACCAACTTAGCAACAACCTGAGCTTTAACAGGATCAGAATAACTACTTGGGTCAAAATCATTAATAATTGTTTGTACATCCCCTAAAAAAACTGAAGAACTCGGTGATTCAGAAGAACTCGGTGATTCAGAAGAACTCGGTAATTCAGAAGAACTCGGTGATCCAGCAACGTTTACAGCTGCACTATCAGGGTGTTTCTTAAAGTCACTCATCGAAAGCCCAACAACATTTTGTAAGACTTCTACCTCTGATAAATCATCCGTATGAGTTACGCGTCGATAATCATAGCGTGCCGATTCATTATTAGGTTTAATTCCAAAATTAAAACGACTATCTTTTTTACTATCTCCCGTACGAATTGGGTTAAGAATAGTCTTGTTTAACTCCTTCGTTGTCAGGTTAAATGTCTTATTTGAGTCAGAAGAAACTAACAATCCCATTTGCTGAGTAACCATTTCAAATAATATAGGATCTTTATCTTGTAATAAATCTAAAACTTCTCTCATAATATTTTGACCAGAATCACCATGCTTAGAAAACTGCAACAAATATCCAGCAGCTAATTTCCCTACTGAATCAGGAGCTTCTTGTGAAATATGCTGATGATCTAATAAAGCTGTTACATCTTTTGCAATACTTCCAATCTGTTTTTGACGTCTACCTAAATTATCATCAAAGTCTCTTCTACTTCTTCTTTTTCCCCCTACAATAGAATCTATATCACCCTCAAGTTTTTGTACTGACCCTACTAACCCCTCAACATAATTATCTAACGTTTTATTATTAGATGGATGGTCATCTCCTATTTTAGATTCCTGTACTGCTAATGCAGAACGCACATTACCCGCTAATACTCTTCCACGTGTTGTATAAAAATCAGCATCAGCAGAAATGTTATGATTGTCTTGAGCCCGCTCCAATTGCTGTGAGGATACCCCACTCATAGCCATCTGTGTATTTTTTAATAATCCAGCATGCTTATCTTCACGAACATCCTCCGACTTAGTGACACCAAACAAATCTCCATAAAAATTATTATCACGACGATCACCACTGAGACCAAAAATAGTCCCCATTGTAGCGGTTGCAGGTTGAAGTAAATAACTAAACAAACTATCTTCATATGTTTTTTCATCACTAAATAATGAACTACCATACGTACTTCGTCCCACAGAATATTCTCTTGCTTTAAGAATCGCTAAATCATCAAGATTATTTTTGTGAGATTGTTTTAATCTAGCGACAGGGTGTTTGGATTGCTTTATAAATGTATCCAGTTTACCAAGCGTAGCATCATCCTTAGCACGCTTACCCCTATAGTTAGAATCAGGCGTTGGTTTTATTAGTTTGGTTAACGGTGTTGAAGCAGAAAGTGCTGGTGGTGGCATTGTTGCAGAAAACTTCGTTGATTTTTTAGGGATTTCACCCGAAATACCTGCTAGCATTTTTTTGTGACTTTCGTCTACTCCTATAGCCGTTGTTAACTCATTAATCTCACTATCTAAAGTGGCTTTGCTTCTTGTTAACTCACCTTGTTCTGTAGTAAGACGCTCTTTTTCGGCAGTAAGCCTAGCTGTTTCGGCAGTAAGACTATCTTTTTCGACAGTAAGACGACCCTTACTCTCTTCTAATAAAGCGGAGTCGCCTTTAAGTTGTTCAATACTACCTGCTAATCCCTCAGTAATGCCCTGCAAACTCTTCAAGTCATCCTGACTACCAGCGGGTGAAGATTGCGCATCTGGATCAATCTGAAAATAGCGTCGATACTCACCATTCTTTACTTTCCTGCTAGATTCTAATAACCCCAGCTTCACTAACTCATTTTTACCATGATCAAGTCCCGCTAGATTCTGCCCAAATTTAAATACCCTAATCTTAGCAGAATCAAGTGTCTCACCACCCAACTTTTCCTTAGTATGTCGGCCATCCCCGTCACCTCTACCAGAAAATCTCATAATCTGATTTAATACATGCACAAAATTTCTTTTATTATCATAAGCCCCCTGACCAGCAGTCTTATCACTAGTTGCTGCCTTCCCAAACGAAAAATTAGCTGTAATACCCTTTCCGTCCTCACCAAAAAGCTCTAACATCTGACCAATCGTTTTCTGAGTCTCCTCATTTAGCGTTCCATCCGTTGTTACTAAGTCTTGAAGGTTTATCGTCTTAAGCAATTCTAAAAGCTCTTTATCGTTCTTACTGCCACGTTTCAAGGCCTTTAAAAAATCAGTTGACTGCGACCCAGCTAAGCCACTCTCTAAAACATCTGTTAAAGAACTTGTTCCTTTAAAATCCTTAAACTCCGAAGATCCTTCTTTAAAAATTACATTCTTAAGCTTGATATCTAATTTCCCTCCTCCGTCTCTTGCATCAAGCTGATTCAACGTTCTCTGACTAAATGTATCTATAAACTCTTTTTGTTTGGCAGCTGTATCTGGGGTACTGAAGAAATGCCCTATAGCCCCACCAAGAGCACCAACACCAACAGCAGCAGCTCCCACAGCCAATGCCGTCCCTCCTGAAGCAACCGTAGCTGCTACAGCCAAAGCTGCACCTGTCACAGCTCCCGCTACCGTATGATCCTCGCCTGTTGTCACATGCTCTGTCAGGTCAACCACACCCGTTAAGTCCATTGTGTTACCCAATACCTTTGGCTTAGCAGCTAACTCATCTCTCTTAGCAGCTAACTCAGCTGTCTTAGCAACTAACTCTTCTTTATTAGCATCTAACGAAGCTATCGTAACATCGAACTCACCTGTCTTAGCAGCTAACGCAGCTGTCGTAACATCGAACTCACCTGTCTTAGCAGCTAACTCACCTGTATTAGCATCTAACGCAGCTGTCGTAACATCGAACTCACCTGTCTTAGCAGCTAACACAGCTTGTTTCGCTTCAAGCCTGTCATCGATCTCCTGTAATCGCTCCTTACGCATCGCTTGCAAGGCATCAAAACGATTTTGAGCTAACGGAATAGCTTTTAAGGTAGCTTTGTCGTCATCAGAAAACAAACCAGGAGGAAGATCGTCTATTAACTCATTAACCGCATTACTTTCAGCTTGCTGATGTTGGTCATCTATATAGCGTTCTAAGTCCTCCTTATAAGTCAAAATCGACGCGGCACTTGCATCATCAAAATCAGGGCTCTCAAAGTTAGGGTCCAACGTACTGATTCTGGCTAAAACAGGCTGTAACGCCTTTATCGCCTCTTCTTTTGCCTGTGTTTCCTTCTCTAGAGCTTTAGCCTCTGTTACATAATCTTGAACCTGGTCTAAACTTAAGCTCTCTAATTCCTCTGGAGGCAAACGATCCCCCCCCAAACTATCATTAGCTGCCTTTTTTGTTTTATTGTCATCTTCTTCCTGTTGTTGAAACGTTGCTAGCTTTTTTTCTTGTTTATTAGAAAAATTAGAATGTAATTGTAAAAGCTGATCCAATTCATGCCGACTTAATACATCGTTATTTAAGTCATCCCCCTTGGTTTGACGCACAACAAAGGATAAAATATCACGTATACCTTTTCCTACATCATCATCCTTATCATCTCCACCATCCATTAAGTCCTTTAACTCTGTTAATTTTTCTTGAATCGATAAATTTGTAGTAGCCTGAACAGCACTTCCTGGACCCAAATTTCTTGGACCAAAATCTGTGGTATCAGAACCAGGATACAATTCTGAATATCCAGCATTAAGCTGGTTTAGATCATTAAAATCAGTCATAGATATATCTTCATTATCATGTTCATCTATGTAATGGCTTTTACCTAATAACTGAAATTGAGCTTCAATAATAGATTTTTGAGTTTTACTAATTGCATTTTCACGACGTATTTTTTCACGACTATTTTTATTTTGATTAATTTCAATCGCCATCATCCTAATCTGACTAGGAGATTTATTATCTAAATCAGCTAAGTACTGCGATCTCTCTTCTTTTGGAAGGTCCTCTAAAGCATGATGAAGCCTATCTTTAGCACGTTGTTTAACAGTTCGAGGAGCCCTTTTAGACGTCTCTTGAAGAAGCGTTTCAAATTCAGAAGGTGAATCTTGTCTAAAATGTTTTATCATAGTACCCGTGCCTGATCGCCAAAAAGAATCATTTACAGAATTAAGCGCTTGATTTACAGTTGACCTAAAATTGTTGTAAAAGTTTCTAGCACCTGTTTTATTAGCGTCTACATTTCCTTGAACCACTTGATCATAACCCTTAGCAGCACTTTCCCCTAAAGATTTTCCCATGTCCCCACTCCAAAGAGCCGCTAATAACTCAAGACTCTTAAAAAACGCCTCGCCAATAGCCATTAAAGGAATACCCAGACCCCCTTTTAGTGCTTTTGCTGTCTTTGGATTCTTAACTAACGTTTTATCTAAGAATGTTGCAGCATTATCGTAACTGTTTTGGCCAAACGCCTTTCTGTTTTTGTTAAGCTTAGAAATTCCTGTAGTTATGTTTTGAGTAAACCCTCCAACAGCTTGACTTCCCTTTAAATTTTTAATGGCATCAAATTTTTGTTGACCCCATTTTGTTAAACCAGTTTTATTTGCTGCTTTAACCCCCAAAACTCCAAGAGCAAGAACTCCTACGCCAAAAGGCCCAGCTGCCATACCTAACCCAGCTACAGCAGCACCTGCAACTATTTTTTTAGAATTAATAGCGCTGCCAGATCCTGATGCTGGAGATTTACCGGTTAACGTTTCTATAACATCCTTCATCTCAAGATTCTTATTTGAAAATGATCGAGCTCCAAAAGATTGAGGACTTCGTTCATTTATCGCTTGTTTTAAACCAATTCTTTCCATTTGTTGAAATGACTCGGCTTGTAAATTATTTTTAAATGACTCAAATCGATCCTTAAAACGGCTGTCTTCTTTAATAGTATCTTCTAGATCAATTAATGTTAAATTTGGATTTTCTAACATCTTGGTTTTAATCATTTCGCTAAATTCAGCTGATTGAGAGCCAAACGTTTTCATAATCGCATGTTGAATCTTAGATCGTTTTTCTCGAGCTTCATTAACATCTCTCTGAATCTGAGCAACTAAATTGCGTGGAAGTTTTAAATCTGAAAGAGCTTTGATACCATCACTAATAGCCTCTTCAGTATTGGCAGTCTTTAGTGCAATAAAAGTATCATTTGCTTTAACCGCTGTTTCATGGTCTCCAAGTGAATTTTTACCATAAGTTTCATCAAATTTACCCTGAAGAGTTTCCTTTTGAATCCCTGAAGCTTCTTTCATTTCATCTAATATTTGTCTTTGAATAGCAAATCGAGCTCTGTAAATATCTGCTAATAAAATAGCATTTTCTAAATCAGCTGTATCAGAAAAACCAACGCCTCCATCATCCTCTGATGGTTCTGCATCTTCAACAATCCCCTCTATAACAAGAGCCTTTTTATCACCAGTAGCATTTTGCTCCATAATATTGGATCTCATTAACTTATCAACTGCCATAATAATCGCTGCATTTTTAACCCCTGTAAATTCATCAAGTTTCTTTACAGAACTTTGAGCACGACTCGAAACGGATGACTTTTTATCTGGACCATCTTTTCCTGCTTTACGAGTGCGACCATCTGAAGATGTCGCCTTAAAACCGAAAGCCTTTGAAATTTTTTGACCAATTTTTTTAAAAAGGCTTTTTGTACGACTTTTTTTCTTTAAGTCTGTCTTAGCGCTAAGCTTTTTTCTATCATCTTGTACATCTGCTTTTTTTCTTTTCCGTGTTTTTCGCTTTTTTGAAAAACCAGACATAAACGCCTCAACATTTTTCATAGCAATCGATGCCACTGAACTCGTGATACCACTCATAGCTCTATTAACCTGCTGTGCAATGGCTTCTGCACCTTGAAACATAGCATCTAATTTTGCTAACTCCCCCCTTTCTAATGCCCCCATTGCTTGCGATAAGCTTTTACCTGCTCCTGATGATTGAACCCCTGTAATCTCAGCTAACATCTCCAAGCGTGCATCATTTTCTTTATCTTGTATTTGTTGGAGAAGTTTCATTTTTCTCATGCGTTTTGTAACCGCAGATCGAGACTGCATTAACTGAGCCTTATTCACAGCTAAATTTCCTCTTGGAGTAATAGTAAACGCCTTAGACATATTAGGCTTACCATCTTTTAATGCTTTATCTTCATTTTTTGCCGTTTTAGCATGGCGATCATTACTGGATCTAGAGTTAGCATTAATATGATTATTTTCCATTTCTTCTTCATCTTCTCTTTCTTCATCAATTTCATCGCCGTCATCTTGTTGAGCAAACTCAGAAAGGTTCTCGAGAGTTTTTAAAGAACCCATAAGCAAAATTAAATCTGAGATAAACTTACCAATACTTTTTAAAAGTTGATATGAAACTGATCCACTCAAAAACTTTTTGATAGCTTTCATCTTTTGAGCTTGACCAGGTCCTGTTATTTGATCTGCAAATGACATATATTCATTAAATAAAAAAGCCATAGCAAACGTAGATACAATAGCAGCTTCTAATGACATCAAGATAACCGTCTGATGAAACTCATTATTAGCAGACGTTCTACTCATCCACTGAGTAGAAATATCTTGTATTAAATCATTTTGCAACGAATTATGTGAGTCCACTGTTTGCATAACACCTTGAGGCATATTAGTTCCAGACGATGTTCCAGTAATTTGTTGAACTTCTTGCTTAGTAATATTATAGCGAGATGTTTCAAGCATAATAATCAAAATTTTCATAACAGCTGTATCTGTTAAAGATTGATTAAGATCTGCAACAAACTTAGGGTTTAGCATTTTAAACTCCATAGACTCAGCAACCTTCATAATTGGGGCTTCACCCTGCTCATTATCTCTATCTCTTATAAATTTAACTAATAAATCGCCTTCTTGTTTTGATATAGATTCAAATGTAGGCGAATCCAGATACATCTTTGTTGAAGAAGCTCCTCCAAACTCATTACTCCGTTCTGGAGCAGGTTCATAAACAACCTCTTTTAAGGATTGTCGAAGAGATCCTTGAAAATAGGCACTCTCTCCTCTTGGAGCATGTGTACTATCAATTGACATAATACTTGGCTCAATCACTTGTGTAGTCAAATTTTTTTCAAGAAGTGTATGGTTTTCTTCATCATTATAATCTGCATAGACTCCGCCATATGCACCAGCATGCTTAAATCCTTGATCAGAAATATCTAATGCAGTTGTAAGACCTCCCGCCGTTAAGCCCCCTAAATTATACCCTCCAAACCATGTAGCTGATGCAGCACCTACCTGCAGTCCAGCTTTAGTGACAGAATAAAAACTATGTAACAACTCTTTATTTAAATTGATATTATAATTCCAGTCTCTCTCAATATTAGCAATATCATTTTTATAATCACTTAAAACTTGTGATTCTATCGATAATAAATTTTCAATAAATGAAAAATTATTACCATCGACCCGGCCATAAGCATCCTGTTTTTCAAATCCAAAGATATCAGCAACAACTTGCTCCATAGCTTCCATAATTGCTTTTAATATCAACAAATTAATCCGAAGCAACATAATCCACTGCTGAGATTCTTGCGATGCAACAGCAAGCGCTAACCCATTTTGAACAAGCTTACCATCTCCTTGATTTCTTATAAAAGAAGCCTGTTGATCAGAAGCTAAACCATCAACACGAGCTATTTTTTTTGAATCTTCTTGTTTTAAGATAACTTTGGTTTTAACAGGAGAACCCTGGTTATTCCATTCAAAATTATTATCAACATTTGTATATTGTTGTCTAGATTTAAAAATCAGCGAGTTTAATTTATCCGCAACGCCTGGGGTTGTTGCATCTCCATTAAATCCATGACTTAGAATGGGAAATTTATCTTTCCATGAATCTCCCTTGGCCAAATCCGTTATCTTTCCAGCGTCTTCCTTGGAAGAAAAGAAACTTTTATTATCGGTTGAACCATAAAATTGTCTCTTAATGTCGTTGTTGTTATCACCGCCATCTTTTCCTTCAATTAAGGTAATCGGATTACGATACTTTTTCATACCTGTTTTAAAGGCATATGTTGCTGTTTCAACCATTAATTCCAAACCAAATGAAGCCATTGTTCCAATAGCCATGTGATAATATGTTGGACTAGCAAGCCCTGCAGCAGCTACAGGCGCAAAAAATGCAGTAGTAATAGGATTGGCCATCCCTGCAACTATCGTAGAAATTACAGGAACATAAATTCCTTTTGCAGCTGCAACAACCAATATTAATGCAAGTGTTCGACTTATTTTCAAACCCATTTGAAAAACACTTTCATAAGCATCTACTCTAGTCTTTGTTAAATCATTTAAATTAGTCATCAACTGAGAATTAAATTTAGAAATTAATTGATTACTTTTATTAAGTTGATTAAATTCAGATAATATAGCCTGCTCTGCCAAAGTCATAACGCCTAAACTTGCTGTGGTTTTTTTAATCCCCATCCCCTGGGACCAGTACTGCGCTTCTTGCAACTGCGCCTTTGCTATGGCATGAGCAACACTCATCGCAACACCTACATACGTTTGAAAACGATATAATCGTTCTCGATAAGCAGCTATTACTTCTGTATTGTACATTGCATAAGGTTGACCAGAAAAATTAAATACTTGATTAACACCCGACATTGCCCCATCAACCAGAGCTTGCACACCTAATTGAATTGGTAATAATAAAAACATAATCCAAGATAAAGGGTTGTTTGGATTAACAGAATTAAACAAATTATCAAATGAGTTTTGAAGTTTAAAGGTATCAGGAGACCCACTTTCAATAATTAACTTATTTATTGTATCTAAATTTTGGTAGTCTATTTCAAGAGTCTCTCCAGAAATCGATTTTTGTTCAATTGACCCTGACTGATTCTTATTAAAAAGATCCTGACCCCCAAATTTTTGGTCCTGTACTTTTCTCAATAAGTTATAAATAGAACCTGATTGCCCTCCTGAGTCCACATAATCTCCATCTGACGGCCTCAGGGCTAAATATTCTGAAGCTTGTGATGTACTAAAACCTTTTAAATATTGCAAGTTATTTTGTTGAACAAATGCTGTTTGCTTGTCTAGAGTATCCGGTGCTTGATTAAACCAAAATGGAATATCACCATCCTCGTTAGCCTCTGGTTCTTCTTCCCATTTAAACACAGGTACACTAGGGATAGTAGTCACATCTAGCTTTTTAAACATAGCATACGTAACCCCTCCATATCGCTGTGCGAATAATTTAGTAAGAGCTGTATTAAATTGACCTGTAGCTCTACCAGAAAACTTATCAGTCGCAGTTGTATTATCTCCAAGTATATCGATCGCTTTTAAATTAAGTTGCAAAAATCGAGAGGCACGATACGAGTTAATGCCTTCTATTTTAGTGAAAAATTCTGTTAATTGCAGTTTTAAATCCGCGCGCAAATAAGTAAAAACCCCCGTTAATTCATCAATAAGATCTGAGGCCCCTCCTATAAAAAAATTAACTGCAAAAGCCCCAAATGCAGCTAAAGGATTATCCATATCTAGATCCATAACAGCACGAGCCCAAGTATCAATATCTAACTCTTTTTTTTGCTTAATCGCAGAATTAATCGATCCTGAATAACTCATCAGTTGATCACAAACCTGATCCACACCACTATTTGCAATACTTTGAAATGAATTCATTGTTCTAGAAAATTTGGAAAACAACTTATCACTTGATTGTCTTACTTTATCAACAGCTGCAGATACTTCACTACTTAAAGAAGAATCATGAATATCTCTAGCTTGATTAAGTTTTACTTCTTGTAAGCCTTGTAAAACATAAAACATTAATAACAACTTATTAAATAGTTTTCGTAATCCAAATGTATAATTAAATAAGGCTTCTTCATTAATGGTAACACCTTGAGCAAGGTTAGCATCTGGAGGTTTAGCATCGCCCCCTTCTATCGGCGGCATAGCCAAATCAATACCAGCAAGTTCTAGTTTATAAACATGAATATCAAGAAAATCAAATGTTGGAGGAATCTTACTAATACTATGATCATTCTGTAATCCAAGATCAAAAGAAATATCAGAATAATAAAAATCAAACGGACTCATTGCTTGATTATCAACGCTTTCACCTTTTTGTAAAATCATGCTTTCATTAATAAAATGATGAACTTTTTTCATATTTTTCTGGATCAAATTTTTTTGAAGACGATACTCTGCCATTTCTAACGTTGTACCTCCATCAGAAATTAACTTATCAAGACGTTTAACTGCCTGCAGATCTTGTAGATACCGCTGCAAAGCTGGTATAGCCTCTTCACTATTTACACCTATTAATTGTCCCCCTTCTTCAATAGCCCACATACTTGGAGAATCCATTCCTTCACCAACATCTGTTTCTGTAGACGAAGATGGCACCATCACCGCTTGTTTTTGATCTTCAATACCCAAACCAAAAACAAAATTATTATACCCTTTGCCAAAGACATCCCCACTAGAAACGCCATTATCATCTTGAATAGAAAAACCACCAGGCGTATCATCTGTATCATCAGAAATTGTTTCAGTTGCAGCATTATCATACTGAAAAGCAAATAATTGTCTCAACGACTTTTTTATGGCTTCAGTAATATTAAGATCTTTAAAAACCTCTTCGTCCCACTTAACCCCAAAAAATTCAGGTTCATCATAAATATAAGTACCATCTGCAGTATCAATACTATTATCTGATAAATCAAGACCTGTTGAACCGTCATCTCCCGGGATTTTAATTTTAATAACGGCGGCTTGAGTAAAATTTAAAGTATCAGTCTCATTATCACCAATCTGAACAGCATCATATAAAGAACCATCACTCCCATCACTCTCATTAAAGTCTACTCCCATATATGACTGTTCAATAATGCCAAGCTCAAGAAGTTTGTCCCAAATCCCATCAACTTTATTATCTATCTCACTATTATTTCCATATTTAACAAAATCTGTAGCATTTTCAGAAGACCAAACGGACTTTCCTGAAATAGCATTCGCAATCACATCTTTTGTAATCCAACCACCTGTCTCAAGAGCCTGAAACGGAATAAGAATTGCAAAAAGTTTATTTAATTCTTTTACATCCGTATTATATTTTTGAATATCATTCTTAAATGCCTTTAAACTTAGCATCGTACTACCTTCAAGCGTTCTATGCTGATCCCCAACACTAATCCGCCACCAATCATCTGCACCATTTACATATCGCTCTCCAACCTGATCATAGTCTGCTTGAGTAGTTACTGGTGTCGCATCTTCCCAAGCAGTTATACAATCATTTAATAGACTAATGTGTTCCTCTTGAATCGGTTTTTTAAATGCAATACTGTTTCTAATATTAGTCAAAAACTCAAATGTTTTATCTGTACCATAAATATCATCCTTACCTAACTGCAATGAAGGTAATAACTCAGTAAATCGATTTAGAAACTTATTAAATTCTGTTAAGTAGTTATCGTAATTATCTTGAGCTGTTATATAATACGGAGATGATAATAACTGACTTTTTTTAGTTTCTAATTTAGTAACAAAAGCAGCTTGCTCTTTAGCACGATTTTTATTCAACGAATTGTCTGAAGTATCTCCCTCTACAATATCTGCATACCCTTCATTAGTTAATAAATTCGTTATCTCTGCTTCATTTGTAACAGGCCGATACAACATCCCTTGTATTTGTCTGGGAACCACAATATCTTGATTACAATATGTACCTATTTCAGTAACAAGATCATTTATACTTTTTTTAATCTGATTATCATCTTCATCATCAGGAAAAAGCCATAATGATTCTAATCCTGCAGCCGTTCTAAATGTTTCATCAATATTATTAATTAAATTAAAATTTAAATCATTAATCTCAAAAACAGTTTGAAAACGTCCTTGAGTTGCTTTAAGCAATAGATTATCACTAATACCATCCAAGTAATATGAATCTGAATACGAATCATTAGGTTCTAACGTAACTTTTGTTAAGGCATGATGAACCTTAGCTCCATTTGGCAATTCAAATGTACCGGCAACCAACCGTATCATTGAAGCTACATCTTTTTTTGAGTACCCAAGACGATAATGAAAAACATTTGATAATAGCCCTGTCAAAACAATGGCAATATCTTCACAGTCACCTTGCTTAGAGTTAAGTGTTTCGCTAATATGTTGCCAATTATCTACCTCATCCCCATCGGAAACATACTTAAATTCTGTTTGAACATACCTCAAAATTGAGTCTATAACATCCTCAGTCGTATCTGTCGGCTTAATAATGTTATTTGCATATAAAGTATCAACATATCCGCAAACTGAATCATTATGGTAGTCCAACTTATATGCTTGGTTACGATAAAATAATTCTTGTTGCGTAATTTCTAGCTCCCTAAGCAAGTTTTCACGCTCTGTTTTTAAGTGCAAAAGATCATCAAGCTGATCTTTTGATAAATACGCTCTTTGTTGCTTTAGTAAGCTAATTTCTCTTAAATTTAATTGTAATAGAGAATCTGATGAATGTAATAAACACTGATCAAGAAAATTAAGAACTTCAGGTAAAGAATCAGGCTCAACATGACCCGTTTTCAAATAACTTTCAACACATTCTAAAGACCGTTTATTTTGTTGGTTAATAGATTCAACATCTAACTGTTGTGAGTACAAATAATCCGAAAATCGCAAGCACTTTAACTGCAACTCTAGTCCGGAAAGCTTATGATAAGAAACCCCTCCATTTACAGACCCTAAATCATCATCTTCGGAATTAAAAGGAAATAAAAAAGACTGATTAAAATCCGCAGCGAATGCATCTTGAACAAGGTTTAAATTCTTAAAGTCTACCCCAACATCGCGCACGTGTGCATTCATATATATAGTCACCTTCTTACAGAAGTATATACGTTAAAGTTAAGGTCAAACATGTACCTATTTTTTCTGTTTGATAAAATCAATCTTTTCATTACCAAATAAATTTCTAAAAAAAGACTCAAAAGGGATCTGTGGATGCAGTATTAAATACTTAGCAACTTTTTTAAAACCAATTAACTTAAAAACAGAGCCTAAGCGATCGCAATAAACAGCATCATCTGAAATCAATTCATTTACCATAATAGGCACCACTAAATAATGTGTTGATGACAATACCATCGCAATCATAGCAACCTCATCTAAATTATCTGACTCTTTCAACAACTCAAGCAAAAAAGTATAACAAACAACGTAATCCGTTGTTGCCAACATCGGAATAGCCAACATTTGAGCCTGATCTTGCAAAAAGAGAAAACGCTTCATCAGCGTATCCAGTACATTATTATCTGATTCGGTTAAAGCAATTAATGCCGCCGTGTAAACCGAATCTGAATGCGGATTTTCAATACAGGACAACAAAAAAGAGACATCATCAGGCAACAAGACTTCCTGACGAAAATTCTTTTCTTGAATTGTTTTTATTAAACGAATCGTCTTTGAAAAAATCATAAAAAAAGTATATCACACAAAAAACAGAGAAAAAAAAGAAAAGCAACAAAAAGAAACATAAAATATCGATACATAATCCACAGTTAAAACTACGTATATAATAATAAAATAAATAAAAAGGAGTTTTAAAATGGCAGAAGAGTATTCTTTAGCATCAGCAGCCGAAAGGATTGACGCTGGTGAAGACGCAGGGGATAACTATATTGAAAAGTTAGAAACTATTAGAAACGAACTAAATAATGGTGGCAATGGAGCTTCTTTGGGAACAATGGTTGGTGCTCAGCTTGAAATGACTGAAACAGAAACAACCTATATGATTGAATCTGGATTACCTAAGAAAGCATCATCAGCAAATATGCAAGCTGCTCAAGAAGTTAAGAAAGCTGCTGGATAATACCAGTAGCTTTTCTCATGGGGTGATGATGTATGCCTGAATTTTCAAGAGTATTAGTTGAAAGGAATAACAATAGTAAAGTCGCAATCAATTATGATTTTGCTTTTGGTGAATACATTGCAACAAAAGAATTTTTTGACTTACTCACGGAAGTACAAACAAATTTGCTTGAAACAGGAAAGGTTATGTTACCTACAGGCCAAGAGGCAGCATCAGATAACCCCGGTGGATTATTAGCAATCCAGTTTTATATGGAAACCATAGATTCCTCTAGACAAGCTATTACAGGATTAACTAAACTAGGACTAAACGTAGAAAAAAACTTATGGAAAAACATTTAAATGAAATACGGAGAGTTCCACGAACCAAAACCCCCACGATTTCATCTTTTTATTGATCTTCGACCTTCTAAATCTGCAGAAATCAAAAAAGAGATGTCAAATTTTAATGACATCCTTGATAAAAAATCTAACAAAGAAACCCAATCTAAACAAAACAATACCTCATCACAATCTAACACTAACCAATCACAAACACAGTTAGCACATTCATTATTACAAACAAGCATGATTCAACAAGGTGCTAAACATCTATCTCACCACATGTTAGCAAATGCTGAATTTGTTGGTAACAAACAAAACTTTGAAGGTATTAACAACCCTGCTTATATTAATTATGCGGCTGCTTTTCAAGCAGGATTCAATGCAACCAGTATTGATGATATTAAAAAGAAGAAAAAACACCTACAAGAAGCGCCTTCTGATTCAAGTGAAGACTCAGATTCTACAGAAGATAATCATTCAATGAAAAACTTAACATATACTCATAATCTAAATTTATTTAAACAACTTGATGATATCAATCCATTTAAAAAAATGGATAGAAAAAACCACAAAATATTTGAACAAAGTCCAATGTATACTATGTTAAACTCAACCTTTATGTCTCCTCAAAGTCTCCTTGGAGAAGACTTGTTTCTTAAAAACAAAGAAATTATTGGCAACATTAATAAAGCCGCACCAAAACTTGAAGATAGCCCTGATGTTTACACCAACAATAATATTGAAACAATCGATATCCATTCAAATTATAATTCTATCGAAAAACCAGCTGATGAATCGCTAGCGCAATGGGATTCATGGGATACTGAAACATCTGCTCACTATTTACTGAAACGACATAGTGATTTACAACTTTATACAAAAGTAATTCGTCAATTTTCTGGAAAAATACAAGATCAACAACCCCACATTGATAGAATTAATGATCATAAAAAATCTCTAAATAAAGTATCAAAAAAATTAGATCAATTAACAGAAAAAATGAATTCAATATTAAAAACAACACTAGATGAAATCAACCAAAACCCTGACGTGATGTCGGATCCTGAGCTATTAAAAAAATTGAAATCACAACTTAATGACAGCAATGAAATTGCAAACTTAATTGAAAATAACGAAATATTACTTTCAGAAGAAAATCTTGAAACCTTTATTTTTTATAAAACACAACTTGATCAAATGTTAGACCTAAAAAAAACACAATCAGAAGAACTTGCTAACTATGTCGAAAACCAAGCATTAACAAAAACAAAGCATTGGTGGAATACAGTAGGAAAAACATTAGATCAAACTGGCCTATTACTACCATTTGCATTAATGACAGAATCTGCAGAAGAAGTGTTTAATTCAAGTGCCCTTGATATTGGAGCCTCCTCTGATTCAATTGCAGGTAAACTTAACCAAAAACTAATTATTGATACAGCAAAACATTTAAATAAAAATGATTTTCAAGAACTCACTAAACCATCATCAACCTATATTTCAATAGACAATTTAAAAATTGATAATCCACAATATGGCCAATACATATTTGATCGTTTAGTAAAACAAAATATCATTGATACAACTGGAAAAATTGTCAACTTTGATTCATCAAATATGTTTCAAGACTTTGGGCTAGAATCGGAGAATGAAAATAATAGAGTAAGAAAAATTTTAAAAACAGCCCTATTAAGTCAAGCCAGTTTTGACTCATTTGACATAACATTAATAAACAATCATCAAATAGAAGACATAAAATTAATTGATCCCGAAAATAATTCCTGGGATTTACCTACCTTGCTCGCATCCATACCCACTAACTCAGATGCTAAAGAAACATTTGTTCAAGCAAGAAAAGTATATAATGTATTATTTGATATTCTTGAAACCATGTGTGGCGATAATTTAACAAAACATGGCAAACTAAAGCCTAATATTAGACACCAGGATTCTGGAGTATCAGTCCCTATTTATAAGAATGCCGAATGGCTTGAATATAATGAGGCTATTCCTTTTTTAAATCAAGAAACAAACATTGAAGAAAAAACTGCAGGATGGGAAAAAGTTGAAGGCTCCCCATTAGAAATAACATTTAGCTCACTAGAAAAAGTGAATGAATTTTTTGATTTAATAACAACATCTGTACTTAAACTTGAACCACTTGTGTCTTCATTTGATCCTAGACAAGATTCTACGATAAACGACAAAGAAAAACATTATCATAAAGGAAATACTCAAGAAACTGATATCCGACTTTTAATAGACAATGAAGGCGAATTAGGTGACAAAGGTATTATTACCAAAAGTAGCGACGCCTACCGTTATGATATTGATACGATTGCACGACCAACCTTCTTTCAAACAAGTCACTACAAACAAATATCATCCTACCTAAAGTCATCTATTTTAGTAGAAATTGGAACATCTATTTTTTCAAAATCTCAAATCAACTCTCTCAATAAAAAACGCCACAAGAAAAAAACAGAGGAATTTAAAGAACGTAAAACTCAATGGGAAGAAGAAGAATACCAAAGAAAAAAAGAAGAGAAAAAGTTAGAAGCAAAAAGAAAAACAGAAACAAAAAGAACTCTCAAAAAAGCAGAAAACAGAGCTAAAAAAAGAAAGGAAGAAACAGATAAAGCCATCCAAACTCAAGCATTAAAAAAAGAAGCAGAAAAAAAGCAACGTTTAAAAGCTAATAAAAAAGCTAGTAAAAAAGCTAGTAAAAAAACAAAAAGGTAGCAAAATGCAAGAAATAAATCTTGATGCATTTAGCAGCGAAATCACGGATTCATATTATTACAAGAAATTACAAAAAGAACTTCGTGAAAAAAAAATACAAAAACAAACTCAGACGAATGATACAAACAGCATAAAACCAGACCCCGAACCACATAAACCATCTCAATCAGATCATAAGTCTTTATTAGATACAACATACTTTCAAGATAATGTTAAACTTAGTAATCAAGAACTAACTGAATTACTAGAAGAAGAAAAAGAATCTAAGCAAGAAAACACGAAATATATTAAAGAGTTATCAGAAACATTCAAATATAATGGCCATGCCATCATGAGACATTTAGCACATAAGATTAACTTTTTCCAACGAAAAGAAGAATTTATTGAAATGTATAAATATAACTTGCAGCAATCCAAATCACATAATGTTTTTACATCACGATTTGCTAAATTTAAAGTTGGAATAGTTGGCCAAGTATTAAGTGCCATTGGTATTCCTATAGAAACATTAAAAAAATTACAACAAACATCAATGAAAGAATTATTTGAAGAAAATACATCTAATATGAAAGATAATATTTATCATGCTGAACTACTAGAAATTCTACATGGAACGAGTAAAAAAACAAAACGTAAACACAAACTATTTCAAACCTTACAACATAACTTAATTACACAAATGAATAATTTAGGAAGGCTAGGATTTTGGTCTAAACAAAAATTATTTGAAGAAAAAATAGAGCAATGTGATAAAATTAAAGACGAATTTAAATCTGAAAAAAAAGATCTGGAATACATACTTTATTATTTAGAACAAAAACAAACATCATGAAAAAAAAACAACAAAACCCAACCTATAACATTCTGCTAGAATCAGAATTAGAAACAAAAAATGTATCAATTAACGATATAAAAAAAGAAATTAAAGATTGTGAAAAAATGATTAAACGATGCGAATACAAAAAAAATCTCTACAAACGAAAACTAGCCACATTAAATAACCAATCACGTGTTAATCCCAACGTTATTAAAAAAGGATTATCACTGTTTAACTTAACAAAAAAAATTAGCAAAAATATATAACCATGGACATTTCAGGAATCAATAATCAGCAAGACGTAAATGCAACCGACTCTGTTGAAGAGGATTTTGATATTGATTTAGAAAAAGAAGAATCTGGTGAAGAAATAGAAAAAAACAAGAAAAAAAAATTAACTAAACTCAAGGCAAAACGACACCAAGTGCACTCTCGTTCATTAGCTAACGAATTTGAATCTGACGACATCCAAACTATTTTAAATAAAAAAAATAGCAATGCTGAAAAAAACGAATTAGAGAAAGTAAAAGATCGAGTTAAGAAAGGATTTAATAAAGAGCTCAGCAATTTTATTAAAGAAACAAATCATCAAAAAACAATGTCATTACTTCAAAAAAATCCTGATCATGATCCTTTACTTAACTCTGAAGAATCATCTGAAAAATCAAAAAAGAAAACAAAAGAATTAACATCCGCAAAAGCAAGACAGGAATACATACTCAAACAGCCTGAATTAAATGCCCCGCTAAAAAATTACATTGCTCTTTTTGGAGAAAATCAGTTAAAAAAAAGCAAAGAAACAGTAGCTAAGTTAAACTCGCTTCGTAACAGCTTAAAAACAAATGGAGTATCTCAACATCAGTTGGTTGGCATTGAAAAAAGTGTTCAATCTCATATCAATAAAGACTTAAAACGGTTACTTAAGCAAAAGTTTATGGATTTAGCATTTGCAAGTGAAAAAAAACAAACCAGTGAACTATTGGATAATTATTCAAAATACCAAACATTATTAACAGCAGCAAAGAAAGCAAACGTTTTTAATGCTGATATGCAAGGGCTGAATCAACTAAAAGCCGATACAAAATATGATGTTTCCAATTTTTTAGCAAGTGAACTTGACCGAACCATTGTTGAAACAAAATTAAACACAACAGCCAATAGTGAATTAATTAAAGCATTCGACACATTTAATAGTATTTCAGAATTCTCAAAATTTGATATCAGTAACTATTTAAAAACCTTTCATAAAAAAATAGATAACGAGGGACTAACACCCTTTATATCACCTGATAAACCAGGATATTTAGATACAGATACCCATAACCAATCCAATCAGCAAAACAAACAAAATCACGAACAAATTGAAGAAACAGAATCATTAGAAGATGAACTATTAAATCTAGAAATTAAATCTCACCTATCTCATAAACTTTTTGATACCATTAAAACACGCTTAAATCTTATGTCATTAAAACAAACCTGCAAAAAAAAGAAGATTAATATTCACGCAATCCAAAAAAAAGCACATGCAATTGCAACACTAAGAGCAAAAATGGAATGTAGAAGCCTATTTGAAACAAGAGCAACCTTACCCAAATTAGCGGGTCCTGAGTATCAGCAATTTCAAAAAAATCTTAAATCTATACTTAAAACACTGAAAAAACTAAACAATCCCATGTCTGCTCAAGATCTTCGCTTAATTAGAGATCAATCAAATAAAGCAATATTTAGTATTATTAAAGAAGATTATATTAAAACTAACTTATTTTTAGAAACAAACCCTAACAATACAACATTATTAAACCAAAAAAAACACTTCTTAAGTATTTTGAAGCGAATACAATCTGAGACACCCATTAATGAATCTCTTGCTCCAAAACTACTTGAAGAATTACAATTTTTAGAAGATGTAAATATTAATGAAGCTGCTTAATGTATATGATAAAATAATATGCAACTTATAGACGTTAAATCTCGTATATGTTTATAAAGACACAAAAAAAGGTACTTAGTAACAAGAAACATTATGCTCGATTTATACATACAAAATAAAAACGCAATTGTTGGACTTGAATCTGCACTTCGAATTGCTATTTCTAATGCCAACAACTTTAATACACCCGGATACAAATATGTATTTTCTTCTTTTACAACAGTCTACACTGAAGCAATATCATCAGGAACAGAAACCACCAATCCTATTGAATTAGGAAGTGGTATGACCTTGGGCTCGACTTCAACTGATTTTTCTCAAGGAAATATAACTATTGGAACGAATCTTGATGTTGCCATATCAGGAGAGGGCTTTTTTATGATCTCATCATCTAGCTCAGAGTTTGATAATAACTTTACTCAACTACTAACACGAGCAGGTAACTTCCAAGTTGATTCATCCAACACCTACGTTGTTGATGACTTTGGTAGAAAAGTGTTTGGATTTCCTGTTGATAACAATGGAAATATAATATCAAATACACCTGAACCCATACAAACAAAAGGAAATACCACCGTTGCATTTACAGATGGTGGAACCTTAGTGTCTGATCCGGANTCAGATAACCCTACTCCATTATATAAGTTNGCATTATCATCTGTTCAAAATAAAGAAGGACTAATCGCAACAACCGGAGGTGCNTACAGAATNTCTGTAGCATCAGGTGAAAAATTTGAAGTTGGAAAAGCTGGCGANCCACTCGCCGCAAATTCNCAAACCATATACGGTGATATTTTAGCNAATTCACTNGAAACATCAAATGTAGATATTGCTAAAGTAGCTCTNGATATGAATTTATTAAATAGAGGATTTGCTGCTGTTCAAGCTGTAATTGATGATGTAACAAAAATACTTAATGAAGTAATCAAAAAATTAGGTGGTTAAGCCCCCATAAAGTAACCCTACCTTACTAATAGTTACCTAACATACTATCCATAACCATTTAAAAATTTGAACCACCATCAAAATACTTCATAAGTAACTCATATTAATTCAATTTAATACGTTACAAAAAATCGAAGGGGCGATCATAAGGGTTAAGAGAAAGATCGAAATTTACAACACAATTGCATTGTAAAAAATGATTTTATTTTAATAGTTTGAGGAAAACATGAACCTTAACGAACGCCCCTTGAATAATTTACCCTGCAAAACTCTGGATTAAACATTTTGAAAAAAGGTACACTATGTATTATGGTTCTAAGAAAGAAACATTATTTTTTAATCTGCTTTACAGCACTATTATTAAGTATCTTTGCTCTTATTTTAAATATTAAAACGGTTCCTTTAATCAAAAAACAACATCTTAATACAAAAAAGATTCGACTTCTTAAAGAAGAAAATCAACACTTAAATTATTACATTCAAAAAGAAACAACATTAGAAAAAATCGAAGTAAAAGCAAAAAAACTTAATATGATTTATCTACCAACAAAAAAAATAAATCATTTATTTATTAACCCCACACAATAAAATGAATACAAGGCACAAATCATTTTTTATTATAATTGCCCTTATTATTATTGCTATTATTGTTCGTCTTGGGTACCTACAACTATACAAAACTGAATTTTTTAAAACGAAATCCAATAACCAACTTAAGAGAATTATTAAATTATTTCCTAACAGAGGCTCTATCTTTGATAGAAATCTTAAACCATTAGCATTAACTGAAACATCTTATCAAATATATGCAATTCCTCATGAAATTGAAAATAAATGGATACTAGCAAAAAAAACAGCATCTATTTTAGATAGTGATCGTAAAGAACTATCTGATAAACTTTATGCTAGTAAAGCGCCCTTTCTTTGGCTAAAACGACATGCCTCAGAAGCAACTATGAAACAATTAAAAGATCTAAAAATAAAAGGAATTGGTTACATAAAAACCGAAAAACGCGTTTATCCTAATAATGAACTTGCAAGTCATATTATGGGCTTTGTCGGAATTGATAACCAAGGTCTTTCAGGGTTGGAGTATCTTTATGATAAACAGCTAAAAGGATCTAGTGGCAAAGTGATTTTAGATGGCGATCCTAGAGGAACCCAACTAGTATCAGGTAAAAAAACCAAGATTCCACCCAATGATGGCCAATCCATTATTACAACGGTTGATTCATCTATTCAATTTATGGCTGAAAAGTTCTTATCGCAAGCCGTTAAAAAACACCAAGCAGAAGCTGGTCAAGTTATTATTATGGATCCAAAAACAGGTGATATTTTAGCAATGGCTGTTGTGCCAACCTTTAACCCTAATATTTGGCAAGCAAGCAAAACAAGTGATCGACGAATTCGCCCAATTACAGATGTGTTTGAACCAGGATCTATCTTTAAAATGTTTACATTAGCAAGTGTTTTAGAAGAGGATATTGTTTCTGCTAAAACAACCATTCACGTACCAGAAACCTATAAACTTTATAACAAAGTGATTAAAGAAGCACATCCACGAAAAAAAAATGAATCAAGTAATAAAACCGTTTCTGAAATTATAGAACAATCCTTAAATGTTGGAACCACCCTGCTAGCTATTAAACTTGGAAAAGAACGTTTTTATAAATATATAAAAGAATTTGGTTTTGGTGATAAAACCGAAATCCAATTACCGGGAGAAACCAAAGGGCTACTCAATCCTCCTCAAAAATGGTCAGGCGTTGATATTGGAACTCACTCCTTTGGTCAAGGGATAGCAACGACAGGATTACAACTAACAACTGCCATGAGCATTATTGCCAATGATGGTATTTATATAAAACCACGTATTATTAAATATTTTCAAAATAAAGACCAAACAACATTAAAAGGAATTCCAATTCAAACAAAAGAACGTATTATTAGCGAACAAACCGCTTATGAAGTTAAAAAAACACTCTTTAATGTGGTAGAAAGAGGTACAGCAAAAAACTTAAAACTTAAAGGATATACGTTAGCAGGAAAAACCGGAACAGCTCAAAAAGCAAAAACAAACGGAATTGGTTATGAACCTGGAAAATACATCGCATCATTTCTAGGATTTTTTCCAGTTGAAGACCCAAAAGTTGTCATATTAGTATCAATTGATTCGCCTAAAAAAGGCTATTATGGCTCAACTGTAGCAGGTCCTGTATTTAAAGAATGCGCAAAATTTATAATTGATTATTACAATATTCCCCCCAACAGCCTTAACACAACCTTTAAAAAAGGGATCTCTAGAGTAAATACCTACTAACTAAGACAGTTTTGATAGCGTTTAAGCGCTTCCTCCCAACCAAATAATAACGCATCACAGACAACAGCATGACCTATTGAAACTTCAGCTACCCCTGTTACATGTTCAAGAAAAAAAGCAGTATTTTTTAAATTTAAATCATGACCCGCATGAATCTTAATTGAAGTTTGATGAATTTTTTTAGCTAATTCAATGTAGGGATAAACTGCTTTATTAGGATCTATATCAAACTCTAAAGCATAAGGACCTGTATAAAACTCCACACAATCTACTTGAGTTGCTATTAAAGCATTTAGATCAGAAAATTCTGAATCAATAAATAATGATGTTCTCACACCCTCCTCTTTTACCTGAGTAATAACCTCTGATAAATACGTTAGATGTGTTGTAACATCCCACCCAAAAGACGACGTTAGTGCATCAGGAGGGTCTGGAACAAAGGTCACTTGATCTGGCTTTACCTCACAAATTAAATCAATAAAATCTGAAGATGGATAACCTTCTACGTTTAATTCTTTTTTCTGAGTAGAAGACACCAACAATTTTAAATCCGCAACATCATCATACGTAATATGACGTTCATCTGGCCTTGGATGAACTGTAATGCCATCAGCACCATAATCCAAAGCTTGTTGGGAAAAATCTAGTACATTAGGATAATCTGCACCTCGAGAGTTTCTCAACAACGCAATCTTATTAACATTTACACTAAAACGTGTCATAACTTACACTGCAACTGGAAATTTAATAAAAGGTTGATGTTCATAGTTTAATAATTGAATATCATCAAAGGTTAACTCAAAAAAAGGTTTTTGAGAAATTTTGACATTAGGTAATGGCCCAGGAGTTCGCTGTAGTTGTTGTTTAACCCCATCAATATGATTTTTATAAATATGAGCATCTCCAAACGTATGAATGAAGTAACGAGGTACTAAGTTACACTCTTGAGCAACCATCATCAATAACAATGAGTAGCTGGCAATATTAAATGGCACACCCAAAGCAAAGTCAGCAGAACGCTGATAAAGCTGACAATCTAAAAAACCGTTACAAACATAAAACTGAAAAAATGTATGACAGGGAGGCAATGCCATTGCATCAATATCAGCAACATTCCAGGCACTAACAATATGTCTACGAGAATCTGGATTTGTCTTAATACTCTGTATAACGTGAGTTAACTGATCAATACCACGGCTAATTATCTGGCCATTTTCCTCTTTGGTATAAGCCTGCCATTGCCGCCACTGATACCCATAAATTGGTCCCAAATTGCCAGCATCATCTGCCCAAGCATCCCAAATTGGCGTATGTTGCGTAAGGTCATCATTAATATTAGTAGCTCCCTTAATAAACCATATTAATTCATGAACAACAGCATCAAATAATACTTTTTTGGTTGTTACTAACGGAAACCCCTGCCTTAAATCATAGCGAGCTTGAGCACCAAAAATAGATAGGGTGCCTGTGCCAGTACGATCTTCTTTTTCTTCACCTTCTGTAAGTATTTGCCTTAATAGATCAAGATATTGTTTCATTCCAAAAGAGTAGCAAAAAGCTTAAATGATGTTAAGAAGAATTAGTAAAAGTACTATAATTATTTTATATCTATTAAGAGTGGTCTTTATTTCACCACAACGATATAGCGTTAAACAATTAATTAAAGCCCCCTAGACCAATCTCTGTTTAGAGCATACATATTGCTACTAGCCATAAAGATTAAGCTTCACTGTGTAGCTTAGTTGGCTGAACTCTTCGCTAGATAAACATGCAATCATAAGACATTGCATCCACAGTAGCACTAATAGAGCCTACAAAACATTCTGCAAAACAACTACCCATTTCTTGACAACAAACAGCAACATCAATATAACAACAATAACCAGCATCAATTATACAATTACTAGAATTTATCTTACAACAATTACAAAGATTACCAAAATGAATATTCGCTAAAAAATCACCCCCATAACGAAAACACAAAACATTAGCGAGCATATCATCACAACAACTACTACTGGATTGCTTAGGCTGTACTTGAACTGGTGGTGGTGGTGCTGCTGCTGCTACTTGTGGTTGTTCCGATGCTGCTGCATGTTCCGCTGGTGCTACAGATATTTTTTTGTTTTTATTTAGTTTTTCTATTTCACTTACCCGAGCACGTACAGATAGTGATCCTGCTGCTGCAGTTGTTTGTTGTATTTTTAAAGTTAAAAGTTGTTCTAGTGCAGTTTCCCGCTGAGGTATAGTTTGTTTTTGTTCTGGCATCGCTGCTTGTGATTGATCCCCTGCTGCTCCAGTTATTTTTTGGTTTTGTTTATTTCATTTTTCTATTTCACTTACCAGAGCACGTACAGATAGTGATAGTGATCCTGCTGCTGCTGATCCTGATGATATTACTGACATTTTATTTTCTCCTTTCATCTTCTTAGTTAAAAAGATGATTTAATATTTAATTTATTTATTTTTT
>PBEQ01000005.1 GCA_002719695.1 bacterium | reverse complement strand
TGATGTGAAAGATATTAATAAAAAAAGTAGAAGTACATTTAATAGTTTTCTTAATATAGATCAAAAAATTTTAAATTCTATGATTATTGCTAGTTATGTAAGTCAAAATTTTGTACGCAGTTCAATATCGAATAATTTATCTTTGGAAACAATTACTTTATTGCAAGATATTTTAGCTGAAGTAGAATTAGCTTTTGTAACTAATACTAAAGAAAGTATTATTTCATTTGATTTGGACCTAAAGAAAGAACATGTTCAATATATTGAAAATTTTGCTAAACAAATTTCAGTTTTGATTGATATTGATAGCGATTTTCTTTTTTTACAACTAAAAGTTTATTTTGATATTTTGTCTAATCAATTTTCAGAGGAGTATGCCATGATGCTTTTTAGAGCAGATTTGCAGAGTGAAGATGCATTAATGAGCTTTTTAGATAATGCTTTTGCTATGAAAGGAGCTACATTTGTAAAAGATGAATCCTATTACACTGAAACTTCTGATGAAGTTATGCATCCAAATTCGTTTTTTCATGTTTTTGGTTCTGAAAAAATTATTGAATTGCAATCTATGTTTAAAAAACCTTTTGAGCAAAAAGATCATTTATATTATGAGCAAGCTGTTTTACCAACAATTATTGAGCTAATAATTTCAGAAGAGTTATTAATGGATCGTTTGCCCTTAGGTATTTTAAATTACTTTTTATTATGTGACGTTTTAACACCTAATAATTCTATTTTTAAATTTTCTTTTGTTATTTATCATAAAAATATATCTATTTTAAAATTGCATTTTCAATACAACCTAGTTAACCATACATGTCTAATTTTTGAGAACACGAAAAATGTTGGGTCTTTGATATTTTCTTTTGATAGTTCAAATCGGTATATTCGAAGTATTGAAGGTAGTTTACATGGTAATGTGGTTGCTATTATTGCTAAAAAAAAGTCGAATAATTTTTATTTTAAATTGATTATGAGTCATTGGAAAGGTCGTTTAATACAAATAAACAAATTTGCTTTATTTGGCAATTTTCTTACCACTAACGGTGTTGATAAACACTTTAAATCTTTTTTTCAGATAAATTATTTTAAAGAAGATTTTTTTTCTATTATTAAACACACTGAATTGGGAGAAGATCATGTTGTAATTAAATCTCTATTTCATAATCAAGTTCCATTTCCAATTTTAATGAGTGGTATTATACGAAATAAAAAATACATTTCACCAGAAATAATTTTATTATAATTTTTTATTTCCAAAGGTTATAAACTAGTTACATACCTAACATTCGCGAACAACTTGAACTTACATTTAATAAAATAACATCTTTATTTTGTTCTTGATACCGATTCATAATATTTTGTACCGCTTCAATAGCAGAATGATCCACTACTTTAGCATCTTTAAAATCAATATAAACAAGAGGGGTATCTTGAGCAAAAGAAAATAATTCCTTAAATGTTTGAGAAGACCCAAAAAAGATATTTCCATGCAACACATAAAGATCATTCTCATCGTGATGTTTTACTTTTTCATATCGAATAATTTTTCCTTGTTGCCAAGCAAAAACAAGTGCTGCCACAATAACACCCAAAAATACAGCTACCGCCAAATCAACAATGACTGTAATTGCAGATACTAAAATAATAATAAAAGCATCTGAATTTGGAATATCTTTCATAATCCGAAAACTAGACCATTCAAATGTTGCAATCGAAACCATAAACATAACCCCTACCAAAGCGGCTAATGGAATTGCTTCAATAACGGGAGCCCCAAATAAAAAACATAACAATAAAAAGAAAGCTGCTGAAATACCAGATAACCGACTACGTCCCCCTGCACGAATATTAATCATGCTTTGACCAATCATAGCACAACCACCCATACCACCAAAAAATCCATTAATTAAATTAGCTAAACCCTGAGCCATACTTTCTTGGTTACCGCTACCTTTTGTATCTGTTAATTCATCAATTAAAACCAACGTCATTAAGGATTCAATTAACCCGACAAAAGCGGCTAAAAAGGCATAAGGAAATACCAATTTAAGTGCCTCAAGCGAAAAAATAGGCAACTCAAATGATGGTAATGATGCTGCAATAGTTGTTTTAGTAGGATCCATCGTTTTAATAAAATCTAAGACTGTATACACATCTAATCCCCATGAACGAATTAAAATAGATAAGCCGGTTACACTTAAAATAGCAACCAATGTTGCAGGAACCGCTTTCGTTAATCTTGGTAAAAACTGACAGATAACCATCGTTACTATAATTAAAGCAACCATTACAAATAAAGGCATTCCATTTAACAACTGTTTTTCAGAACCTGATCCAACAAAAAATTGAGCAAACTGAGCCTTAAAAATTATAATTGCCAAGCCATTAACAAAACCAAGCATAACAGGATGAGGAACCAACCGAATAAACTTACCCCATTTTAAAATCCCAAATAAAAACTGAATACAACCCATAACAATAACGGCTAAAAATAAGTACTGCAAAGCAACAGCGGATCCATAAGCAGCCGTTTGCTTAATGACTAATGGCGCAAAAATAACGGCAACAGCTCCCGTTGCGCCTGAAATCATACCAGGTCTTCCTCCAAAAACAGCCGTAATAAGCCCCATCATAAACGCGGCATATAACCCTACTGTAGGATCAACATATGCTACAAATGAAAAAGCAATAGCTTCAGGAACAAGCGCTAATGCCACAGTAAGACCTGATAAAAGATCATTTTTTAAAGACGTTGGTTTTTTTAATATTAAGTCAATCATAAAACACTTACTCACATACTAGTTGCTATTTTTAATACCTTGTTATCAAGTTTAAACAAAAAAATGCTAAAACATTCTAAACTAAATTAGTAAAAATATAAATTAATATTTAGCTATCGCCCTATCTAAATAACTAAATACACCTATTATTCTTAACAAATAGCTCTAAGACTTTGTAATGAAATTGCAGGTGATAAAAAAAAGTTCACAACCATACTATTATTTTTACTAAAACCTAAAGGCACCGCATTCTTGTTATTTTTAGCAAATCTATCAGCACCGTTAAATACTAACTCTTTAATAAGATCAAGATTGCCATTAGCTGCAGCAATATGCAAAAATGTATTCCTCTCTTCATCAACAGACTGATTTATAAATTCCAAAACCTTTCGCCGTTCTTCTGTTAAATCTGAGTATTCTTGTGTTAGTTTTTCTTTAACATTTTTCAATGTATCTCGAAGTTTATCTATGTCGTTATTCTTAATACATGTTATGAGTGTGTTTTTTGATTGATCCATATTAGTTAAACTATTTTCGCGATTATCCGAGTTACATCTACTATGTTTAGGCCTAAAATCAGCTGGCTATATCCGCTGCACATTAACGACTAATCGGGTTGCTAAAGTCATAAATAGTAACTCCTGATAATTTAATTATATTAAAATTAACTTAACCATTTGTTATAAAATAAAATTTATAATCCCCTTTTTTTAATATAATAATGAAAAAAAAAAACCCTCTACAATAAAAAATTGATACCAAAATCATAAAAATAAAAAATAAGATATTGTTAAACTAAGCAACTATTCATAGCTCATTTGACATCACATTAAAATAAGCTAAAATACACATCAACTATGAAGTACTTGCTTATTAACATTATCTTTTTACTCACTTCATCGCTATTTGCAACATCATGGGAATTATTAGAAACAGAGTATGAGCGAATTTTTTATCCTGCTAGCCATAAAAAAATGGCAATAGAAACGGCTTACTATGTTGAAAAACATCGAGAAAACGTATTAACCCTAACAGGTAAAAAAACACCCTACCCCATATACTATGTACTTCAAGATCTTGGAATGACAACGAATGGTTATTCATATACGATTGATAATAAAATTGGAATTTTTACACCAGCACCAAGCTTATCCGCATTTGAGTATTTTGATTATAATTGGCTTGAAACAGTTACCATTCACGAACTGTTTCATAATTACCATTTCCATAATGTTAATGGTATCAATAGTCTATTTAAGGATACAATTGGAAAATTTAATCCTCATATGTTCTTACCAATCATGCTAATAGAAGGTCTTGCTATCTACCAGGAATCTCAATTAAATCCCTATCAAGGTCGCTTAAATACAGGATTTTTTGATGCTATTTTATTAACAAAGGCAAAAGAAAATAGTCTTCCACCATTTACACAAGCAAATAATGTAATAAATCACTTTCCAATAGGACAACAATATATGTACGGCAGTGGCTTTATTAAGTATTTAGCATCAACATATTCTGAAGAATCATTAACAGAATTTTTAAATTCCTATTCTTATAAATCTGGGCTTAATCCTCTTCTTTTATATCCAAAATTTGGTATTGATAGTATTAAAACGCCCTATAAAAAATCCTTTTCAAAACTATATCAAGACTATATTAATCATTTAAAAGAAAAATCTAAAAAGTGGCAATTACCAAATACGTCAGCCATTACTCGAGGACAGTATTTATCACCACCTATTAGCCATAAAAACACCCTGTATATGATCAGAAAAATAGTCTCTGATACCAGTACTTATAGCATTCGCCAACACTATGAATTAATTTCAATAGACCAAAAAACAAAAAAAGAAACCATCCTAAAACTATTTAATTCAATAAGTGGAGACCCCCTCAAAACCCCACTCATACGTCATAAAAACAAACTTTTCATTGGATTTACAACAGAAAAGACCGGATTTTCAAATATAGACAATAACAGCTTTGGTTTAACAACCGCAATTTATAGCTATAATTTAAAAACAAAAGCATTTCAAAAAGAACTTGCTGATACCATAACCGCATTTATGATAGACTCCTCGAATAATCTAATCTATGCAAAACAAATACCAGGAAAACATCAAACAGAGATTATTAACCATCACACCAATACTAAAATAGCCTCACATCCTTTATATATTACAAGTTTATCTCAAACAAGTAATGGCATTTATTTAACAGCAAAACATCCTGAAGGGTCATCCAATATCTATCAAACCGATCAAACATTTCAAGAATTAATCCCCATAATCGCAACCAACTATATCGAAACCAATCCTATCTTGTTAGATAAATGGTTATACTTTAGCGCTAATTATAATAAACACTTTCAGATATATCGTAGACATATAACCAATAACACTGTTGAAAAAATTATCGGCCCAAGTTACATGACAAAAGGAACCCCTTCTAAAGAGGCTATAACCTATATTAGCTTAGATTCAAACGGCATGACTCTCCATCAAGATAGTCTACAATCAGAACCTTTTACATTACCAAAAGACGAAACCATCGTTAAACCCAATGAAACTGACCTATACAAATCATTAAATTATACAATCTATACTGGTAAAAAAGTCTGGTTAAAAAATTTACAAACATTAACACCCGTTATACGATTACCCATGCTTACAAGTGTAAATGACGATATTGGTATTGGTATTTATTTTGAGGGATACGATAAGTTAGGCTCTACAAGCTATTCAACATCAATCTTAAATTTACTAAATTCCGAAACATTAGAAAATAAAAATAAGTGGTTAATATATTCTTTAGATATAACTACCACAGCTCTACAACCCTACACCATTAATTACAATCATATTTTAGATACACAGTCAGTATCAATCTTAAGTCCACTATATATATCTAGTATTACACCACTGAAAAACATAAATTTAGGTATTGAAACCGATTTTAAAACAGTTATGGCAGCAAGTAATCTTACATATATAAAAAATAATAATGAGATATACCTATCAGGAAACCACGCTTTTAATCAAGAACAAAACTATTCTTTAAAGGCACGTTTTAACCACTATTATAAATCATCACAATTATCAGCAACCATTAATCGTTACAACAAAAAAGATGTCCTATTTAATCAAAATAACCTAATGAAGATCTATAACTCGGTTACAGCAACATCGCTAGGTATTAATTATACAACCAAAATAAAATCAATTTTAAAATCATCTTATCGCTTAAATACAACCATCGAGGATGCCTACCTAAACGTATCTGCAGACTATCTTCCTTACCATTCAAAAAATATTATCAGTAGCTTAGAACTAATCATTGAGCTAACGGCAGGGGTACCCTTAAACAGTGTTACGGGAATAAGTATCGAAGCATCAAAGCAACCACAGATCTATACAACGATTATGATGGGAATCTAATTTAGTAATTAATAAGCTACCTTGTTCTAATTTATATTAGATTAATAACATTCCATAGTTAGTTACAAAACGGGTTTCAATTAAAAATTACAAGAAAGCGTTTTAACAGCTAAAAATATAACACGTTATTTCATAACCCTATCTCATAAACAAGTTATGACATACGGATTATGCAACAGAGTTATGACGCTATGAAACAAGCAAAAATTGTCTCATAAACTATCCACTAAAAAATGTGTGTCATAAACGATGCTATTTTTTTCCAATTCCAACTGACATTACCTTTGGTAAAATAATTCCAAAGTATATCTTTTTTGTTTTCATAAAGTGTTAATGTTATCATTGTCTTGTTCGTTTCAGGTAATATCTTTTTTGCCTTTTTGTTAAGCCTATACTTACTGTACAGTACAAAAGCTACTATCCATTTCAGTATTTTTTTTTATATCTATTGTTAACTCCATATCCCTTAACCAAGCATTTATAACTGGAGAATGTACAGGACAAAGTCTAACATCAGAAAAATTACCACCAGCTTCACGTCCATAAACTCTCTCTAAATAAAGTCTTTGAATATTGCCATTAATACCATCATCATCTGCCCTTGCATTTGCTACCGATGCATTTGCTACCGATTGTACCCCAAAACTAGGGGGTGTACTTATTCGATATAACCTTAGTTCAGCTTTTTTATTTTTTAAAACTCTTGTTTCTAGGGACATCTTTGTAATGCCTCTAGAATCATAAGTTTGATTTTGAGGACTCAAAAAAAGCGAGCTAGCACTTAGGCTTGAGGACATATCCCTTGGGCTTGAGGACATAGCCCTTGAGCTTGAGAACATATCCCTTGGGCTTGAGGACATATCCCTTGAGCTTGAGAACATATCCCTTGGGCTTGAGGACATAGCCCTTGAGCTGGAGAATTCAAAACAACTTCTAAAAATAAAAAAACAACCCATAAAAATAATCCTTTAAAATACTAAAAGACAACTATCAAAATGCCTTTATCTAAAAATTATCAATAAAAATAAAAAAAACTACAAAAAAATTCAATATCTAAATCAAAAAAAACAGCCCTAACATAACCATGTTATGCTAGGGCATATAAAAAGTAAATGAAACTTAAAATAAATTAACGTTTAACTTAATCACTGGATACACTGCTGGTAGTAGAACACCTTGATATTCCCCATTTAATAAAACCTGCCCTAACACAGCCTGAACGCCTAATTCCATCCGATCGGTAAATGGATATACCCATGTTTTAGCAAGAGATAAAGAACGGGTATAAAAATCACTTGAACTAGTTTGTCTAGCAACGCCTCCATGATTATCAAAAGTAAAATAGATATCAGACATTCCTAACAAAGGAACCTCTGTACGAACACCTAATTTTAAATCCGTATCTAATTCTTCTGTTTTGCTACCAGGCACAATTGCTGATAATCCAACAACAAGACTAATGTCTTGGCTAACAAAAGGAAGTTGTTTATAAAATGTTGCTGCTGGTGATTGTGTTCCAGAAAAAGGAACAACGGCATCAAATTCAAAAGCATACAAACTTGAAGCGCCTAACAATAACCATATAATTATTTTTTTTAACATAAATGACTCCTTTTTTACAAAAAATATTATTCATAATTATCCTAACATATTATAATAATCTAGAGCAAAACAATTTGACGCAAATAATATATTTTTATAGGGTAAAGACATGACCGAATCAAATATCGATCACAAAAAACTTTCAGAATTACTTAAACGTTTAATCAAGTCAGAAAATCAAAAAGATTATATCCTTTTTTTCAAACAATTTCACGAGGCTGATATAGCAGAATGTCTAGAAACATTAAAACCCACTGAAAAAGAAACCTTCTTCAAAAAACTGAACCCCGAAATTGCAGCAGATATTCTTGAAGAGTTAAATCTAAATGAACAAATCGCCATTATATCAAGCTTTAAAATCAATATTGCAGCAAAATACATCGAAGAAATGGATCCTGATGATGCCGCCGATCTATTAGAAGAACTTTCCGAAACAAATGAATTAAGAGCTCAAAAAATTATTAATGCTCTACCAGAAAAAGAAAAATCTGATATTCAAACCCTACTATCTTACGAAGAAGACTCAGCTGGTTCCCTAATGACCTCTGATTATTTATCTATTCCAGAAAACTTAACTGTCTCTGAAGCCTTATCTATGATTAAAAAACAACACCCTCCCGAATCTGAACTATCATTTTATATTTTTATTACATCAACCAGTAATACCTTAGTAGGCTATACCACCCTAAGAGATCTTGTATTTTGTTCAAGTAAAGAAAAAGTTAAAACCTTACGTCATGAACACAATATTTCTATCAATCACCATGAAGATCAAGAAGAAGCCGCTAAATTATTTCAAAAGTACGATATGTCCGTTATTCCTGTTGTTGATGAAACGGATCATTTGCTAGGGGCTATTACCGTTGATGATATCGTGGATGTTGTTGTAGAAGAAGCTACTGAAGATATTTATAAATTATCTGGAACAAGTACGCAGTCAAACCATAATCCATTAGCTATGAGCTTACCAAAAACAATTCTATATCGAATTCCCTGGCTTCTTATTGCCATTGTTGGGGGTGTTATTGCATCCGAAATTATTAATTCATATTCACTGAGTTTTAATGCCTCCTTATTTCCTATCGCATTATCTCTTAGTTTTATTCCTCTCATAATGGGACTCAGTGGTAATGTAGGGAACCAGTCATCCGCTATCATCGTTCGAGGATTAGCTACGGGTGCGATTAAAGAAGATAAAACTTGGTCAATTTTATTTAATGAATTATCCGTTAGCCTCTGTATTGGAAGTATTATTAGTATTATGCTTTTAGTGATTAATAAATACGTATTAGGTTATTCACTAATCTTTTCAAGCATTGTATCCATTTCCTTATTAGGAAATATTATTATGGCAGCTATAATCGGCACAATTTTACCGTTACTATTTAATAAACTAAAGATAGACCCCGCAATTGCTTCGGCACCATTTATTTCAACAACCCTAGATATTGTTTGCCAAATTATTTATTTTGCTATTACGCTCAATGTTATTTATACCTTAACATAATGAGACAATCAAATCATACGGTTTTAATTTTAGAAACAAAACCTTTTTTTGAGCATGATAAACGATGTATTTTATTTTCAAAAGAACATGGCAAAATCACCGCGCTTGCAAAACACGCTGCACGAGCTAGTAAGAAAAAGATATGGGCTTTAGAACCTCTCACAACAGCATCAGTCACCCTATTTAAGGGAAAATCCTTTCAAATAATAACAAATTATTCCGTGGTTGATCACTTTCAAACCATCCGAACATCGTTTAACCATTTACAATATGCCCTATTTTTTTGTCACATCATTAAGCAATGTATCACTGAAGGGCAAGACAACAAAGAACTATTTAATGTAGCACTAAAAACCCTAACATTATGTAATCACTTAGAACCCATCTCAACTATAACATCATTTTTTTACACCTCATTCATTCAAATTGAAGGAATCGCTAATCACAAAAAGGTTATGCACGAAAAACAGTATCTCATGGAAATAGGAAACTATCTTGGTTATCACCTAAAACCCCCTTTACAACTTGACGAAAGCTGTAAAACTCCTGTTAAATGAGATCACCATGACAGCTATCCAGTTATTGTTGGGGTGTTCACTAATTTTAGGAATTATTGGCATTATTCAACTTATTTTTACTAAAAAAATTAAATTAAAAAAAAATCAATCTCATAAAGTAAGTGCATTAGTCTCTGATGGAATAAAATTATATGGATTAAGAGCCTTTTCATCTATTTTACAAATCCTTACTTATACCTCCCTAATATTTTATTTGTTATCTATATTTTTAAATAAACAATTTTTATGGAGCCAAATTGGAGCCTTTTATTTGGGTGGCCTATCTATGTCAATTACATTATTTATTCTTACTGGAATAATACCAGCATTTATTCCTAAAATTTTAGAAAAATCAAAAGGTTACTTTAAAGATAGTTTTATTATTCATTTTAATACAGTAAGTATGCTTGGATTTATTAGTATTAGTTTAGTGTTAATAATTGGATTTTCATTGCTTGATATATCGTATAAATTACTAATTGGTTATGGTCTTGGTGTGATTTTCTCTAGTTTATTTACTCGAATTGGAGGAGGCTTATTTAAAGTTAGCTCTCATATTGGTTTAGGTATTAGCAAAATGAGAGATCCTAACTTACCACATGAAGATGTACGAAATACGGGGTATCTTGTAAATATTGCAGCTGATTATGCTCATAAATTAAGTGGTTTTTGCTCTGATATTATTGGTTCATTTTTTCTAAGTATCTTATCCATGATTTTATTTGCGTTTGCCTTTGAAAAAAACACCCACTTATCCACGACTATTATAGATCAATTAAAATCACTCCCTTTACACATTATTAGTATAAGTATTATCGGAAGTTTAATAGGTTATGGATTTGTTCACGTAAGATTAAAACGCAATGCCTATCAAAATATTTTATTAGAAAATCTCTACGTTGCCTTAATTATTTGTAGTATCGGAACCTATTTTATTATGAAATCATTAGACCCTATAGACCACCTATCTGTTTGGACTGGCTTATATACATTTAAACCATACTATGCCTATCTTGCAGGACTTATTGGCGTAACTTTAATTTGTTATACCTCAGAAGTATTAACCTCATCAAAATATAAAACAGCTAACCTTTGTGCTCAAGAAAGTGAATTTGGATCATCCATGATTCACTTATTTGGTATTAGCTTAGGCTTAAAAAGTAATTTTTTATATTTAATTTATATCTTATTAATTTGTATTGTTTCATATATATCGGCAGGGGTTTATGGCATTAGCATTGCGACACTTGCAATGTTATCCGTAAGTTCAACAATAATTACAATCAATAGTTTTTCACCACTGGCAAAGTCTGTTAACAAAATTGCTAATTTATCATCATCATCACATACAATTTTAAATCATTCTAAAAAAATGAATCATTTAGGATCTGCAACCATTGCTATTGGAAATGGTTATTCTGCAATTACATCGTTATTAACATCTTGTACAGTCTGCTTAGCAACTATCTACTTAGCTGGCTACAGCTATGACAGCTTATTTTCTATTAACACAGTATGGTTATTAGGTATTATATTAGGTGTCATGATACCATTAATATCATCTGGATTTTTGGTTAGTGTTATTCAAAAAACAAGTAAATATTTTGTAAATGAAATAAAACGACAATTTAATGAAATTCCTTTTTTATCCGAAGGAAAAGCAAATCCCGATATTATCAAATGCACAGACAAAGCAGTCTGTTATTCAATGGATGGACTTATTATTCCAAGTATCCTTATTGCCCTTATTCCAATCCTAATTGGGTATCTACTTAATATAGCAACCTTACTAGCCTTTGCAATTGGTGCATTATTATCATGTTTTAGCCTCTCTTTTTATTGGTCTATTGCAGGAGATGTAATTGGAAATGCTAGAACACAATTTAATAATGGTAGATATGGTGGTAATAGTAGCCCTTACTACAAAGAAATTGATCAATCAAACCAAATCGGAACACTTTATAAAGATCTTCTGGGCCCCAGTTTATCATTATTCATTAAATTTATTACAATCTTAACAACCATAATAATAATTTTTTTAATTTAAGGAGATAGTCATGAGAAAACCAATTATTGCAGGTAACTGGAAAATGAATAAACGTTTAAGTGAAGCTAAAACATTTGCAGAATCACTAATTCCATTAGTTAACACCATTAACGATTGTGATATTATTATTGCCCCACCCTTTACATACCTGTCAGCATTAGATGATATATTAAAATCATCATCCATTTCGTTATCAGCGCAAACAATGTCCCATGAACTAGCCGGTGCCTTTACAGGCGACATTTCAGCCGTAATGATCACCGATTGTGGCTGTAAGTATGTCATTATAGGACATTCTGAACAGCGTCTTTATCATCAAGAAACAAATCAAGCTTGTCAGGAAAAGTGTAAAGTTGCAATGCAAAATAAATTAACACCAATCTATTGTGTTGGAGAATCTTTAAAAGAAAGAACAAATAATATAACCCTTACCGTTATCCAAAAACAAATATTAGAGTGTATAACTGACTTACCCTTAGATTCCCAAGAAATTATTATAGCGTACGAACCAGTTTGGGCTATTGGAACAGGAAAAGTAGCTACGCCAGAAGAAGCACAAGCCGTTCATCAATTTATTAGACAAACAATAGAAAAAGCAAAAGGAACTGAAATTGCTAATAAAACCCGTATCTTATACGGTGGTTCCGTAAAACCAGCAAACATTGAAGACCTTATCAACCAAGCAGATATTGATGGCGCCTTAGTTGGCGGTGCATGTTTAGAGCTAGACTCATTTGTGGAATTAATAAAGAAGACAAACTATGTAACACATTAACGGGTGAATATGAAAATAAAGCGTATACTACAAACCTTTTTTTTGATACTTATATTTTCTGGAATTTCATGGGCAGTAACCCCCATTAATCAAAGACCAATCGTTCAAATAGATACTACGTTTGGGCCTATCATAATACGATTATTTCCGGATGAAGCTCCTAAAACATGCGAAAACTTTATATCCTATGTTAATGAAGGATTTTATGACAACACCATTTTTCATAGAGTGATTGATGGATTTATTATTCAAGGTGGTGGTTTTACAAAAGATTTAAGACCTAAAAATAGTAAAGCACCTATTCGTAATGAATCTCGTCAAGGCTTATCCAATAAAAAAGGAACCGTTTCCATGGCACTAACCATTGATAATAACAGTGCTTCATCTCAATTTTTCTTTAATTTAGCGGATAATCCAGATCTTGATTACAAAACTAAAAAAGGGAAAGGATACACTGTATTTGCAGAAGTAATCGATGGCGACAAGGTACTTGAAAGAATCCAAAAAATTAGAACAAAACGTATTATGCTATACTCAGATATTTATAAGCGTAATATCCCCTTACACGATGTTCCTGAAGATACTGTTTTAATTAACAAAGCGCGTATTTTAAGAAGCAATCTTAATAATTAAAATCAACTATTTTTCCAGTGCCTAAACTCATAATCACTGTTATTGGTATATCGAATTAAAAAAATGAAATTTCTTATACTTAAATGACGATAATAAAGCAGAGCTAAGTAATAAATACACCAATAAAAATTTAATTATGTTAACAAAACAAGAATTTAATGAAGCAGAAATTTTACGAAATACACCCTTTACTAAAAGTGCTATTCGGTATGGCTGGCCCCCCCCTGCGTTTTTTAATATGACTATTTCCTTATTCTAGGGGAAATTAGTATCACCATTTAGTAAGTATTGCGTGACTAAATTCTAAAGTTTAATTTTCTCTAGCTAATTTGATAAGAACACCGTTATTTGGTGTTTTTTGCTTTGTCACATTAAAAAAATAAAAACAATAAATTAAAGCTTTAAAGCTTAAATAAAGATTAAGGAGAAATTAAAATGTATGAAATGGCCAAATCATTAGGGAGAATGGTTAGTTTAGTAATTCCCTATAAAAGACCACAACTAGAAAAAGAAGCATCATCAAGCTCAGGTCCAATTCCACTTGAAAACACACCCCAATATCAAAATAAGACTGTTTCTTACTTTGAAGAATTCTTTACTCTGAATAAAAAAGTTGTAATAAGAAAATTAAAAAGTAGACCAGAGCTAAATGATACAGAAGGAACGGTTGTACTAAATAATAATAATAAGCGCGTTATAAAGAATGATGGCATCATCAGAGTAGTTGTTAAAACAGTTAACGGAGATACAATTTTGATTAAGCCAGCAAACTTATTTTATGATACAGCCCATAAAAGTCCGGCTCAAGGTATAGTTGAAGATGATTACGAGCTTACTGATGGATCTCCAATTTATAATTGTTTAGGTGAATTTGTAGGTATGCATAATTCAGTAAAGAATCCTGATACAAAAAGAGTATTTTTTTCAGATGATCCTAGTTATAGAGAGGTTTTTGAGTCTGTAGGGGTTTATTTGACACAAAACTGCTAAAAAGACCCCATAATTTTGTGCTAAGTAAGGGAGCCTGAAAGGGCTCCTTTTAAATTACAAAGAGCACCAACTGCAAATTATTTTTATTTATTTTGCTATAAATATAATAATTTAGATATCATCACTATTTTTACTTAAAAGTGTTGTCAATGATTGTTTAAATGGACCCAACAATTCAAGAGGTAAAGGAAAAACGATGGTTGAGTTTTTTTCTTCAGCAATATTATTTAATGTTTGTAAATAACGTAATTGTAAGGCCTGCGGTTCTTTTGCTAATGTTTGTGCAGCTTCTAATAATTTTTCTGATGCTTGCAATTCCCCCTCAGCATGAATTACTTTAGCACGTCTATTACGCTCAGCTTCTGCTTGTTTTGCTATAACTCGAACCATACTTTCACCTAAATCAATATCTTTAAGCTCTACATTGGTTACTTTAATACCCCAGGCATCCGTTGCTTCATCAATAATACGTTGAATATGGGTATTTAATTTTTCTCGCTCTGATAACATATCATCTAATTCATGTTGGCCTAAAACAGAGCGCAATGTAGTTTGAGCTAACTGACTCGTAGCCGGATAAAATTCTTCGACATTAATAATGGCTTTATCAGCCTGAATCACCTTAAAATATAAAACAGCATTTACCTTAACTGAAATATTATCTTTCGAAATAACATCTTGAGGGGGAATATCCATTACCACGACCCTCATATCCACACGCTCCATAGTTTGAATAAAAGGAATCACAAAAATAAGACCAGGACCTGCCACATTTGTAAATCGTCCCAAGGTAAAAATCACAGCTCGCTCATACTCTTTTAAAATAGTTACTGCCCATAATAAAAAAACAGCACCAATAATTCCAAATAATAAAAATGTTCCCATAATTAATGCTCCTTTTTTAATCGTATAATAAGCGTTTGATCCTCAATAGCTGTTACCACGACTGTGTCATACTTTTGGACTGGCTCATTAGATATAGCATTCCATATTTCACCTTGAACAGAAATTTGACCATTTCTTTCAAAAGACTCTAAACTTTCGCCTTCTTTACCAACCATCGATGCTACACCAAATATAGCCGAACGCTTTTTAGATTTAATAACCGTCATAAACGTTAAACCAAAAAACAAACAATTAATTAACGTACTTAAAATAATCAATGATCTACTCACCGACATATGCAAGCTATTGGGCTCCATTAACATAATAGATCCTAAAAAAAATAAAATAATTCCAAAAACCCCCAATGCACCATAACTATTTAAATATAATTCCCCTATTAAACAGACACTCGCAACGATAACAAGAATTATTCCTAGCCATGATAATGGTAATAAATAAAACCCAAAAAATGACAAAGAAAGTGAAACNACACCTATTAATCCAGGAANTATTAAACCAGGCGTTGATANTTCAAACATTAAACAATAAATNCCAGCNAGTAATAACAANTAGGCTATATCTGGATTAGTAATAAGGCTTAGAAATTGAGTCTTAAAATCAGGTAAAATCGTTCTAATTGTAACTGTATCAGAAATAGTTATAGGATTATTTTTAACCAAAATAGGATGTTTAGAAATCTGTTGAATTAAATGGTTAAAATCAACAGCAATATAATCAATAACCTGTTTATTAATTGCCTCAAAAGCAGTTAAACTAGCGCCCTCTTTAACAGCTTTTTTTGCCCATTCACCATTTCTACCATAAAGAACAGCCAGAGAATGCAGATAGGTTGCTGAATCATTAATATACTTTAAATCATGTTGTGATAATCTTAATTTTTTTAAATCAGGGTTACTATAAGATGATCTCAACGTAACAGGCGTTGCTGAACCTAACCTAGTTTCAGGAGCCATAGCGGCTATATGACTTGCGTAAACGACATACGTACCTGTACTTGAAGCACGAGAACCTGATGGATGTACAAAAGAAATTACTGGAATCGAAGAAGAAAGAATAGATGTCACAATCTTTCTCATAGACGTATCCAGTCCTCCTGGTGTATCTAAAGTAATGATAATACCAGCTGCTTGACTATTATTTGCATACTGTATACCTCTATCGATATAATCTGCAACAGCAGGTCCCATTGGTTTATTAATCATTAAATGATACATAGTTTCAGGTATGGCATATGTAAAACAAGAAAACAATATCAAAAAGAAAAAACTAATAAAATAAGGCATATAAACTCTATATACTACATTTTAATAATTTTAAAACTCATTAAATGCGAAGCTAGTAATGTTTAGATATTGGCATTTGTGGTATTAATGATAGTATATAAATAATAAAAAATTACAAAAAAAAGGAAATCATCAATGAATAACCTAGACGCTTCTTTAGAAAAATTTAAAGCATTAATGTCACAACAATTACAACGAGTTGAACAAATAAAATCAGATACAGAATGGGTTGATTTATCAAATAAAGAAAACATTATTATTGGTGTATGTTGGGGCGATGGTATTGGTGAGTCAATTTCAAATCAAGCTCAACGTGTTATGGAATATGTTTTAGGAAACGCTATTCAAAAACGAAAAATTGAAATTAGAATTATTGATGGATTAACAATTGAAAATCGAGTTGATCACAACAAAGCTATTCCAGATGACGTACTAGCAGAGTTAAGAGAATGCGATGTTATCTTAAAAGGACCAACAACAACACCACAACAAGGTGATCCATGGCCAAATATTGAATCAGCAAATGTTGCTATGAGAAAAGAACTTGATTTATTTGCTTGTGTAAGACCTGTAAGCGTTCCTGAAAAAAATATCTCTTGGTGTTTTTTTAGAGAAAACACAGAAGGTGCCTATGCTTTAGGATCTCAAGGGTTTAATGTATCAGATGATTTAAGCGTTGATTTTAAAATCATTTCAGAACCAGGTGCTGAGCGAATTATTAGAATGGCATTTGAATATGCTAAAAAAAATAACAAAACACGTGTTACCGTAGTAACAAAATCAAATGTTATTAAAACTACGGATGGCCGATTTTCTGATGTTGCTAAACGAATTGCAAAAGAATATGAACAATATGGTATTACATGTGATGAATGGTATATCGATATCATGACAGCAAAATTAATCGATGAAGCTAGAGCAAGCGAATTTCAAGTATTTGTCTTACCTAACTTATATGGTGATATTCTAACGGATGAAGCAGGTCAAATTCAGGGTGGTGTTGGTACTGCCGGAAGCGCTAATATTGGTAAACGCTACGCTATGTTCGAAGCTATTCATGGCTCAGCGCCAAGAATGGTAAAAGAAGGTCGTGCCCAATATGCAGATCCATGTTCAATGATAAAAGCAGCAGCCATGCTATTACAACATATTGGTTATACAGAAGATGCTAAAAAAATTGAAATGGCCCTTGATATAACAACTCAATATGAGAAAAAGTATGTTTTAACAGGTAGAAGCAATGGTGCTTCTGGTGAAGAATTCACAAACTATGTATTAGACTGGGTTCAACGAACAGATCTAGTTTCTGAATGGGAACGTTACACAAAGCAATACGTGGTTTAAACACCAAAAAATTAATTTACGTAATACTCTTTATAAGATTGCAATGTATTTGTCATTAACATTGCAATCGTTAAGGGACCTACCCCACCAGGAACAGGGGTAATAGCAGATACCTTTTTTTTGACCGTATGATAGTCAACATCTCCAACTAACTTATACCCTTTTGAACTTGAACTATCATCAATTCGATTAATACCGACATCAATCACAATAGCATCCTCTTTAACCATATTTTCTGTAACAAAATAAGGTTTACCAATAGCTGCAATTAAAATATCAGCCTGAGATGTAAGATCAGATAAATTACGAGATCGTGAATGACAAACTGTAACCGTTGCATTTGCTATCTTATCATTTTGCATCAGCATAACAGCTAGTGGCTTTCCAACAATATTACTTCTACCAATAATAACAATATGTTTACCTGTAGGATCAATATGATAATACTCTAATAGCTTGATAACCCCGTAAGGAGTACAGGACTTATATGTAGGTAAACCAACTAATAACTTACCAACATTTTGAGGATGAAAGCCATCCACATCTTTCGCTGGATTAATAAGTTGTAACATTTTATCTGAATCAATATGATCGGGTAATGGTAACTGCAATAAAATACCATTTATCTGTGAATCTTGGTTTAACGATTCAATACATTCAATAAGCTCATCTTCAGATATTGCTGCATCTAGTACATATTCAAATGATTTAATACCAATCGACTCACAAGCTTTTTTTTTCATACCTACATAAGCCTTTGAAGCAGGATTATTACCAACTAAAATTACGGCCAAGCCTGGATTAATACCATATTGCTGAGACAATTCCGAACACTCTTTAGTTAAGCTATTTAATATTTCTTTTTTTACAATCGTACCATCAAGTATTTTCATAACAGGACTCTACTAAGCTTTAAGTATTTTTTCAAGTAATGTCTTAATTAATAACATGAACCTTATTATCTTCAATACCATCTTTGTATTTATCGTAGCTTCCCTCTTGGTACCCTTCATCTTGGCGTTTAAAATTTAACTTATTTTTCTTAGCATAAAGATCAAACACATCCTTTGCCTCTAAACCCGCTATGGTACACATAGATACCCAAAAATGAAGCATATCAACTAATTCAACCTTCACATTATCCCAATCATCATCATCTTTTTTCCACCACTTCCAATTTAAACTATCCACTGCTTCAGCTGACTCTTGAGCCAATGCCTTTTCAAATTTTAGAAACCATTCTCGTCTTAATTCCGGGTTACTTTTTATATCTTCATATAAACGAGAATTAATCCGTTTATTTAACATGATTTGTTGTTCAAACACTTTCTCTAAACTCATTATAAACTCCTTAACACATAAATTAACTAACATTAAAACATGGTATGAATTGAGATACAAACAAGAATACATTATGTCATATATTTATTTTAAATATTTTTATTTACGTAACATAAAAAAATATTTATAATTATATCATGATAACAAAAATAAAAAGCGCAACAATAGTTGGAATTACAGCCATTCCTATAGATGTTGAAATAGACTCTAAGAGAGGGTTACCAACAGAGCATATTGTTGGTCTTCCGGATATCGTAATTAAAGAAAGTAAAGCAAGAATTAAAGCAGCCATAAAAAATTCAGGATTTGATTATAAGTTAAGCCAGTACACAATTAATTTAGCTCCCGCTGATTTACCAAAAGAAGGATCCTATTTAGACTTACCTATTGCTGCAGGGTTTCTAATATGTAATAGCCAGTTAACATTACCTCCTAATGTCATCTTAATTGGGGAATTATCTTTAGATGGCTATATCAAACCAATCAAAGGTATTTTATCAATTATCGAAATGGCAAAATCACTTAATCATTATAAAATTATTTTACCATTTGAAAACAAAGAAGAAGCTAGCTTAATAGATGATGTAAGCATGCATCCGATTAAACATCTAAGAGATTTACCATCCATTAATTTTGAGAATCCTTATAAAAACAAAACCCAAATCAAGCCATTTAAACTAACACAAAAATACGATTACACGGATATTAAAGGCCAGTTTCTAGGAAAAAAAACCATGGAAATTGCAGCCGCAGGCAACCATAATATTCTATTAATAGGACCTCCAGGATCAGGAAAATCAATGTTATTAAAACGACTTCCTACTATCATGCCTCCATTAACAAAACAAGAACAAATTGAAATCGTTAAGATTCATAGCATCAGTCAACAAACTGTTAGTTCTTATAAAACATTAACAAGACCATTTCGATCGCCACACCATACTATTTCTTATGCGGGCTTAGCTGGAGGTGGGCGAAAACCAACACCAGGAGAAATAAGTCTTGCACATCATGGCATATTATTTCTAGATGAACTTCCCGAGTTCAATCGCCAAGCGTTAGAAGTACTTAGGCAACCCATTGAAAGTGGTACTATTACAATTTCAAGAGCAAACCAAAGCTTAACTTACCCTGCCAATTTTTTACTAGTAGCTGCCATGAATCCCTGCCCTTGTGGATTTGCAACAGACCCAAACGTAGACTGCCAGTGTAGTATTCATGAAAAAAAACGCTATATCAAAAAAATATCAGGGCCTCTCCTAGATCGATTTGATATAATCATCGAAATTCCTCGACTCAAAAAAAAAGATTACATGGACAATAACAGTTCTTCAGAGTCATCACAAACTATTTATCAACGCGTTAAAACAGCAATCGCTTTACAAGAAAAACGATACAAACAACCTCTTCAAAATGGCAACATTGATTCAACACATATTTCTAAACACATTACACTAAATAATCATCAAAGAAATTTACTCGGAACCTGTATTGAGCAAGGAACCTTAACCGCTAGATCATGTGACAATTTACTAAAAGTAGCTCAAACAATCGCCGATTTAGAAAATAAACCAACTATTACCGATCAGCATATTAGTGAAGCACTTCACTATAGACAAACATCCATTTTAAGGCTATAAAAAAAGACTGATTATTCTAAATAATCTATGTTATAATTAGTAACTCATGGAGTACTTACAAGTATGAAATATCTTACGCAAACTGATAAATTTTTCTGGGTTTTTATTATTTCTAGTATCATTTTAGGTTTAAATTATCCTCAACTGTTTCTTCCTTACGAAGGATACATCATCTATATAATTATGTTTATCATGGGATTACTTTTTCTTAAAGTTGATATCATAGATGTTGTCACTCATATCAAAAGACCGTTATCAATTTTATACATAAGCTGCATAAAATTAATCATTCTACCTATTCTTGTCTATTTCATATTTATCAAAGTAGATCCCACTCTTCATATGAGTTTATTTTTGCTAGCATCGTTACCAACAGGTGTAACCTCAGCCTTATTTACCGATATAATGAATGGGCGAACATCTCTTAATCTAACAGCTGTTATCATAACCAATTTATTATCTATTTTTACCATACCGTTTTTATTTTTTATTTTCTTCAATACCGATCTTAACTTAAATTATATGCTTATGTTTACAAGTTTACTCAAAATCATCATTATTCCTTTCTTAGCTGCAAAACTGATAAAACGTGTTTTTATACCAAATATTATCCAAAATTTACAAAGCTACTTAAACTTTAAGATTATTATTTTATTATCGTGCATGATCACCATTTCCATTTCAGTTTGTTCACAAACATTAATTCAAACATTCTCAGATCAATTATATACAATGATATTTTTATTTGCTTGTTTTTTAGGTTTCCACTTAATTGGTTACTTTAGTATGTTTTGGAAATCAAAAGGAGAAAAACTAGCAATTTCAAATAGTTGTATGATAATGAACAATATCCTGGGTATCGTTCTAGCAATAGCATGCTTTGATCAAGCCGTACTTAATATTATGGTATTATCTCTAATTCCATGGAATATAATGATAATTATTAAACATTTTTACAAACGATATCTTCCTTAACCAATTATTAAAGTCAAATTTATTGACTAGCAAATAACTTAATAAAACGTTAACAGATAGTTTGATAGAATTTAAAACTGGGTTAACAAACATTAAAAACATCTTATATTCTTTGATTAAATTTTCAGAAGAGAATTCTAAAAAATTTAATACTAACATGTCCTATAAATATAATGAAAAAACATCTAACGATTCTAATCAACAGCTACTACCAGTAATTGCTACCGCTTCATTTGAAATTGGGTTATTATTTTAATTTTAAATTAGTATGAAAGGTAAGGTTTTATTTTATATAGTATTAGGTTGCTTAGTTAGTATTCCAATTAATGGATCCTATAATAATCTCCTGTTAGATTATAATAAAAATAAAGATTACGCTTTTTTTAACAAAGACTACTATGTTTCTTATTTTTATAAAACCAAAGATATTATAATAGCACCAACTCAATGGAGCTCCCAAGATTGGTTAAAAAGCTCAGTAATTTTAAGTAGCAGCAGCATCGCTTACTTAATTGAACCATCGATCAATAATATAATTATTAGCAAAGAAAATACACTGATACGTTCAATTGGTAATGCAGGGAATATTATGGGGCACCCCTTTTTATTAGTTCCATTAACAAGCCTATCCTATACGGTTGCCTATTATTCTAATTATTCAAAACTAGAACATGCTAGTTTGCTAGCCATAGAAAGTTTAATCTTATCAGGAGTAATCGTTAAAAGTATAAAAATGACATTTCAGCGCCATCGCCCACGAGAAACAAATAGTAATTCTCAATTTAGTGGCCCTGGCCTATCACTATCTGAAAAAAACCAATCATTTCCTTCAGGTCATTCTGCTTTAGCCTGGGCTACAGCAACATCCTTTGCTTTAGAATTTAAAAATAATCCGGTAATACAATTTAGCAGTTATGGATTAGCAACGTTTGTGGCTATATCGAGATTATTTGATAACGCTCACTGGGCATCAGATGCCATTATTGGATCTGCTATTGGCCACTTTATTGCTCGTTATACGGCCAAAAAAAAAACGAATAGCTTATCTAACTCTAGACTATCATTTATTCCCATCATTTCAAATGATTTAAGGTTTGCAATTAAGCGATCATTTTAAAAAATTATAATTTATTTTTTCTATTTGGAGTTGGTTCTTTTTGTACTAAATTAGCCATATTAGAAAATGTAAATGAATTCTTTTTCTTTTTAGTAACGTCATTCTTTTTATTTATAGTAGAGGTTTTATTCTTACTTAATTTAGCCATATCAGAAAAAGAAAACCCCACTCTTTTATTAGGTTTCTTTTTATCTGATAATGCTTCATCATCACTATCATCATCTTCCTTAATAGATAATGGAGCAAGGTTTGGATCAATTAAATTTTGATCATAAGCATTTGAAACAGAACGTAAACGAACACCATGTTGATCTGAAAACTGATCAGCATTATCGATAAACTGTTGATCGGCTACATTTGCTTGACTAAAGAGCGTTGTTGGCATGGTTAATGTAATGTAAACAACAATCAAATAAGCATAAATATTTCTTTTTTTCATACCCATCACTACGCATATTTTTTTATCCATTAAAGATAAAAAAACAAAATTTGAGTGACTGCAACCACTGCAGCAATCTCTACTCTTAATATAGTAGAACCAATACTGATTATTTTAAAGTCTTTTGATTTTAAATAATCAATATCAGCCGAACTAAGACCGCCTTCTGGCCCAATAAAAATACCAATCTTTTTAAATTTAGTTTGCTTAGAAAACACAGACTTAAGTGTATTAACCACTTCACATTCCCAAGCAACAATACAAATATCATAAGAAGAAAAAATATCTAGCTTTAAAAAAGACTCAAACGAAAGAGCTGAATGAACCTTTGGAATAATAATTTGCTTAGATTGCATAGCAGATTGCTCAGCTTGTTTTTGCCAACGACTTACCTTTTCTAAAAGCTTTTCATATTTAATTTTAAATAATGACCGATCTGTTATGATAGGATAAATTTCGGTTACACCACACTGAGTAACACCATCTATTATACTCATAAATTTATCTTGCTTTGGTAACGATTGAAATAATGTTACCTGAGGATAACGAACCTCTATAGTTTCTTTTGAAATAATATCGTAATACAAACAGGTATCCTTAAACATTAGAAACCTAATAACAAGTTTATAATCTTGATCTACTATAATATCCAGAACATCGCCATGTTTAATTCTTAAAACCCGTGATAAATGATGGTAATGAGTTTGTGAAAGTTTAAGATAATTTAAAAAAACAGCTTCTTGTGTTAGAAATAGTCTCACCTTGATTATTATTAATTATTTTCTCTTATAAATAAAAACCGTTGGCAACCCCCATTCCATTTTATGACTTCCTTTATAAATACATTCCAAATGATTTGAAGAGAGCTGACGTGTAAAACTAATAATATTAGCACCCACTTTTAATTCATGAGTTCGTGCAGCTATAGAATCTATCACATCATCACTAAAACATGTTCCTGATACAAATAAAACATCAACATTATTTAAAGAAATTGAATCAAAACTTTCTTCTGAAATTAGAATAGATGGGATTTCTATATCTGGATAAGACTCTTTTAAATCATCATTATATTGATTTAATAACTCTTTTGATACACTTGCTAAGGTTGGTAATTTTTCTATACCTATTAATCGTTTACAAGTTAGCGTCATAGAAGCACATACAAGTGCCTTTCCAATACCCGAACCAAAATCCATAAACTCAACTTCATCAGATCGATCTAACAACTCTAAAACAGCCTTAAATCCATCATATGCAATTTCACCATAGGTAAATGAGCGGTTTGACTCAACATTAAGCATTTTTTTATCCTTTAATGCTATCTCATAACCATTGGTTCCATTAAATAGCGTTGAAAAAATAGACTCTTTTTTCGTACTATCTAAATGGTTCTTAACATAAGTTTTTGTAGCTAATGACATAAATATGGTTCCTTTATAATTATGTTATTATTGATAATACTTTAACATAACGTATATAATCTAATACTATTATAACTAAAAAGTAGAATCTAAAAAATGATAAATAATCAAATAATTAAATCTATTAGTAACACCGTGAGAGGACTTTCTATCGACGCCATCAATCAAGCCAATAGTGGGCACCCTGGGTTACCTTTAGGATGTGCTGACATCATTAGTGTATTATTTACAAAACATCTAAGTCATAACCCAAAAAATCCTGCATGGATTAACAGAGATAGATTTATATTATCTGCCGGTCATGGCTCAATGTTACTCTATGCAATTCTTCATTTAGCTAACTACCCTATAACATTAAATGATTTAAAAAACTTTCGAAAACTTCATTCCATTACAGCAGGTCATCCAGAATACGACTTAGAATTTGGAATTGAAACAACAACAGGACCACTTGGTCAAGGGATTGGCCACGCTGTAGGTATGGCTTTATCAGGAAAAATGATGGCAAGCCAATTAAATAGCGATACCCATACTATTATTGACAACACCATTTACTGTCTAGCTGGTGATGGTTGCTTAATGGAAGGTGTAAGTGCCGAAGTATCATCATTTGCAGGACACCTTAACCTAGATAATTTAGTTGTTATTTATGATAGCAATGATATTTGTTTAGATGGACCAACAGATGAGTGTTTTACAGAAGATGTTAAAAAACGATATGAATCTTATGGTTGGCATACCATAACTATTAATGGTCATAATTATGAGGAAATAGATGCTGGATTTACTCAAGCAAAAAGCCAAACAAAACCAGTATTAATAATAGCAAAAACAAGCATTGGTTTTGGCTCACCTAACAGACAAAGCTCATCAGAAGCGCATGGAAAACCTTTAGGAAATGACGAAAGCAAACTCACCAAAGAAGCACTTGGCATTCCTCAAGAACCCCTTTTTCATCTACCAGATAATGTAATAGAAGCCTTTAATACGTTATTAGAAAAATTAAATGATAACGAAGCAAAATGGAACCATTTATTTGATGAATGGAAAAAACACCACCCAAATAAATACAATCATCTTAAAACACTGCAAAACAAACAATTATCACAAGATATAGAAAATAAAATTTTAAATACAGCTGTTAAAGAAAATTGTGCATCAAGAAGCTCATCACAAGCAATCATACAAACGATTGCAAAAGACCTCCCCTATCTGATAGGAGGATCTGCTGACTTATCGTGTTCTGATTCAACATTTATTAAAGCTAGTGAGATACTATCAAAAAATAGTTTTAACCAACAAAATATTAAATACGGTGTTAGAGAATTCGGTATGTCTACAATTGCAGCGGGATTATATTTAGGTGGATTTTTTCAACCATTTATTGGAACTTTTTTAACATTTTCAGACTACATGAAAAATGGCATTAGACTCACAGCATTAATGAAACTACCTGTTATTTATCAGTTTACACATGATAGCATTTTATTAGGCGAAGATGGCCCTACTCACCAACCGATAGAACATCTTGCCTCCTTACGTTCTATACCAGGACTAAATGTTATTCGCCCCGCAGATACAACAGAAGTTAAAGGAGCTTGGTTAATTGCTCTCAAAAGTAAACAACCAACAGCATTAATATTATCTAGACAAGGTTTAAAGGATCTAAATTCAAGTTCGTCAGAGTTAGTCCAAAAAGGAGCTTATATTATTAAAAAGAGCAATCAAGAAAATGCAGCTATTACTATAGTAGCAACAGGTTCTGAAGTATCGCTAGCTATTGATGTAGCAAACACTCTAGAAACACAAAGTATTACTACAACAGTTATATCCTTTCCAAGTTGGGAATTATTTGAGAACCAAGAAGAGTCTTACAAACAAGCTATTTTTCCAACAACCACAACATCACATATGGTTGTAATAGAAGCACAATCATCATTTGGCTGGCATAAATATGTAGGGAACAAGGCAACATTTATCACTGTTGACTCTTTTGGATTAAGTGCGCCTGGAAGTGATATTGCAAATGAATTTGGTTTTACGGTTGAATCAATTTGCGAAATTATCAAACAAAAAGAATTTCAACTAACTTAATATTTTTTAATTAACAATTAGCAAAAAAAATCGTACAATAAAAGAGGAAGCGGGTAAACAAAACAATCGCTGTTATATAGTATATAACAGAGGAAAGTCCGGACTCCAAAGACAGGTTGCCTTCTAACGGAAGGACGAAGTAATTCGATGGAAAGTGCAACAGAAAATAACCGCCTAAATAATTTATTATTTAGGTAAGGGTGAAAAAGTGAGGTAAGAGCTCACTCATTATATTAGAAATAATATAATTGGTGTAAACCCCAACCGGAGCAAGACCAAATAAAGGATGAGAAGCTGTCTTCTTCGTTATTAATCCTGGGTAGGTCGCATGAGTTTCTTTTTGAAACCAATAGATAGATGATTGTTTAAACAGAATCCGGCTTATTGTTTACCACTTCCTACAAAATTAGCTCTCTAAAACTAACCTCTTAACAAAGGTAATTCTATTCATACAAGTTAAATTCAAATTATTTATACATTAAAACCATTTAAAAACCCATTTTTTTGATCAATCTAATTAGTCTAAACCTAAACCATTAAGACTAGATCAAAATTAAAAACCTAATTTTACCTCTTTTTGAAATGGATAGTCATTAGCTAATAAATACTCATCTAAAACCGATTTATAATTCAAGTTTTTTAATTCAGCTGTCAAATTTAGAAACTCCTGAACAACAAAACGATCTAAAAACGGATACCTCGCTTCAATTCCATATAACCCACCAATATATTCGTCTTTTAATAAATATGATTCCATAGAACTTTTATAAAAAGAATTCCAGGGAA
>PBEQ01000004.1 GCA_002719695.1 bacterium | reverse complement strand
TGATGGCGTAAAATAAGGGGACAAATGAATTGATAACGGGATCACTGAATATTACTTTATTTAATTTTTCTAGAGTCTTTTTAGGGTTTAATGGTGTTCGTATGCTGCGATTAATAATGCTTTTTAGAACAGCCATATATAGACCTGCAGGAATTCCTTTTCCAACAATATCTGCAATAATAATTCCAATTTTGTTCTTATCGAGTTCCATGAAATCATAAAAATCGCCACCTATTTTCTGTGCAGGAATATTTAATGTTCCGAATATAAGTTTTGGATTTATAGGCAGGTTTGTTGGCAGTAAATTGTTATGAATTTCAGATGCAACTTTAAGTTCTTGGTCAATTTTTTCTTTTTCTAGTTTTTCTTTATAAAGTATCGAGTTATGAATACTGGTTGCAACCAGAGTTGTAATTGTAAGTAATGTATCAATGTCTTCTTTTGTGAATTTTGAAGCAGATGTGCCATATTTTCTAGCTAAGTTAATTATTCCAATCAGATTATTGTTAATTATAATTGGTATGCATAAGTAAAGTTCAATTAAAATCTTTACATTTGGGTCAAGATCAGGTGATGCGAAATAATTATCTATTAAAATTAAATTTTTTGTTTTTTCAACTTTTTCTGAAATCGTTTTTCTATTTTTGTAGCGATATGATCGACGAATTTTCTCTGGAAAATTAATATGTGTGGCAGTAACAAATCGATCTTTTTGTTTTAATTGAATCGATCCCATATTACAGGATGATATATTTAATAAAAATTCCATTAGGACATCTAATAAATTATCTAAATTTTCAATAGATTTGATCATTAGATTAACTTTTGAAATTGCTTCAAGACGTTGTGATTTGATTCTGTCCATTTGTTGTATTTCTGTTGTATCTCTAAACAAGAAAATAATACCTACATAGCCATATTCGTCATTAAAAATAGGAGATATATTTACAAGAAAGTTTTTTTTGTTATAGGTTGCATGTTCATTAATCACGGGTTGTTTTGTTTTTTGAACATTTTGATAAAGGTTATGTAGGCAAAGTTCTTTTAAAAGATCAATTAATTCGTCTTGAGAAATTGCTTTTTGATGACGAATATTTAATAGTTGTGCTGCTTTAGAATTTATAATATTTATATTATGTTTATGATCTAAAATAATAACGGGTTCAATAATACTTTCTATAACAGAATAAATTTTTGATTTTTCTAGATCCCGAATTATTTTAATTTTACCTAACGTAGAGGCTAAATTGTTTGATACTGTATGTACAAATTGCAATTCATTTCCTTGAAATGCTGATTTTTTAAATGATAATAAACAAATGACTCCAATAATTTCATCTCTGAATATTAATGGAACGGTAGCATGAGAGTTAATTGTTTTAGATAGATGATTGATTCTTCTATTAAGTTTTGTAATTTTGATATTAATTTGACTAGGGTTAATTTCTGTTGAAAAAAAAGAATCAATAGAGTTTAGCGTTTCTTTTGTAAGTAATCGGATTATTTCATTATTATGATCGCTACCAACTGTTATAAAAAGTTCATTTTTATTAAATACTTTTTTTATAAATATGGAACAAGCGTCAAAATTAATAACTTTATTAATGTTCTTAGATACTTTTTCAATGATTTCAACGTAATTAAGTGAATGGCTGAGTTCATTGGAGGTTTCATAGAGCGTAGTAAGTTCAGTTAATCTGCGATTTAATGACTGTTCGTCTTGAAAGATTTTTTGAGTAAGTTTATTTTTATCTTCAAGTAGGTTTTTTATTTTTTTGTGAATGAGATAGTTTTCAATAGGGTTAATAATTTGTTGAATGTAATTAGATGTTAGATCGATTTTTTTATTGAGATCTTTATAAAGCTTAGTTAATGTTGTTTTTAAATGCCAGTTATGAATAAAGATAGCAGCAAAAACTGTGTTTTCATCATTAACTACATTAAATAACAGTCCATCATTACAGCGATAGTGGTATTTTTTTTGATCTTTTGAATATTGGATAAAGTCAGTTAAAATAAACTTTTTTCTATTTTTGATATGTAAAAATGGTAATTGAATAGTATTTTTAGGGTTTGTTAACCAGCATGTTAAATTGTTGGGTATTGCCCATAAATTTTTATTTGATAATGTAATATCTATTTTTTTTTTATCGTTCGAGAACGTGTAAATATTAATACTGCTTTTAGGGAAGATAAGTTTAAGTATTCGAAATAATTCTTCTACAATTATTTTTTCAGGAAATAAATTTGTTTTTATTTGATTAATAGATTCTTCAATTTGGTTCTGCATGATTATCAATGGTTAAAATTTGAAATAGCTCTTCTATTTCAAACGGCTTATAAAGTATTCCACTTATTAAAGGATTTAATGGTTCAGATAAAAAATAACGATAATTTTTATTAATTGCAAGGATGATACAAGGATGTAAATGTTGATCTTTGACCGTCTTAAGAACGTTTTTTGTAAATATATCATCAAAATCTTTATCTAATAAAATTAGTGTTCTTGGAGAGATATTGTTTGTAGTAATTGCAGATTCGAAGGAGTCTGAACGAATATGGTTATTTTCAAGCGTATAGAGAATAATATTTAGAATCGATTTATCCTGAATTAATGGAATTACATTGTAGAAACGTTTCATGACATTTAATTTTAGCATATGTTTTAGTTTTTTCTATTTTATATCTTGACTAGATCTTTGTTTTTGGTGGTATAATTTTTCGATAACTTGGTAGGTAGCTATTTTATTTAATATTAATAAATATGATAGTGGTAGTTAAATTGTTTTATGATTAGGTGTTTTTTTTAGTTATGGTAGACAATAGTATGGATAATAATATTCAAAAAAATAAATCAAAATTTATTTTTCCTAAATGGTCAAACAAAGTTCCTGCAATAATTTTAGTTACGATAACATTGACTGTGGTTTTTGTTATTCATTTATTTTGGTATTGGTTTTCTCCGAATCATTTAGAAGTTGGTTATGAACCAGAACAACCTATTCCTTACAGCCATCGATTTCATGCTGGGGAACTTGGTATAGATTGTCGATATTGTCATTATAATGTCGAGTCGCAGGCTCATGCTAATATTCCATCATCGGAGTTATGTTTAAATTGTCATTCGCAAATTAAGCAAGATAGTCCTTACATTAAGGATATTCAAAATCATTATGATTCGAATCAGCCTATTGAATGGGTAAATGTTCACATGCTACCTGATTATGCTTATTTCAATCATTCTCGTCATGTTAATTCTGGGATATCATGTATACAATGCCATGGAAGAGTTGATCAAATGGAAGTTGTAAAGCAAGATAAATCTTTGAGTATGTCATGGTGTTTAGATTGTCATCGTAATCCTGAAAAATATGTGTGGCCTAAGGAGCAAGTTACAAACTTGTCATGGAGTCCTGATGAAGATCAGGTTGAAATGGGAAAGCGTTTAGTTGAAGAGTATCATCTTAACCCAAAAATTGAGTGTAGTGTGTGTCATAGGTAGGAGATAATTATGAAAAAGTTTTGGCGAAGTATTGAAGATTTAAATGATAGTAAAGAGATTGAAAGATTCAAATTACGTGAGTTTCAAGAGGGGGCTTCTGAGTTAAATGAAGGAGTGTCTCGTCGAGACTTTTTAAAGTTTTTAGGATCAACTGCAGCGTTAGCCGGTTTATCAGGTTGTAATATTAGAAAACCTTACTATAAAATTAAACCTTATGCTAGAAAAGTTGAACATTCAGTTTCTGGTATACCAACGTTTTATGCAACCTCTTTTCAATTAAATTCAGCAGTTTACGGTGTTTTAGCTGAAACGCATGAAGGCAGGCCTACTAAAATTGAGGGAAACCCTACTTACCCTGGAACTGAAGGATCTTCGGGTCTTTTTCAACAATCATCGATAATAGATTTGTATGATCCTGATCGCTTAAAGTTTCCATTACATTTGACAGCTTCAGCATCGCTTGATGATTTTAAAGATTGGATGCTTCGTTATAAGAAAGATCTTAGAAAGGCTTCGGGAAAAGGGTTGGGTGTCTTGATAGAAAATTCATTATCACCATCTTTTTATAAGCTTGTTGATTCAATTCGTTTGACTTTACCTGAGGTGTCGTTTTACCGATATGATCCAATTAACAAAGATAATCAAGAACAGGGTCTTTTTAATTTAACAGGGAATTATTTGAGTCCAAAATATGATCTTTCAAGAGCAAATGTTGTTGTGTCTTTTTCGGATGACTTTTTATCTTTTGGTCACCATCAAATTCAATATTCTCGTGATTTTGCAGATAGGAGGGATCCTGACAATGAATCTGATCTTAACAGGCTGTATGTTTTTGAAGAGCGTTATACTGTTACTGGGGCAAAAGCAGATCATCATTTTCCAGTAAAAAAATCAGATTTAATAAAGGTTTTATCTCAGTTAGCTATTTTAGTCTCAAGAAAAGTAGGGTTTAATTTATCAAGTTTTGGTAATATTTCTTATCAAAAGCTAGATCTTGATTTTGTTGATGATAAAGTTTTAGCAGCTGTTTCAGATGATTTGTTAGCGAATCGAGGTAAGTCTTTGGTTACTGCTGGAGATAGCTTGGATGAAGAAGTTCATCAGTTAACTTTTTTAATTAATAGTATTTTGGGAAATAATTTTAAAACAGTTTCTTATCAAGAAACTCCTTTTGCAAACTATGATTTTAATACAAAGTCATCCTATGATTCACTTTCTCGTTTAGTGGATGATTTAAATAGTAATATATTGGATAGTGTTGTAATTTTAGGCGGTAATCCAGTTTTTACGGCTTCTCAAGAGTTGGGTTTGAGTCGTGCTCTAACAAAGGCTAAAAATAGAATACATTTAACTTATTACAATAACGAAACATCTAAATTATGTAACTGGGTCATACCAAAACTCCATTACTTAGAATATTGGAATGATCTTAAGTCTGTAGATGGCGTTGTGTCTATTGCTCAGCCAGTTATAAAGAGAACAGTACAAGGGCTTTCAGAGCATGAATTGTTAAATTTGGTATTTCGAACTTATCGTTCAGATTATTCTTTAATCAAAAATTCATGGCAGTATCTATCTTCTTCGTCTTTTGATAAAGCAATTCATAATGGATATGTATTTAAGAGAAATACAACGGTTTATCCTAGTATTAAAAGTAAAATTAAATTGACAAAGCAACCACATGAACAAAATAAATTAGAAATTACCTTATATCCGGATTATAAGCTTTTTGATGGTCGATTTTCTAATAATGGTTGGTTACAAGAGTTATCAGATCCAATTCATAAGCTTACTTGGGATAATGCTGCGTATATTGCTCCCAAAACGGCAAAGAAATTATCATTAAAAACAGGTGATTTTGTTCGTCTTCAAGTTAGTCATGATTACCTTGATATACCTGTTTTTATCTCACCTGGGCATGCATTTGATTCTATAAGCATTCCTCTAGGGTATGGAAAAGTTGATGGGCAGCGGATAGAAGATGGTGTTGGTTTTAATGCTTATCGTTTGTTAGATGAATCAGGGAAGGTTGCTGATGTGACGTTAATTAAACAACTTGAGAAACATAAGTTTGCTAGTACTCAAGATCATGGATCTATGGAAGGAAGACCACATGTTAGGTATGCTACTGTTTCCCAGTATCATGAAAATCCATCTTTTGCTCAAGGGCAGGAAGAGGTTCCTCATACAGAAGCGTTATGGGATAAACATAAATATGATACAGGTTATCAGTGGGGAATGGTTATTGATCTTAATCGTTGTATTTCTTGTAATGCGTGTACGGCAAGTTGTCAGGCTGAAAATAACATTCCTATTGTTGGAAAAGATCAAGTTATGGATGGGCGTGAGATGCATTGGAATCGTACAGATAGGTACTATGAGGGCGACATAGATAATCCAAAAATATTAGAGCAGCCAGTATCGTGTTTGCATTGTGAAAATGCTCCTTGTGAGCAAGTATGTCCTGTTGCGGCAACGGTCCATGATGATGAAGGTTTAAATGTTATGGTTTATAATCGTTGTGTAGGTACACGTTATTGTGCTGATAATTGCCCAGTAAAAGTAAGACGGTTTAATTTTTTTGATTATCATCAACGTCATCCCCAATCGGTCTCGAAAAAGAGATTTCATTTATTTGACTATATTAAAGAACCTGATAAATCGCTTGCAAAGCAATTTAACCCTGATGTTACTGTTCGTATGAGAGGTGTAATGGAAAAATGCACTTATTGTATTCAACGTATTAAATCAGCAACTCACAAAGCTAGTAATGAGCAACGGATAGTTAAAGATTCAGATCTTCTAACTGCGTGTCAGCAAGCATGTCCTACAAATGGTATTGCATTTGGTAATATTTTAGATAAAGAAAGTAAAGTTTATAAGTGGAGAAATAAGAAACGTAACTATTCAATTTTAGAACAATTATTATTGGGTGCTCGTACAACTTATTTGGCTAATGTATTTAATCCAAATAAAGTTTTAATTGCAGAAAATAGTATTTATTCATCTAATAAGCATTATGATAAGCAGAGCAAGAAGGAGTCCCATGGTAGCAAGCACTAATGATATTGTTAAAGTAAAGCGTCCTGATTTAGTTTTACCTGGAGAGACATTTGAGTCTGTTACTAATATTGTTAGTAAACCCATGGAAATGAAACTTCCTTCATGGTGGCTAATTGTTTTTTTAGTTTCTATTTCGGGAGTTTTATTGCTTAAATCTATGATTGCCTATTTGATATGGGAAGGTATTGGGGTTTGGGGGTTAAACAATCCTGTTGGTTGGGGATATGCCATTGTTAATTTTGTTTTTTGGGTTGGTATTGGCCATGCAGGAACTCTAATTTCAGCAATTTTATTTTTATTTCGTCAAAAATGGAGAACGGGAATCAATCGTTTTGCTGAAGCAATGACAATTTTTGCTGTTATTTGTGCGTTGATTTTTCCAGGAATTCATATCGGAAGACAATGGGTGGCGTATTGGTTATTCCCAATTCCCAATTCAATGGGTATGTGGCCCAATTTTAAGAGTCCTTTGTTATGGGATGTTTTTGCTGTAGGGACTTATTTTACGGTTTCATTATTATTTTGGTTTGTTGGTTTGATTCCTGATTTAGCTACTATGCGAGATCGAGCAAAAGGGAAAATTCGACAAATGGTTTATGGTATTTTTTCATTAGGATGGCGTGGTTCAAATAGGCATTGGCAAAATTATGAAAAAGCTTACTTGTTTCTTGCAGCATTAGCAACGCCTTTAGTTTTATCTGTTCACTCAATTGTTAGTTTTGACTTTGCTGTTTCTCAATTGCCAGGTTGGCATACCACTATATTTCCTCCTTACTTTGTTGCAGGAGCTATTTTTTCTGGGTTTGCTATGGTTGTAACGTTAATGGTTTTAGCACGTCAGTTGTTTAATCTTAAGGCTTTGGTAACAATTGGACATCTTGAGAGAATGAATAAAATAATTTTATTAACAGGAATGTTAGTAGGTTATGCCTATGGAATGGAGTTTTTTATGGCATGGTATTCCGGGTATCAATATGAAACATTTGCTTTTGTTAATAGAGCTACAGGGCCCTATGCGTGGGCTTACTGGATTATGGTTTCTTGTAATGTTATATCGCCACAGTTATTTTGGTTTAAAAAATGCAGAACAAGTATTCCGATTATGTTTGTTGTTAGTATTTTTGTTAACATTGGTATGTGGTTTGAACGATTTGTTATTACAGTTACGTCGTTGCATCGTGATTTTCTTCCATCATCTTGGGGGTATTATTCTCCAACTTGGGTGGATGTTTGCACCTTTATAGGTTCGTTCGGGCTGTTTTTTACACTATTTTTACTTTTTCTTAGATTCTTGCCTGTTATTTCTATAGCTGAAATTAAAAATGTTATGCCTCAGGCTGACCCTCATCATGGAGAGGAGCATTAATTATGAATGAAATTTTATTAGCTGAATTTGAAAATCCTAATAAGTTATTAAAAGCAGCTGAAAAGTTATCAGATTGTGGCTATAGTTCATATGATGTATATTCACCTTTTCCCATTCATGGTATGGATGATGCTATGAAATTAAAGCACTCTAAATTAGGTTGGATTGTGTTATGTGGTTGTTCTCTTGGCTTACTTTTAGGTTTTTTAATGCAAACATTTATGTCTTTAGATTATCCTTTGATTATAAGCGGAAAACCTTTTTTTAGTTACCCTGCATTTATACCTGTTACATTTGAGATTATGGTTTTATTTTCAGCTTTTTCAACGGTTTTTGGTATGTTTGCTCTTAATAAATTGCCTCAGCATTATAACCCTATTTTTAAAAGTGATTATTTTCGTAAAGCTACATGTCATGGTTTTTTTCTTGGAATTGATTCTAATGAAAATGGTTATGATCGTGAAAAATTACGTAATTTATTAAGTGAAATTGATGCTAAGCATATTGAAGTTATTGAGGATGATGTATGAAACGAATAATTACGTTATTGTTCTTGTTTTTCTTTATTGTTGGATGTAGAGGATGGCGTTCTGAAAAACCTCCTGTTCATTTAAATCCTAATTTAGATTTTCAAGCTAGTATTAAAGCCCAAGAAGATCCTCTACTTAGTCCAGACCATATAATCCCCTGGGGGATGGAGTCTGATTTTTCTGATCTTGAGAATAGAGATGCTATTATTAAGCAAAAAAATAAACCCTTTTATTTAGGAAAAAATAGATCTGGAGAATGGGTTGAGACGGTTCCTGTTGATGTTACACATGCTGTTTTAAAGCGTGGCCAAGAGCGATATGATATCTATTGTTCAATGTGTCATGGAAAGGATGGTTCTGGAAATGGTATCGTTATGGAATATGGTTGGTTTAAGCCAAAACCTTACTGGGATGATGCTATAGTTTCTTATAAGGATGGGGAGCTATTTGACATTATTTCAAACGGTATACGAACTATGCCATCATATTCTCAACAAATTAAAGAATCAGATAGATGGGCTATTGTTACCTACATTAGAGCATTGCAGGTATCTAACAAAATGAAAATTCAAGATGTTCCTGCTGATTATAAAGAAAAGCTTAAATCATTGTGAGAGGTAATTTATGAAACAAAAACAGTTAGTTGGTAATGATATTGAAATTTCAGATAAGTTTAGTTCTATAATACGTAAATTATTTATCGTTGGTGGGATTTTTTCAGCAATATCGTTTATTATTTTTTTCTCAGATAGTCATGTATCTCACTATTTTTATTTTTCATACTTAACTACCTATATGTTTTTTCTAACACTAACGTTGGGAGCAATTTTTATTGTATTACTTCAACATATTACGTGTGCTGGCTGGAGTGTTGTTGTTAGGCGTGTTCCAGAAGTTTTGATGAAAAATATTCCTCTTATGTTTATTTTGTTTATTCCGATTGTTTTTGGAATGCATGATCTTTATCATTGGACGCACTTGGATGCAGTCGCTGAAGATCATCTATTACAAGTTAAACGACCTTGGTTAAACCAGTTTTTCTTTTTTATTAGAATTGTTTTTTATTTTTTTATTTGGTCTTGGATTTCTAAAAACTTTTTTAAACGGTCTATTCTTCAAGATGAGACTGGTGATCATCAAATCACCTTAGATATGGAGCGTTCTTCAAGTTACAGTATGATTTTATTTGCATTAACGATAACCTTTGCTGCAATTGATTTGGTGATGTCTTTGACACCACATTGGTATTCAACCATTTTTGGTGTTTATATTTTTTCAGGATCTGTTTTAATTGCTTATTGTTTTACATCACTGTTATATATGTATCTTAGAAAGAAAAATTATCTTAAGGATATTGTTACTGTGGAGCATTATCATGATTTAGGTAAGTTAATTTATGGATTTAATATATTTTGGAGCTATATTGCGTTTTGTCAGTTTTTTCTTATTTGGTATGCAAGTGTTCCTGAAGAAACAGAGTTTTATTTAAAGCATTTTGAAGGATCCTGGACATATGTAACTATTTTGTTATGTGTTGGTCATTTTGGTATTCCATTTATTTTTTTTATTTCAAGGTGGTTGAAGCGTAATTTGAAATACCATGCATGTATGGTTATATGGATTTGTTTCATGCATTTTGTGGATCTGTATTGGATTATTATTCCTACTGTAGCACCTAACGGTATTGATATACATTTTGTTGATATAACTTTATTTGTTGGTATAGCCTGCTTGTATCTTGGAGTTTTTTTCAAAAATCTTAATAAAGTGTGTTTAATTCCAAAAAAAGATCCAAGATTATCTGAGTCATTAAATTTTATTAATTATTAGGAGTTTTTTATGTCCGATATTGAAGTTAAATTTTATGAAGATGAGCCACAAGCATTTAATGTAAGTATAGGAATTATTGTTACGGCTATATTTTTATTAGTTGTGGATGTTTTTAGTTATTTTTTATTTGTTTCTATGTTATCACAAGTTAAGGATGACAAATTAAAAATTGTTAAAACTCATCGATTGGATGACTTAAATCAAGAATATGAATTTCAATTGGATGATTTGCGTTGGATTGATAAAGCTGAAGGTGTGGTAAAAGTGCCTATTGATGTTGGTATTCAATATGTTATTAAACGTTATAATTAGTTTTTTTCTTTTATTTATTTCGCTTTCTTCTTTTGCTGCTGAGAGAATTCCGGATGAGTTTGTAAATACCAGTATTATTGAAAAGTTAGGTGAATCGGTTTCATTAGATTATGAATTAATTAATTCTAAAGGTGAAACAGTTAATTTATTGACTTATTTGGATAAAGGACCTGTTATTTTAAATTTTGCATATTTTACTTGTCCTCGTTTATGTCATCTAATTGTAGATGGTATGGTTAAGGGTTTAAATTCTTTGCCAAATAAAGATTTAAAAAATGTGCAGATTTTATCTATTTCATTTGATCATCGTGATACTTTGCAATCAACACAAGATTTTGCTAAAAAACATAAAAGTTCTTTAAAATCTGTTGACGGAAACTCTGATAATTGGGATTTCTTGTTTGGGTCAGAAGATGTTGTTAGAAAGTTAGCAGATAGTGTTGGATTTCGATATTATTTTAATGAAAAATCAAATCAATATGCTCATTCATCTTCTTTAATTTTTTTATCTTCTTCTGGTTTAATAACGCGTTATTTATATGGGATTATGTTTAGACCATTTGACTTGAGTATGTCAATTTCTGAATCAAAAAAAAATAATGTTATTTCTACTGTAGAATCTCTATTATTGTTTTGCTATAATTATGATCCTAATGAACAAGGTTATGTTCTAGAAGCTATTAAGTTAATGAAGGTAGCTGGTACTGTAACTATTTTTATAATTATTGGGTTTATATATAGGCTTAATAAAAAAGGTTAAAAAGTTTGTAACATGGGTGATCAAGATAATATTACTAGTTTAGTTGAATATGGAACTACATGGTTGCCAGGTTCTTATTCTACATTGTCAGATATTGTCGATGTTCAATTTAATGCTATTTTATGGCTTTCTGTTTTTGGAACGATAGGAATTACTTTAGTAACATTATATTTTTGTTTTAAATATAAACGTACAAAAAAAAATCAAGTTGCAGAAAAACAAATTGCTCACAATATGACTGTAGAAATTATTTGGACTGTGATTCCTTTTATAATTGTTATGGGAATTTTCTATTGGGGTTTTAGGGATTATTTGCGATTAATGGTTGCTCCAGATGATGCGCTGGAAATTCGTGTTACTGGAGAAAAATGGCGTTGGTATTTTGAATATCCTGATACAGATAAGCGACCTAGTGATGATTTGGTTGTTCCTGTTGGGCAAGCTGTAAAATTAGTTATGTCTTCAAAAGATGTCTTGCATAGTTTTTTTATTCCTAATTTTAGAGTAAAACGTGATGTTCAGCCAAATCGTTATTCACATCTATGGTTTGAAGCTACAAAATTAGGAACTTTTCAAATTTTTTGTACCGAATATTGTGGTGCTCAGCATTCTAATATGGATGCAAAACTAATTGTTATGTCTCGTAGTGATTTTGAAGAATGGAAGGAGGCTGGTGAGGATACCGATACTCCATTACCTATTCTTGGTAAAAAGCTTTATAAAAGTAAAGCTTGTAATGCTTGTCATTCTATTGATGGGAGTCGTGTTATTGGGCCAACTTGGAAAAATGCATATGGTACAATGCGAGAGCTAGAGTCTGGAGAATCTGTTTTAATTGATGATAATTATTTAAGAGAATCTATTGTTTATCCAGCTAATAAAATAGCAAAAGGGTATCCTAATGTTATGAATTCATATGCTGGTTTATTATCAGATCGTGAAATTAATGCTTTAATTGAATATATTAAAACGCTAAAGGAGTAATTCATGTCTTCTGGAATTAATTATATTAATGCTACTAAAGGAATCAAATCATGGATTTTTACCGTTGATCATAAGCGTATTGGTATTATGTATCTTGCATTTGTTTTATTAGCTTTTTTTCTTGGGGGCGTGTTTGCACTATTATTGCGTTTAGAATTGTTGACTCCCAGTGCTCTTTATCTAACAGCAAAACAATATAATCAGGCGTTTACATTACATGGTGCTATTATGGTTTTTTTATTTATTGTACCATCAATTCCAGCTTCATTAGGTAATTTCTTTTTACCCATTCAGTTAGGAGCTATTGATGTCGCTTTTCCTAAATTAAATTTGGCAAGTTTATGGATTTATGTGATAGGAGCTGTTTTTTGTTTTTATTCTATTATTGGGGGATCAGTTGATACAGGATGGACGTTTTATACGCCATATTCATCATCGACAGATACGTCAGTTATTCCTATGATAATGGGGGTTTTTATACTTGGTTTTTCGTCTATTTTAACAGGTATTAATTTTATCGTTACAGTGCATAAAATGCGTGCTCCTGGATTATCTTGGTTTAAAATGCCTTTATTTATTTGGACATTATATTCGACAGCTATCATTCAGGTTCTTGCAACTCCTGTACTTGCGATTACAGTTTTGTTATTAATGTTGGAGCGAACGATTGGGATTGGTATTTTTGATCCGGCTTTGGGTGGTGATCCTGTTTTATTTCAACATTTCTTTTGGTTTTACAGTCATCCGGCAGTTTATATTATGATTTTACCGGCAATGGGAGTTATTTCAGAAGTTGTTGCAACATTTTGTAAGAAAAAATTATTTGGATATGAGTTAATGGCCTATTCTAGCTTGGCTATCGCATTTATTTCTTTTTTAGTTTGGGGACATCATTTGTATGTTAGTGGACAGTCTCCCTATGCAACTATGTTGTTTTCTTTGTTAACCTTTTTAGTGGGAATTCCTTCAGGAATAAAGGTTTTTAATTGGATTGCTACGATGTATACAGGGTCTATTGATTTGAAATCGCCATTTTTATATTTCTTATCGTTTATATTTTTATTTACGATAGGGGGGTTTACCGGGGTTGTTTTAGGATCATTATCACTGGATATTCATTTACATGATACTTATTTTGTTGTTGCTCATTTTCATTATGTTATGATGGGGGGCACGGTTATGGCCTTTTTAGCAGGATTACATTATTGGTGGCCTAAGATGTTTGGAAAAATGTATAGTGAAGTAGCTGCACGTATTGCTTTTATTTTTGTTTTTGTTGGTTTTAATATGGTTTTCTTTATTCAATTTATTATGGGGTCAAAAGGAATGCCAAGACGTTATTATAATTATCTTCCTGAATTTCAGCCTTATCATGTTGTTTCTACGATTGGAAGTTGGGTTTTAGCAGTTGGTTTTTTTATTATACTTGGTTATTTTATTCATTCGTTAATGAAGGGAAAACAAGCCCCTTCTAATCCTTGGGGGAGTTCTGCTTTGGAGTGGAAAGTAGCGTCTCCTCCAACAACGTTTAATTTTGATGAGAATTTACCGTATATTGATCATGGACCTTATGATTATCCAGAGGGAAATTCGTGACCCATCCTGAGAATTCTAATGTAGCACATCATTTTGAGAATTCATATCAACAGTTTTCAGCTGCAAAGTTAGGAATGTGGTTGTTTATTGTTCAAGAAATTCTTTTTTTTAGCGCCTTATTTGTTGCTTATGCTGTTTATCGAGCATTACATCCCGAAATGTTTATTGATGCTCATCATCATTTATCTTGGAAAATGGGAGGAACGAATACGGTAGTACTTATTATTAGTAGTTTTACTATGGCAATGTCAATTCGGTCTGCACAGTTAAATAGACGAAATTCTTCTTTTTGGTATCTTTTAACAACATTGGTATGTGCTTGTATTTTTATGGTAATTAAATTTTTTGAGTATGCTGAAAAAATTCATCATGGTTATTTACCTTCAGTTTGGTTTACAGGTGAGGGCGTTTATGAAACGATGCATATTTTCTTTGGTATTTATTTTACGATGACTGGCTTACATGGTTTACATGTATTGGTTGGTATGGGCTTAATTATTTGGTTGATGATTGAAACTTATAAGGGGCGTTATAATTCAGAATACTTTACCCCTGTTGAGATGGTAGGTCTTTATTGGCATCTTGTAGATTTGATATGGATTTTCTTATTTCCTTTGTTATATTTAATAGGATAGGAGATTGTAATGAGTCAGAAACATGAACATTTTATTATTCCATTAAAATATTATGTAATAACCTTAATTGCTTTATTAATATTGACTGTTGTTACAGTTGCTGTTGCACAGGTTGATTTAGGTTGGTTAAATATTTATGTTGCTATGTTTGTTGCGATGATTAAAGCTNCNTTTGTTATTTTCTTTTTTATGGGTGTTCGTTGGGANGAGTCTTTTAATAAAATTNCNTTNTTTGGNNGTCTNTTATTTGTCTTAATCTTTTTTGTTATTGTATTAGCNGATGTTTTTACTCGTGATGGTGTTTATTCTACTGAAGGAGATATGTTTGATATAAAATCTCCAGTTAAAGCGATNGGTACTGGTGGTCATGGGGATGATTCATCACATTAATTATAAAAACTATTAGAGCTGTTTTGTCTATTTCTGTATAATAGTGTCATGAAGGATAATTCTAATCATAATAACTATTCAACAGATGAATATATTGAAGCTTATCAAAAGCAGTTGAAAAAAAATCAAGAAAGTTCTCTTAATCACGATTATTCTTTTTTTTCTAACGAGGATACTCAATCACCTATTTCAACATCTGATTCGTTACCTGATTTAAATGTCTCTATGTCTCAAGTTGAAAATCAACTTATTTCTCAGTTTCGTGAGTTTAAAGAAGTTAAAAAAAAGTTAGATGATGCAAAAAGAGAGCTTCATTTATCCAGTCAAATTCAGGTTTCTGTTGATAACCTTAAAGAGTTAGAGAGAGTTTATTCTCATAGAAAAAAAACACTTGATCAATCGTTTCTTGATGCAAAAGATTCGTTTAATAATGAAATTAATCGTTTAAAGATGGATAAAGAGCGTATGATTGAAGAAAATAAACAAGCATTAAAACTATTTAAACAGAATCAAGTTATTGCTCAGAATGAGATTCAAGTTGGGCTTGAGCAAAATCAATTAATTAAATACGAAGAAATGCTATTTCAGTTTTCTGAACGTTTGCAACAGTTTAAAATTTTAGAAGATGATGCAAAAATTGGTTATGATGATTACATTCTTGAATTAGAAGATAAGCGTGAAGCATCAAAAAAACGTTTTGAATTTGATTGTGATCAACTAACTCTTGAGTTTAACAATAAACGTGAAGATCTAGATCGTGTATTGCTGGAGAAGAAGGAGGATGTGTTAAAATCGGTTGAATCTATTAATCAATCTTTTCAGGATCAGGTTGATGAAACTCAACGTATTTTATCTGAACAATATGAGTGTTTAAACTTTGAATTTGAGTCGGTTCATAATGTGTTTCATATGCTTATTAAATCTTCTGATGATGATTTTCAAAAACAGAAAAAGCAATCAGTAGATACATTGCTTGAATTTTCTGAACAGTTAGATCAAAAGAGAGAAATGTGGGAATTTGAGAAAGTAAGTGTTTTAGAAGAAATTGATCAAGAAAAGTATCATTGGGATAATGAAAAAAAGCGGATTATTCATGATTTGGAAGGTAAAAAAAGTTTGTTTACTGATGAACTTAATAAACTGAAAGAAGCTTTTATACAAGAAAAAGATCACTGGAAACAAGAACAAGCGACGTTAATTAATAATTATGAAGAAAAGAAAGAGAGTTTAGTTAGAGAAATTTCTAATTTAGAGATTAAGCGTTCTGATTATGATAGTAATGTAATTAATCAAGTTGAAAAGTTAGAATCTTATGAACTTTTAATGCATGAGAGGGAACAAGAATTTGAATGTGTTCGTCAACAAATGCTTGCTAATTTAGAGTCTCAACGACAGGAAAAGTTAGATAAATTAGAATTAGATTTTTTAGATAAAAAAGGTAAGTTTTCAAATCAACTAAAGCAGCTTGAGGATAGGCAAAAGCTCGATTTTTCTCAGCGATTAGATTCATTTGAAAAAGACTTATCTCAAAGACGGCGATTATTTGAAGAAGATTTACTTAATCGACGTCAAAAAATTATTGAAGAATGTAAACGTGATCAAAAAGTTGAGTTTGATCATTTATTAGATTTTGAAAAAGATAAGTACATGAAACAACAAAAAGCGTTGTTAAATCAAGTTGAATCTCTTAAGCAGGAGTTAAGTAAAAAAGATAGTTTAATCATGGATGAAATTCAGGATTACCAAGATAAAATTAAAGAGTTGCAAGATGAAACGCTTCGAATGGAAACAGAATTATCATCAATTGAAGATTTAACTAGAAAAAAAGTTATTGGAAGTTATGAAGATAAGTATAAACAGTCCATGGATATTTATAAACAGCAGTCTCAGAAAGAAATTCAGGTGTTAAAAACTGCAAATTTAAAATTAGATTCAGATTTAAAAAAGAAAGATTTAGAATTAAGAAATTTTCAACTTCAGGTAAAGCGATTAGAGTCCCAATTGAATAAATATATGCTTGATTCTAAGGGGAATTCTATCGAGCCTTCTAATCAGCCAAAACAAAAAATTGTTAGAAGTAATCATTATAAACGAGGTTTATGAGGGTGACTTTAAAAGATTTTTTTGAATTAATTAAGATTAGAATTCTTATTCCTGCTTTATTGACGACGTTTTTTGGTTATGCGGTTTCTTTAGACAGTAGCTTGTGGGATCTATTAGATTTAATGTGGCTTTTAATAGGATCCTTTTTTGTTTTTTCAGCATCTGCAATGTTAAATCATGCTTTAGAGGTGGAGACCGATTCATTGATGAAGCGTACTCAATTTCGTCCGTTACCTACAAAGCGAGTAGCTTTTAACTATGTCTTAATTTTAATTGTATTATTTATTATTGTAGGGTCATTTATATTATATCTTAAAACAAATATGCTTGTTTTAATAAATAGTTTAGGTATCTTTTTTTTATATAACTTTGTTTACACACCGTTTAAAAAAATTTCATCTTTAAATACTTTTATTGGGGGATTTCCTGGTGCAATGCCCTTACTTTCAGGTTGGTTTATGGTGGAAGATTCTATTAATATGTTTATTTTATTGTTATTTGTAATGCTTTATTTTTGGCAACTTCCTCACTTTTTTGTTATAGCTTGGATATATAGAGATTCTTATAAAGCTGCTCATTTAAAAATGATTAGTTTAAATGATACGGGTGGTCTAAGAACACGTTTTTACTTAGTAATATCAACTTTCTTATTTATTTTTAGTTTATATCTACCCTTGCTATACGGATCCTTAGGTGGTATTTATACAGTAAGTGTGACATTATTAAATATTGCGTTACTTTATTATGTAGGTAAATTTTGTATGGATTTAAGTGATATGATTGCAAGAAAAGTATTATTAATTACGGTTTTTTATCCTCTTTTTATACCTGTATCCTATATTATAGGATCGTTATCATGACAGAAGATATGGTATTAGAGGAAATTCATTTAGCTGCAACGCAAGGATTTTGTGCNGGTGTNGCTAGTGCTATNGAAGTTGTTGAGAAGGCATTAAAAAAATATGGAAGNCCTTTATATGTGAANCATGAGATTGTTCATAANACAGCTGTTATTAATGATTTTAAAAAAGANGGTGTTATATTTATTGAAAANTTATCGGATGTTCCTNAAAATAACGTTGTTATTTTTAGTGCTCATGGAACNGCTCCTGATGAATATGTAAANGCNAATAAACGNGGGCTNCGTATTATTGATGCAACGTGNCCATTAGTAAGTAAAATACATCGNGAAGCTGTACGTTTNTCTGAGAGGGGTGTGCAGACNGTTTTAATTGGACATAAAGGTCATCAAGAATTAATAGGAACGTCAGGGTATGTTGATCAAAGTTTATTACATATTATTGAAACCGTTGATGATGTTAGTTTACTAAATCTTGATGAATCAAAACCAATTGGATTTTTGACTCAAACGACGTTATCAGTATCCGATACTCAACTCATTATTAAAGCGTTAAAAGAGCGGTATCCGAATATTAGTGGACCTCCAAAAGCTGATATATGTTATGCTACTACCAATCGTCAAAATGCAGTGAGTGATATTGCGTCTGTTTGCGATATTATTATTGTTTGTGGGTCTCCAACAAGTTCTAATAGTAATCGTTTACGAGAAATGTCGGAATCATTAGGGGTGGATTCTTATATTATTGATACAGTAGCTGAATTAGATTTTTCATGGTTTGATAATAAGCGTCGTTGTGGGATAACATCAGGTGCTTCTGTACCTAAAAAAATTGTTGATGATGTAGTTATTGCGTTACAGGCTCGTTTTAAAAATATTAAAATTTTTCAAGATGATAATATTGAAACAGGGATTCATTTTCCATTACCTAATATTTAAAAATTATTTAATTAAGGATGGTTCATAATTATCTGGTTTTTCATAGCCAAGTAAATTGCAAATTGTTGCTGCAACATTGGCCAAGCCTGGATTATTAATATTATTTTTTTGATAGTTTCTTGGATTGTTCGTGATAATTGCACAAGGAACTGGGTTTAATGTATGAGCTGTTTTGATGATTTTTTTACCATTTTTAATTGTAAACATTTCATCAGCATTACCATGATCTGCTAATACAATGGTTGTTCCATGTAATTGATTTACTAAGTTAACAATTTTTTTACTACAAGTATCGACGGTTTCCATGGTTGATACAGTAGCATTAAAATTTCCTGTATGGCCAACCATATCACCATTTGGAAAGTTAATACGAATGAATTGATATGATTTTGTTTTTAATAATTCGATTGTTTTATCCGTAATTTCAAATGCTTTCATGTTTGGGGCTTGGTCAAATGGGATTAAATCTGATTTTATTTCAATAAATGTTTCTAATTCTTTATTAATATAACCTGATTTATTACCATTCCAGAAATAGGTTACATGACCATATTTTTGTGTTTCTGATATGGCTAATGATTTAATCTTTTTAGTACATAGATAATGGCTAATAGGGGTATCTATTTTGGGGGGATTGACTAAGAAGTTAGTTGGTATATTTTGGTCACCATCATATTGCATCATGCCTGCAAAAAAAATTGTTGGATGATTGCCTCTATCGAATTTTGTAAATGTTTTGCTTTCAAATGCTTGAGAAATTTCGATTGCTCTATCACCTCTAAAATTTGTTAAAAATACTGTGTCATTAGTGTTTATTTTTCCAATAGGACCTTCATTATTTGTAATGACAAATGGGGGAATATATTGATCGGTTATGGATGGGTCTTTATAGGCTTGTTTAATGGCATCTTCTATTGATGTTACGGGATTACCAATACCATGAACATGGGCATTATAGCCTCGTTCCACGATACTCCAATCTGCGTTATAACGATCCATTGTTGTAATCATACGGCCACCACCAGAAGCAATTTGGATGTCACAATTTAAGGGATTAATGGCTCGTTTTAAAGTTTCTACATAGTTTAAAGCTGATCGAGATTCAACATCACGTCCATCTAGCAGACAATGAAGACGTATTTTTGTAATACCATCATGGATAGCTTGAATTATGAGCTGAATTTGGTAATCAATATGATTGTGAACATTGCCGTCTGATAATAATCCTATCAAATGTAATGTGCTATTATGATTAATACAATTGTTTATGCCATCTTTCCATGTTTGATTATGAAATAATGTTTTAGATTCAATCGATTGTTTTACTAAGGATGACCCTTGTTTAAAAATTCGCCCAGCTCCTAATGTGTTATGGCCAACCTCACTGTTTCCCATATCATTATCACTTGGCATACCAACAGCTGTTCCATGCGCTTTTAGTTCAAAGTAGATTGGTTCTGACTTAAGTGTGTCTAGAAAGGGTGTGTTTGCTTTAAAGCAGGCGTTGCTATCGTCATTTTTTCCAATTCCTACTCCATCTAAAATTAATAATACGATAGGCCCAGGGCACGATTTTATACTTGAATGTTTGGTTAGTTGTTTCATTTGTATGTTATATGATAAATTATTACTTAAAATTGTCAAAGAAATTTGTTGATTTATACTTATTAGAATGTTTTGTTCTTGGTTGAGTGTGGTATAATATTTGAATGGGAAAAAAGGTTTAATATAATGCAGAAAAAAAAAGATTTTCGATTTGAATTGTTGATGGATGCCGGTAATGGAGCGCAAAAAGCTGGTGATATTTTAATTAAAGCTTTTGCTAAAAAAGGTGTTTATGTTTTTATTGAGCCGATTATTCCAGCTGAAATAAGTCCTCCCAAGAGAACTCCTTTTTCTTTGTCAGGTGCTGTTATTCGGTTAAGTGATTCTGATATTACGAATATTGGATCGTTTAGTGATGTTGTGATGGTTGAACATGAGATTTTGCTTGAAAGACGTTTTCAAGATCAAGAGTTTAATGAAGGTTGTACTGTGTTTCTTGATTTAGGATCTAAAAAAAGGGCTCAAGATGCGTATGATGCTGTTGAGAAGAAAGTGGTTGATTCAGGGTATAATTTGGTGACATTTACGATAGCCGAAGAAGCAGAGGCTATTATTAAGTCATTAAATGGTAATGGAAAAAACATGTATTATCTTGGCATTATGGCACGATTATTTAATGTTGATAAAGATTTTTTAATTACATTTATTAGGCAGACATTTAAAAAATTGCCTAAGGATAAGTTAGATAGTAATATTCAAATTTTTGAATATGGCTTTTTGGCTAATTTGGTAGCTGATTCTGATTGTATTTCTTTTGATGGTGCTGCTCATAAATCTGAAAAAGTTCTTTTAGATGGCAATACTGCTGTGGCTTTGGGGGTTATTGATGCGGGTATTCGTTTATATGCAGGCTATCCAATTACACCAGCATCAAGTATTATGCATAGTTTAGCAAGGTTATTACCTGCTTATGGTGGTGTTTTGCATCAGGCTGAAGATGAAATTTCAGCTATTGGAACAGTGATTGGATCTTATTTTGCCGGTGTGCCTGCTATAACGGCTACATCTGGACCGGGTTTATCATTAAAGCAAGAGTTTATTGGATTGTCAGTTGCGTCTGAAATTCCATGTATTATTGTTGATGTTCAACGTGGAGGCCCTTCGACAGGCTTACCTACGCGAACGGAGCAGACTGATTTGTTTGCAGCTGCTTATGGTAGTCATGGGGATGGTCCTAAAGTTGTTATTAGTGTTGCGAATGTTGATGATTGTTTTTATGTTCCTCATATTGCTCGTTATATTGCAGAGGTGTGTCGGTTACCGGTTATTATTTTAAGTGATTATATGATATCTGTTAGTTATCGTGTTGTTGATAAATTAAAGCAATGTCAGTTAGAAGATGTTAAGGAAATTGATGATTTTGTTTTGGATCATTTTTATTTGAATCGATTACCTGATACGATTGAAATGGTTAAAGAAAATCAAAATAGTCCTGGTATTCCTGATCAAATGAGACGTGTAACGGGTTTAAATACGGGGGTTTCTGGTGCTATAGAATATTCTGCTGAGAGTAATCATCGTGCACATCAAATTCGTAGTCAAAAAATTCATGCTATCAGGCATGCTTTAAAAACGCCAGAGCGTTTTGGTGCTGAGTCAGGAGATTTATTATTAGTAGGCTGGGGGAGTTCTCGAGGTGCTATTGAGGAGGCTGTTCAGTCGTTAGAGGCTGATGGTTATTCAGTAGGAGGTCTTCATTTTAAGATGGTTTATCCTTTGCCGTTAAATATTGCTGATATTTTTAAGTCTTATCAACATGTTGTTACAGTTGAAATGGCATATGGAGATTCTTTAAAATCAACGCCATTTTCAATGATGCTTCGTTCTGAAACATTATGTGATGTGAAGGGGTTAATTTGTGAGGCTAAGGGTCGACCAATTAAACCAATTTATTTAATTGAAAAAGCGCAATCTTTTTTAAAGGAGGTTCAGCATGTCTAATTCTAATGTTGTTAATCCTGTTACAATGAAAGATTTAAAATCATCAGATCCTCGTTGGTGTACGGGATGTGGGGATTACACTATTTTAGTGGGATTGCGAAAATTTATGGTTCAAAATCAAATTTTTCGTGAAAATACAGTTAATATTTCAGGTATAGGGTGTTCGGGTCGTATTCCACATTATATGAATACTTATGGTATTCATTCGATTCATGGTAGAGATATTCCTATTGCTTTGGGTGTTGCTTTAGCAAAACCAGAGTTAAAACTATTTATTCATTCAGGAGATGGGGATAGTCTTAGTATTGGTGGGAATCATTTGTTACATGGTATAAAGAAAAATTTTAATTGTGTGTATTTATTATTTGATAATCAAATTTATGGACTAACTAAAAGTCAAACATCGCCTACTACTCGTCAAGGTTTGCCAACACAATCTCATCCATCAGGGGCTATGATAGAGCCTATTAATCCTATTTCATTTGCTTTAGGAGCGGGTGCCTCATTTGTTGCAACGACAGCTGAATGGATGGGTACTCATTTTGTAGAGACGTTAGATGCTGCTTTTAAGCATCCTGGTTTTTCTTTTGTTCATATAGCACAGCGATGTCCTAAATTTAATCCTACGGCTTGGAATTTTCAGGATTCATCTTGGTTAACGTTTTTAGTTGATGAAAAAAATGGTATTGCTGCTGATCAAAAAGCGGCTCCAGACTCAAAAACAGTGCCACATTCCCCTTGTTCATATGAAGATGCTATTACTGTTTCAAAGGATGTTCCTAATGTTTTTGGCTTGGTGTATCAGGAAGAGAAGCCGATGTATGATAAACTAGTTATAGATGCAACAAAAGCGCAAAAACAACGATCTTTGGATACATTGTTAGATGACTATATTATCTAAAAAAGATTCGTCTCAAGTTCAACATTTGCATGATCTAGTAGGTAATACACCTTTGTTAGAGATACGGCATAAACGAGCTGATGTTGTTAAAATTTTTGCAAAATGTGAATGGTATAATCCTAGTGGATCGGTTAAAGATCGTGCTGCTTTTTTTATGTTTAAACATGCCTTAGATTCAGGCTTGTTACATAATAAGATTTTAATTGATGCAACGAGTGGTAATACGGGTTTAGCGTATGCTATGTTAGGAGCTCATTATCAAATTCCGATAGAACTGGTTTTGCCAGAAAATGCGTCTGTTGAAAGAAAGTTACTGTTAAAAAATTATGGAGCTAAAATTCATTATTCATCGCCATTAGAAGGGACGGATGGAGCACAGTTAATGGTTGAAACATTGTTGAAGCAATTTCCAGATATGTATTATTATCCAGATCAATATAATAATGAATACAATTGGAAGGCTCATTATGAGTCGACGGGTCCTGAAATTTGGAATCAAACCGAAGGAAAAGTGACTCATTTTGTTGCAGGATTAGGTACATCGGGCACGTTTATGGGAACGAGTCGTTTTTTGAAAGAAAAAGGTGTTTTTTGTATGTCGGTTCAACCTGATAGTCCTATGCATGGGTTAGAAGGATGGAAGCATATGCCTACGGCTATTGTTCCTGGTATTTATGATAGTTCTTTAGCAGATGATGATGGGCATGTTGGAACTCATGATGCTTATTGTTATGCACGAGCTGCTTTTTGTCATTTGGGTTTGGCTTTGTCGCCTAGTTCTGCTGCTAATTTAGTGTTAGCGCATCGATTATCTCAACAGTTAGATATCGGAACTATTGTTACTGTTTTTCCTGATAATTCGGCTAAATATTTACAGGATTCGTTTTGGAATGATGATGATTATTGTATCGAAAATCCATTTTTCTGAAATAGAATTTCAAAGTACGGAAGCTTATCCTTATGAGTGTTGTGGTGCTATGTTAGGCACGGTTTTGGATGATGGATCAAAAGAAGTATTAACATGTGTTTCTGTTCATAATCAGTCAACAGAAGATAAACGGCGGCGTTTTAAAATTACGGATGATGATTACCGGTTTTTAGAATCCAAAGCAGATGAATTAAAGATGACTTTATTGGGATTTTATCACTCTCATCCAGATCATCCGCCTGAACCATCAGAAACAGATTTGAAATATGCATGGCCTTTTTTTTCTTATATTATTCAATCTGTTTATGATCGTAAGCCTGATGATTGTAAATCATTTGAGCTGTCTCTAGATACGCATACTTTTATTGAGGAAAAATTGGTTATAAAATGATTTTTAAAAAAAAAAGCCTGTTTTATTTTCTCCAAAAGCTGACATTTCAGTTTCTATAGATACATTTCAATTTTCGGGAAATATTTTTCAATCATTTAAAGATGTTTTTATTCGATATCAAAACTATGATATTAATTTATTTTTAGTTTATGATGTTGTTCTTTCTCAAGAGGAAATTGACTTAGGGTTTATGGAAAAAAGTTCTAAGCCATTTTTATTTTTGTCATGGTTTTTAAATATTTTTCGAATAGGAATGAAACGTGGTTGTAAAGAGGTTTTACTCAACCCTGTACACTATCGTTGGTATCGTGATATTCCATTTTTTAATTATTCAAAGATAGAATCTTTAAAATCTCTGAATCGACGATTTTCTTTGTTAACTCAAGAATTTAAGGATATTCTGGCAAAGCCATTTAGTGATAACTCTTATTCCAATCATGCTATTTTAGCGATTTGCAAACATTTAGCAGCCCATAAACTATATCGGTGTGATTATTTTATAACNTATAATAAGATTTTATTAGAACAAAGTTTGGTTTTGGATNGATCTCATAATATTTCTGTTGTTTCTNCCGAAGAGTTTTCTTTTTTAAGTGATGTNATTTTTGAATCNTATTAATANTATCGATATAGTNTANAAAGAAAGTTTTAANTGGTTNTTAATTCATCAAGATAGTGGTTCGACTAATTTTAANAATCTAAAAATTATGATATAGTTNGTATTTATTATTNGAGGAGANATTAGATGGCTNTAAAAATTTTAATTCCAACACCTTTAAGACCTGCTGTTAATCAGAAAACTGAGTTATTGATTTCTGATGGTGGGAGTATTGGATCAATTATGTTTGATTTAGTTACAACATATCCTAAGCTTAAACTTTATTTGATTGATGATCATGGTAACTTAAGAAAGTTTGTTAATTTTTATTTAAATGATACCGATATTCGTGATTTAGATGGCGATAAAACACGTGTTTCCGATGGGGATTCTATTTCAATTGTGCCAGCTATTGCTGGAGGTGCTTTATGAGTTTATCTCAAGAAGAATTAAGTCGTTATTCACGTCATTTGATTCTGCCTGAGGTTGGAAAATCTGGCCAAGAGACATTGAAGGCTAGTTCTGTTTTAGTAGTTGGTGCTGGTGGGTTAGGATGTCCTTTACTAACATATCTTGCTGCTGCAGGTGTTGGAACGCTTGGCATTATTGATTTTGATGTTGTTGATGAATCAAATTTACAACGACAAGTACTGTATACAACATTGGATATTGGAAAACCTAAAGTTGATATTGCTAAGCAAAAGTTACTGGCATTAAATCCTTATATTCAAGTTAATACATATCAAGAGCCTCTTACATCTGATAACGCACTCGATTTATTTTCAAAATATGATGTGATTGCTGATGGGACTGATAATTTTGCAACACGCTATTTAGTTAATGATGCCTGTGTTTTATCAGGAAAACCAAATGTTTATGGTTCTATCTTTCGATTTGAGGGTCAAGTTACTGTATTTAATTATCAAAATGGACCGAATTATCGTTGTTTATATCAGGAGCCACCTCCGCCTGGATTAGTGCCATCGTGTGCTGAAGGTGGGGTATTAGGCGTTTTACCAGGTGTTGTTGCTACATTACAATCTAATGAAGTTATTAAAGTACTTCTTAATATTGGTAATGTTGCTTCTGGAAGACTTATTTTATTTGATGCATTACAATTAAGTTTTAGAGAGGTAGGTATAAAAAAAAGAAATGACTATAAGATAACTGAACTTATAGATTATAATCAATTTTGTGGGGTAACTATGGACCAAGAAAATAGTAATGTAAATGATATAACCGTTTATGATTTAAAGGAAAAACTTGATAATCAAGAAGAGTTTCAATTAATTGATGTTAGAGAGCCACATGAATATGATATTTGTGCTATTGAACCTTCAACGTTAATTCCATTGGGGGAGCTTGAAGAAAAACTTGATTCATTAGATAAATCAAAATCGTTTGTAATTCATTGTAAAAGTGGTGGTCGAAGTGCCAGAGCCGTAATGTTAATGCAAGAAAAAGGTTTTGGGGATGTTGTTAATCTTGCTGGCGGTATATTATCTTGGGCGGATCATATTGATAATAGCCTTAATAAATATTAAATAAGGAGTAAGTTATGACTAAGAAATCAAAAATTATGATGATATCTCCTGTTGAATTACGTGATAAACTAAAGTCTCAAGAAAGGATTACATTATTGGATGTAAGAGAACCGGAAGAATTTGAAATTTGTCATATTGATGGGTCTATACTTGTTCCGTTATCAGAATTTGGGGAGCATATTGATGATTTTGATCAAGATAAAGAATATGTTATCATTTGCAAGGAAGGAAAAGTTTCTGATCAAGCTGGATCAATAATGACTAAAAAAGGCTTTTTGAGACTTAGAGGTTTAGATGGTGGTATTATTAACTGGGCTAATTCAATTGAACGAACAATGGAAACGTATTAAAGGAGTATGAATATGAAAAAAGCAAAAGTAACAGTAGTTGGAGCGGGTAATGTTGGCGCTACTGCAGCACAACGAATTGTAGAAAAACAACTAGCTGATGTTGTTTTAATTGATATTGTTGATGGTTTGCCTCAAGGTAAAGCGCTAGATATGATGCAATCTGCTGCTACAGAAGGATTTGATACATCAATTATAGGTACTAATAATTATGCTGATACAGCAGGATCAGATGTTGTTGTTATTACAGCAGGAATTGCTAGAAAACCAGGTATGAGCCGTGATGATTTACTAAATACGAATGCCAAGATTGTTGGCTCTGTTACAGAACAAATTGTTTCTCAATCACCCGATGCTATTATTATTGTAGTTTCAAATCCTTTGGATGTTATGACACAGTTAGCGTGGCAAAAATCAGGCTTAGATGCTAATCGGGTTTTTGGAATGGCTGGCGTTTTGGATTCATCTCGATATGCTTGTTTTATTGCTGAAGCATTGAACTGCTCAATCAAGGATGTTCGTGCTATGGTATTAGGTGGTCATGGAGATACAATGGTTCCTGTCCCTCAATACTCTACTGTTAATGGTATTGCAATTACAGAGTTATTAGATGCTAAAACAATAGAAGCTATTAATGATAGAACTAGACATGGTGGCGCTGAGATTGTTAAATATTTAAAAACGGGTTCTGCTTTTTATGCACCATCTGCTTCTTCTGTTGCTATGGTTGAAGCTGTCTTACTTGACTCAGGTCGTGTTTTACCATGTTGTGCTCTTCTTCAAGGTCAGTATGGTGTTGATAACTTATACTGTGGTGTTCCTGTTGAATTAGGTCGTGAAGGTGTTCGTCGTGTAATTGAGTTAGATCTTAATCAATCTGAATTAGTTGCATTGCAGGAATCTGTATCAGCTGTAAAAGAACTTGCTTCTCAAGTATAATTATTATACATGTTTAGATATAAGCTCTTTATTAAAGAAGGGTTTATCAGCTTATTAATTATTTTTTTATATTGTCTGCAGGGTTTTCCTTCTGCAGACACTGTTGACTATAATTTAAAGTTTTATGGCTATTCAAGTCATTTTGAAAAAGACTGGTTTTTTCATCCTGGACTTCAAGTTGATAGAGATTTATATTTAACTAATTGGCTAATTTCTCGCAGTTCAATAGCTATTTATCGGGATTCAGGACATTTAGTTGCTGGTTTTTTTCATTTCGGTCTTCGTGTAAATGTTCGTAAATTTAATCGGTTTTATATTCGAGTTGGATTCGGGCCAACATTAGTATGGCGTCAAAATTGGTGGTTACATAAAGATGATTATCAAGGAACGTCATTTTATGGGGATCAATATCATTCAGATCGATTTGAAAAGAATTTTTTGTTATATGGTGGCGATGTAGAAATAGAGTGGGTTATAAAGCCCAATATTAGTGTTTTGTTTGCTACTATACCTGGATATCCCGTTATATTTGCAAATAGTTTAGGTGTTAGATTTTAGTTTAAAAAATAATGCCAGTTGAAATAGTTAGTAAGTTATAAACTTTGTTTTTTTCTTGGTTATTAGCAGATTGATGGTAAAGTATTGGCATATAACTTAACATTGATTCTAGGATGATTTGAAAGGATATAGTTTTATATACGTTAATTGACGAGCCTATCAAAGGCTTAATAGCAAAGGATACAAATTGTTCGTCATTTAGATCTATCGTACCAGATTCTTTGTATAAGATGATTTGAATTGGTATTTTTAAACCATAAAAAAAATGCATTTTTTTTTGCTTTTTAAAATATTTGATATAGTTAGGTACAAATGATCTTACTTTATATTCCCTAGAACTATCTGAATTACTTGGAATTAGACTATAAAAATCAATATTGCATCCAAGGTATTCATTTTCATTAATTGGAAGCTGTAAACCAAACGTGCTTTGAAAATTACTTTTAAATTTAGATGAACCTATTTGTGTTGTTTTTTGATAGTTTTTTCCAATAAGCAATAAAATTTCATCATTGTTTATTTCTTTGAAAATATTTTTTCCATAAATTGGGTATGATATCAACAATAAAATAATAAATAGTTTTTTTATCAATTTAGTGTCCAATCATCTTTTCTGGGACAACAAAGGTGTCAAATTCTTCTTCACTTAATAACTTTAATTCTAATGCTGCTTGTTTTAATGTAGTGTTATCTGAATATGCTTTTTTGGCAATTTTAGCAGCATTATCATAGCCAATATGAGGGTTTAATGCTGTGACTAGCATTAGAGAATTGATTAAGTTTTTTTCAATATTAGTACCATTTGTTTCAATACCAACAGCACAGTGATTATGAAAACTCTTTATTCCGTCGCCAAGTAGTTTGATTGATTGTAAGGTGTTATAAATAATTACGGGATTGTACACATTAAGTTGAAAATTTCCTGATGCGCCTGAAAAGGCAATTGTTGTATCATTTCCAATTACTTGTGCAGCAATCATTGTTAGTGCTTCACATTGAGTAGGATTAACTTTGCCAGGCATAATGGATGAACCAGGTTCATTGGCTGGGATTGTTAATTCGCCAATACCACATCTAGGGCCGGATGCAGACCAACGAATATCATTGGCTATTTTATGAAGTGCGCAAGCTAATGTTTTTAAAGCTCCATGAAAATTAACAATCGCATCATGAGCTGATAAAGCTTCAAATTTATTTGGGGCTGGTTTAAATGGCAATTTTGTAATAGAGGCTATGGTTGTACAAACTAAAGCATCAAAATCTTTTGGTGTGTTTAATCCTGTTCCAACTGCGGTTCCTCCAATTGCAAGTTCATAGATAAAATCAAGGTTGTTTTCTATTCTTGTTAAGGCATTTTCAAGTTGTGTTACATAGCCAGAAAACTCTTGTCCAACAGTAATTGGGGTTGCATCCATTAGATGTGTTCTACCAATTTTAACAATAGTATTAAATTCTTTTGATTTGTTTTTTAATGTGGAAATCAATTCTTTTAGTTGAGGGATTAAGTTGCGATTGGTTTCCAATGCTATAGAGATATGCATGGCTGTAGGAAAGGTGTCATTTGATGACTGAGATTTATTAACATCATCATTTGGATGAACGGGTGTTTTGCTTCCAATTTCGCCATTTGCTAATTCAATTGCTCTATTTGAAATAACTTCAT
>PBEQ01000003.1 GCA_002719695.1 bacterium | reverse complement strand
ATATATGATACTGAAAATTTTATTAACAAAAAAAAAGCATTATACTTCATTTAAATAATATATATGCTAGTTTTTAACTACAATTTTCCTCATAAACTGTTACTTAAATCTAATTTCCTCTTATTGTTATTTTTATTTGATACGCTAAAGTGATAGTAATGAACATGAAAAAACCGTCTATTTTTCGACTCGTATCACAGATTATTGTCACCATAATTTTAAGTTTTGGTGTGGTATGCACTATTGTTTTTTTAAAATTATCTCGTGTAGATCCAGCATATCCTCATCATCAGTTAAATACGCCACTGGCCATTGTTATTGCTAACAAAACCCTAACAGGTCCCATTAAATCTTTTGAAACGCTACGTTTTCCAAGTCAATTTGAGGATGTTATGTTAGAAGGTTGGTTTGTAAAACATCCTAGTTCTAATCAAGTTGTTATTTTAACCCATGGATATAACTCTTCAAAAAAAGAACCAGCATTAATTAAGATGGCATGGGTATTTTTTAAGCAAGGGTTTAATGTCTTCTTATATGATCTTCAAAATCATGGAAACTCTTCGAGTATTAATGGTAGAACAGCCTTAGGTTCTAGAGAATATTATGATGTTCTTGGGGCAAAACAAGCCTGTATAAATCTAGGTTTTAGTTCAAACAATATTCTTTATTATGGTCTATCTTTGGGAGCTGCAGCAACACTTATTGCAGCACAGTATGATTCAGATATTAAAACCATTATTTCTCATGGTAGTTTTTCTGATCCTGCATTAATTATTAAAGAAGAATTTAAGCGAGAAAATATTCCATCCTTTCTCTATTATGGTAGTAAACTAATCGCAAATTACCTCTTTCAATTTCCAATTGGCTTAAAAACCCCCTTAGATCTTGATAAGACGACTCTTTCAAAGTTAATTATGATTCATTCTAAACACGATAATCGAGTAGGGTTTCATCATTCTCAACAATTACTAGAAAAAGCTCAAAAAAATGATATTTCAACTCATTTTTTAATATTAGACAGTCAAGAACATGTTGATGTTGTTTTTAAATACGAAAATGAATTTAAGCAATTTTATGATCTCGCATTACACTAAAATACTATTTCTTTATATTTAGACTAAGTATGATTTACTATTGTGTACTTAATTATAAAAACTTGTAATTATTTCAGTTAATTTCATTAATTTATAATCTAAAGATAAAATAGTATTTTATTTTTTTGTATTTTTGATACTATTATTAACATTATGTTATCTCTAGCAGAATATTCTAAAACATCAGTAAGAAGATCCCTACTTTTAGTCATTTTGATAAGTTTAGTTACTACTCCTCTATTTGCTCAAAAGCAAGTATATCGCTTAGACAAATTAGTTGCTGATGTCTATGAAACCCATCCATTTTTTAAATCAACTGAAATAAAAAGAGAGTTAGCCAAGCTTGCTATTTTTAAAGAAAATTCATTTACAGATACGTCATATACTATTAATCCAACCTATTCATATGCAAAGCCTGTTCAACTTAGTCCTTTTACTCCAGATAAAACAAAAAATTTAGGCTTAAATTCTTCTTTGTCAAAAACACTTTGGAAAACGGGTGGCCTTTTGGGTGCTTCCTTAGGAATTGCATCATCAGAAAGTTCATTTAGTAGTAGCCAAGCACAACAACTGGGTCTCCTTAGCAATAATTATGAGTATTCGATTGGTATTAACTATATTCATCCTTTGTTAAAAAATAAAAATGGTGTGCTTGATAAGCTCAATGGTGATATAAAAACGTATCAGTACCAACAAACACTGATTCAATTAGCAGATCAAGAACAGCAATTTGTATATGGTTTAATTAATCAATTTTTAGATTGGTATGGACATCAACAAGAACTTACAAACTTAAAAGACAGATATTCTATTTCCAAAACATTATTTTTTGACACAAAAAAGAAGTACAAAAAAAACATAGCTGAACGGGTTGATTTAATCCAATCTGAAGATTCTCTAAAAAATTTAGAACAGTTAATCATTTTACAACAAGGCAAAGTTGAATCAAAAATTAATCAACTTGAACTTGTTAGTGCAACAACAATTAATGATGCTATACCAAAATTAAGACTATCTTATGTACCACCACTACCTACTATAAATTCTGATTTGTTTAAAAATGTGCCACAGATTGCTTTGCTACATGCTCAAAAAGAGTTGTTAGTCTTTCAAAAAGCGATGATTGCTGAAAAAAACCAACCAAAATTAGACTTAACTGTTGGTGCTAATTTAAATAGTGGGGATTCTACATTTGGAGAATCATTTAAATTTAATAATCCAGGCTATTCAATGGCTGTTACATATTCTGATTCAATTGAAAAGACAAATCATAAAATTGACAACAAAATTTTAGAAGAATCCATTCAAGATTTAGAGTTATCTATTGATAGTTCTGTTTTAACATTGCAGGCAAGTTTAGTTGATATTAAAATTCAATATAGTTCTATTATTAATGTCATCAATGCAAATGAATCGCGGTTAGTCTTAGCAAAGAATCGAGTTAAAGAAGAAATTAAACGTTACAATCATGGGCGAGGCCAATTTTCATTTGTTGTACAAGCTCAAGATAATGTTCAGTTTATTGAATCTATTTTATTACAAAATAAAATTTCTATTTATCGACTTTACTTTCAATTTATGACAACGTTAGGTTTATTAGATAAGGCCATTGAGAATTTACAAAATGAAGACATTATTTAGATACTTTGCATCTAATCATACGTTTGCATGGTTATTTACCATTATGTTTATTGCCTTTGGTATCAAATCCGTTCTCACATTTAATAGGGATATGTTTCCCGATGCAGATTTTGGAACGGTTATTATAACCACATTTTATATGAACGCATCTCCCGAAGATATTGAACTTAATATTACCAATAAAATAGAAGATAACATCAAAGGAATTAATGGAATTGATTTTTATACCTCTGTTTCTTTAGAAAGTCAATCTGTTGTTACCGTTGTGTTAGATCCAGATTATGATGATCAAGATGAAGTTAAAACAAAAATTAGAGAAGCAATTAATCGTATCAATGATTTCCCTAATGATTTAGAAGACCTACCTGAAATTAGATCCTTAGATACGTCTGTTTTTCCACTTATGTTAATTGGATTATCGTCTAATTCAGCATCTTATGAGGAGTTGCGACAAGAAGCTAAATTATTAGAAAATGAACTTCTAAATCTATCTGAAATTACATCTGTAGAAAAAATAAGTTTTCTTGATAAAGAAATGCAAATTGATGTTAATCCAAAAAAACTTACCTTTTATGAACTTTCTATAAATGCAATTAGCCAAGCTATTCAAATACGTAACCAACGATCAAGTCTTGGAACTTTAGAAACAACAAATACCGAAGAAAATTTATTTACCAATGCTGAAATGAAAACAAAAAAAGCTGTTGAAAATTTAATTTTACGATCTACATTTAGTGGTGAACTTATACGATTAAAAGATGTTGCAACAATTAAAGCTGGCTTTGAAGATGAAAGTGTTATTACTCATGTTAATGGTAAAAAAGCCATTGGTTTTCTTGTCAATAAATCGGGATCAGCTGATATTCTTGATACCGCAGGAAAAATTAAAGCGATTATTAACAAGAAAAACCAAGAGTACAATAATACTCCTGACAGTTCTTTTGAATTAATGTATGGCAATGACTATTCTAAGTATGTAAAGAATCGTTTTGCAGTTGTTAAAAGCAATGGTAGTGCCGGCTTATTTTTATTGCTTATTGTTTTAGCACTCTTTTTAAATTGGAGAGCTAGTTTTTGGGTTGCAATTAGTATTCCTGTAACTATTTTAGGAACATTTACACTACTACCATTTTTTATCGATCATATTGATATTTTATCTTTAGCTGCAATGATCGTTGTTATGGGGGTGGTAGTTGATGATTCTATTATTGTGTCTGAAAACATTATTCGACATAGAGAAATGGGTGAGTCCCCACTTGAGGCGGCTATGAATGGTGTTAACGATGTTTTTAAACCGGTTGTTACCACTATTCTAACAACCTTTATAGCCTTTGCACCCATGTTTATCATTCCAGGAATTATAGGTAAATTTATTATTGTAATACCATTAGTGATAACAATTGCGTTATTTGTATCACTTTTGGAAGTAACAATAGCGTTACCAGCTCACCTTGTACCATCCATTAAAGGAATACCTGCTATTACTAATCAAACCAAGCCGTCGCGATTTATTAAAATAAAAGAACGATTCAAAAAATTAATTCGATCTTCTCTTAATTTTCGCTATTTAAACTTATTATTTTTTATTATTTTACTTGTTTCCGCCTTAATGATAGCCAGAACAATGGATTTAGTTTTCTTTCCATCCGATGATGCTGAAGAATTTAATATTAAACTTGAAATGAAAAAAGGAACGCCTTTAGAAAAAACAGCATTAAAAACGTTAGAAATTGAAACTATCATTAGCCAATTATCATCTGATGAAATCATGTCATATGTTACGTATATTGGACAAAGAGGCAGAGATATTGAACGTTCCGTTACTAAGCGATTTAGTACAATTGAAGTTTATCTTACACCTTTTTCTCAACGAAAAAGTAAGCGTACAGCTCAACAAATCGTTGAGGAACTACGAAATAAAACGAATCAAATAACGGGTGTAAACGATATTGAGTATAATGTTGAACAAGGGGGCCCTCCTGCTGGTAAGCCAGTTGAGATACGGATAAAAGCATTAACAGACAATGATAGATCGATTGCTACATCAACGCTAATTTCATTATTAAAGACTAGTTTTGATAATAAAGTAACAGATATTAATCGTAATGATGAACTTGGAAAGGATCAAATTGAATTAATTATTAATTATGAAGCAGTATCACGATTTGGTTTATCTATTTCTACAGTTATGCAAACCGTTTCTACGGCATTTCGGGGATCAATATTAACCTCGTCCCAATTAGATGATGAAAAACTATATTATCGTATTCAATTGGATAAATTCTTTCGAAATGATATTAATTCGCTTTATTCACTTCCAATATCAAATGCTCAAGGTAGGCTAATCCGCTTATCAGATGTTGTAACATTTAAAAAACGAGCAGGTGTTCCAAATTATTACCATTATGATGGAGATAGAACAACAACCATTACAGCTAATTTAGAAGGCAAATCTTATACGCCTCTTAACGTTCAACGAGCATTAGAAAGATTATTAAAAGATAGCCCTAACTTATTGCCTCACGGAGTTCAATTAGACTTTGGAGGAGAATCTGAAGAAACTGCAAATTCATTTAGAGAACTTGGAATTACATTTATGATAGCATTAGTAGGTATCTTCTTATTACTTGTGTTGTTGTTTAATTCTCTTAGTTTACCATTTTTAGTATTACTTTCAGTTCCCTTTGGTATAATTGGTATCATTTTTGCATTTTTCTTTCATGGTGAACCTTTAGGGTTTATGGCTATGATAGGATCTATTGGATTAACGGGTGTACTCGTCAATGATTCACTGGTACTAATGTATCGAATTAATCAACTTCGTAAACGATTCCCTGATGATGATGTAAAAAATATTATAGCTGAAGCAACATCAGATAGATTACGTCCCATATTTTTAACTAGCTTAACAACCGTTGTAGGAGTAATGCCTATTGCTTATGGTTTAGCAGGGGCATCTGATCCATTTATTGCACCACTTGGTTTAACACTTGGTTGGGGTTTATTTTTTTCCACACCACTGATATTATTTCTATTACCTACTTTTTATATGATTAATGTTGATTTATATCGTCTTTCTTCTCGAATCATGAATAGCTTAAAAACAATAGTTCGTTAAGTATAATTTAACGTTATGATTACTAACGAATGACATTATTTAATTTAATTATATTATTTATCAAGGGCTAATATGACTAATATAAACGATTACAGTTGTCTATTTTTCATTTATATCGTAGCCACTTTCCCAATCAATTAACTTCTCTATTTTTCGTTCGTATTTAGGTGTATATGCTAAAAATTCAGCTAATTGAGCTCTTGATATTAATTGATTTGAATCTTCAACTTCTTCATAATCAATAATTCCAGCATTACTCATTAAATAAATTACTTCAGTAAGCGTTAGCTCTTGATTAGGCTTAAATGTTCCATCTGGAAATGCATAGACTAAGCCTTCATTAATAGCAGCTTGAATGTAATGCGCAGAAGGGTGATCGAATGGAACATCCGAAAATAAATTTGAATCCACATCAGCTAAAGCCTCCTCATTAAACATTGATAATACCATTAATTTTGTAATAAACTCTCTAGTTACTATTTTTGTTGGATAAAAGTTTCCATCATTATCTCCATGAAGTAATTTCAATGTTGATAAAAATTCTATTTCTCGTCGACCTTTAACTTTTGAATTCATATCAGGATAACTTACCAATCGTAACACTCGTGTATTAAATTGTAATGTTTTATTATTATGTGTTTCAAAAGTAGTCTCAATTACATTTTTTCCAGGATCCAGTTCTATTGGAATAGAAAACCTATCTTCTGCATCAAGCGTAACTTTTTCTTTATTTATATAAATATCTTGAAGAATTTCAGAAGCATTACCAATAACAATTAATGTATCACTATAATGAACGTGTTTATCAATTGGAAATGAAATGGATCCAAAAAATGACACAGGGCCAAATTCTATACTATTACCTGATTCATCCGTTGCAAAAATAGTTAATTGGCTCATGGTTTGTGGTGGCGGACTTGCTTTAAATCCCTTTTTGTCGTCCTTTCTTAAACCAAGAGGTAATTCGGTACGCGCTTGATACTCAGTTGGTACTAAATACTTATTTTGGTTTTTACTGTTAGCGTCTTGATTATCTTTTTTGTTCTTTACTTTTCTTAGTCTAATTTTTTGATCATCAATTTCTCCTGAAATATTTGCTAATACTTCATTCGATTGAACTTTTACAGTTAATGCTGAATTTTCAGGAAAAATTTTAATATCTAGTTTTGGAGGTATTGTGTCGGAAATAATAGTAACACTATTTGATTTTAATGACATATCTTTTTCAATGTTATATGCCTTAATATAAATCTCATTTTCTCCTTCATTAATAGGTAATGGGTCTATATTCCAGTTACCATACTTATTTGTCATAATTGATTTATAAATTTGATCATTATTATAAATTCTAATTGTTGAATTTTTTGGTCCTACTCCAGAAAATCGATATGACTCCTGATCAGTTATTAGGAGTGGTTTACTTGGAAATAAGATTTCTGGCTTTTTTGGGACGGCTCTACCTAATGAGGTTAATGAAAAAACATAGGTTCCATTCTTATCCATAGGAAATGCTGACTGGGTGTAATTAAAATCAAATCTACCTTTAAAGGCATAATCAACAACACCTGTAGGTATATTATCCAAATCAATGCCCAAACCAATTTTTAAATCATCAGTATTGGTTGAACCTCGAACAAAAACACCTTTTTCAACTTCATACTCAGCTCCAACTGAAACACCAATTTCATTAATAGATGATAAAACACTTAATCGATCATTAAAAAAATTAACTTTACTTCCCAAACCAATAGAAAATGGTAAGATAGCGATGTTCTCTGTTTTCTTTATAGTCATACTAGGACTAAGTGCATTATGAATTACAGCTGCTAAGTCGACACTTGAAATAAATTTATAATCAATATATTGAGTTGCAATTGCACCAAAATCAATTCCAATCGTTGATGAGTTAGAACTGCCGACATAATATGTTGTTGATTTTAATGCTGTACCAAAAGAAATTTTATTAATTGAAAATTTTTCATAAAAATTTGTTCCGAGACCTACATGAACAAGATGATATCCAGCAGAAAATGATCCAATTTGATATGGCAAACCATCTATGCTAATTGTTTCAGGAATTTTATTTAGTGATACATTTCCATATGCTATATTAATACCAATTTCTTTACGGTACTCTTCATTATTACGCTTAAATTTTAATACAAATGGAACCCCTCCTGAAACTGACAAATAATTAAATTCTTGTAACAAACTCTGAACTGTTATGGAAAAAGGATATTGGTTAATATCCGCATTCGTTGCAGGATTTAAAATAGAATGAGAAATATCTCCTGAAATAGCAGGGTTTAATCCTAAAGAAATACTTTTAGCACCCACCATCATTGATTGCGGGTTAGTAATGGGCTTTGTCACAGAATATAAATCAGATTTCTCTATTATCAAAAAACATATTAACAAGATTATTAAAACGTGTTTCATTAGTAGATTACCAACTTGGTTGTTTTTGCAGACAACGCATTTCCATCTTCTTCTATAATGAGTCGACAAATAAATATTCCTGGAACCATAAATTTTTCTGATTCTGAAATTGATATAGTATTAAACCCTGAGTTAAATAGATCTGAATAATTAAATACTTCCTGACCTAGATGATTATAGATATATAGTTTTACAGTTGAGTTATCTTGAGAAACACTAAACCCTAAGTTCAAATTATTAGATCCAAGCACATATGGGTTTGGATAAAATAAAGGGTTAACAATTTCAAAAGAATCTGAAATTAAATAACTTAATGTTGTTAAATTCAAATCATTACCTGATAAATCACTCATTTCTAATGAGATATCTGTTGAATTTTGACCTACATAAAACTGTAATAAATTGGTAGATAAATCTAAAGTAAAACCGTTAATAGCTTTATCAAGTTCTTCTTTTTGAAACAATGATGTATTACCGCGTTTTAATATAATTGAACTTTCATCAATAACAGATGCATCAACCAACTCTAATGATAAAATTTTATCTTTACCAATAGAAGATCCATCTACAAAGTTTGTACATGATGACGTAGATTTATTTGAACAAATTTTNATTGGATGCTTNATATGTGATGGAGGAATATTTGCTGTGTTAGTATCGCTNGTTATNAGNCTTTCAANACTAGNACTTCCTACTAAATTCCAATCACCTAAACCATCTTGATATCGTTGTAANATNATTTCTTGATTTGGTGAANCTACTTTTTGATAATTTACATAGGCATCAATAATAACACTNCCTTGNGAGTAAGCAATTTGATGTGAACAANTAAAGTTTATNANTTTANNCTCACCATTATTTAATATAAAAGTCTCACTTCCTGTTTCGTTAGCAATTGAAGTATTAAACTCATAAGAAATATCTAAACCTCCTTTGTCGCCTAAATAAAATTTAGGTTTTATCTCATTAATATTTAAATTTATTCCACTTTTATTTTCTATTTGGAATTCAACGTTAAATGTTGTTGTTTTTTCAGTCACATTTAAGATTTCAATACTAGTTAAAAGATTATTGACTGGAGTTACCTCAGCAACTTCGATACTAGGTAAAACACCGCTGACAGAGGTTGTTCCATCAACGATTTCTAAACCATTCGCTGCAATTTGAGCTGCAAATTGTTTACCTTGTTCAGAAGCTAATAATCCTACATCATATAAAATTAAAAATTCATTTTCAAAATTAAACTCAATATTTTCTAATACGGCTTCTTTTGGATCAGTAAATTTTGTAGTACTTCTTAAAAATTTATCGCCAGCATCTAACGTTTTATTACTATTTTTATCTTCATAAATCCAAATCTTTTTAACACCATTTGCATTTGAATAAAAATTTGCTTGGCTATTTTTTATTCTAACGCGCCCAGTTTGAACTTGAGAATCTGATCTAAACTTTAAATATAACATTGGTACTTTTGTTTCTCCATCAAAAACAGTACTTGGTGAAATATCTTGGGTTTCAACTATCTGAATAACGGTATCTGTTAAATCAACACTAGCAACTGGATCCGCTGATAATGGGTTATCATTAGTAGCCACACTTGCTAAAAATGAAATATCACTTGCTCCATTATTTCCTATTGCAGTTATGTTTCCAATTTCAGCTGTCACATAGTTTTTTGTGCTTAAATCTTGTGAAACCAAATCTGAGGAAATATCATAAACTACAAAAAATGTCTTAACATTATTTTGACTCTCGTTATATGTTTCTATTGGGACTTCCTTAGATGTGCCATCTACAATTAATGGAACAGCGGCCATTTTATTTGTCTGTTGGCCGGTTCCATCTAATACTAACTCTCCTACTAACTCATCATCTTGAGAACTAAACTCGCCTCCTCCCTGATCAAGATATATCCTTATTTTATTAATATTTTCTGCAGGGTTATTTGATGCATGAAAAGGAATACTCCCGTTATTAATAATGGTAATAGTATTAACTGTGGTTGATGTTTGGTGAGATTTTAAAGAAAAAGCTAATGCAGGAATAGCCGTATTAACATCATAAACACTGCTTCCAGAAATTTGTCTTATATTTGAAATCTCAATACCAGCAAAGGGAATTTCAAGTCCTATATTTAATGTTGTTATTGTTGATGAACCTTCTCCGTCTTGCTTTCCTACAAAATCTTCTTCTCCAGAAATAGTTACAAGTAATTTACTATTTTCTGTTACAACAATTGAATCTCCAAAACTGTAAGCCAACCAAATTCCATACGGATTTGCTTCATCTTTATCTATTTCGGCAAAATTTTGCCATGCATTTAATGTTACACGTGTATCTGACCAATTATCTACTGTTTGTGGTGTTACTTTTTTTATTAATTGTGTGCTACTACTTAAAAGTGAGTCAGTAGGATCAGGGCGAGCGTACTTACTTGATGTTGGGTTTAAAATAATATCAAGTTCTCTCTCCCTAGCAAGCAATACCTCATTCACCCCCGAATCACCAATAAAATTGCCATTTGCATCATTTATAACCATTTTAAGATTATCCACATTATTACCGCTTGCTTGAACAGTTAAAAATGCTATCGGAATATCTTTAGAACCAGGAAAAATAAAATTTGGTTTGATATCAGGTGCCTCACTAGCAATTAAGGCTGTTGATGTTATTCCCCGGATTACATTAATCGACTTTGGATCACAACTTTCATTAGTATCACAAACTACAACTTCTGTAATTTCAAGTTCTTGATTTTGGGATGGGGGTGTATCCTCCTTTAAGTTTACAACAACAAAAAATCGTTGTTCAGCGCTTTGTTCTATTGTTTTAAAATTATTTGTATTATCAGGAGATAACGCTATAGACAATCCATTAGGGTTTTGTACCTGAGCTGTAATACTCGACAAATCTTCACTTGTAAATGTGTCGCTATTATTACTATCTTGATAAATCGTAATTGACTCGTAATTATTCATATCAAACCCACTTTTTTTAACTAATGTAACCGTTTTAAGATTCATATTAATAGTTGAAGTACCGTTTTTAATATTAATATCAAAAATTTCAACATTGGTCCCTAATGGAACAAACTGTTTTTTTGTGGTTACCGTAGCTTCGTACTGTGAATTTGCTACAACCATATTGGCAGAGAAAATACTAAGAAATAGTATAAGATTCAAAAAGTAGAATTTAAGTTTTTTAACCATCTTTAATTTATTGATATTATTTTAAAAACGCTGTGATTGACGTTTTTTATTGCTCATATTACTTACGTGATAATGCATTGAAAATACCCTCTACATCTATTATTTAAACATTTTTTTGTAAAATAATTTAGACATCGTTATTTGAATCCATAACATTAATATTTGTGTAGACATCCTGAACATCATCATCATCTTCAATTTTTTCTAATAATACTTCTATTTTTTCAAAGTCTTCTTGAGAAATTGTTACATTTGTTGACGGTATTTTTGTTAATGTCGCTGTTTCATAACTTAAATTATTATCATCAAAGCATATTTTTAACGATTCTAGCGTATCAATTGGGGTAATAACTTCAATATCTCCATCGGACTTTGTATCAACATCTTCAGCCCCACCTTCAATGGCCAGATCTATAATGGCATCGTGATTTTCAATTTTGTTCGTAAAATAAATAAGCCCTTTTGTCTCAAATAAATAACTTACAGCGCCTTTATCTGCTAAATTTCCGCCACCTTTATTTAAAATTATTTTTAAGTTAGTAATCGTTCTATTACGATTATCTGTTAATGTATCAATTAAAATAGCTATTCCATGAGGACCGTATGCCTCAAATTGCAATTCCTCTAACTGATTAGAATCATCTGCACCTACCCCTTTTTGAATAGCACGTTTAACATTATCATTTGGCATATTCACTTCTTTTGCCTTTTGAAGAGCAAGTCTCAATCTAGGATTCATGCCAGGATCGTCGCCGCCAAGCTTCGCTGCTTGCATAATTTCCTTTGCAACTTTTGAAAACATTTTTCCTTTTTGAGCATCTGTTTTTGCTTTTTTATGTTTAATTGATGACCATTTATTGTGTCCTGCCATGTACTATCTCCTTTCTATATAACGTATCTTTTATAACTTATGTTGCATTTTTTACTTAGTTTATAGAACACTTCTTGATTTTTTTTCGCCAACATATTCTGAAATCACACCTTCTTGTTCTAGCTCATCCATAATTCTAGCCGCTCTGTTGTACCCAATTCTTAATTTTCTTTGCAAGTAGGATGTTGATGCATATTTACTATTAATTACCAATTGCTTAGCATCTTCATATAGCTCATCTTGTGCTGGATTATTCTTTTTATTTTTTTCATCTGAATTTTCTAAGGGCTCTACATTTATAATGTCATTTGAATAATCTGGCTTACCTTGCCCTTTTAGCCATGTTACCACTCGTTTTACTTCTGCTTCACTCACAAAAACACCTTGGGCTCTTACTGGATTAAATGATCCTACTGGAAAATAAAGCATATCCCCTTTTCCAAGTAATTTTTCAGCACCAGCCATATCAATAATAGTTCGAGAATCAATTTGAGATTGTAGATAAAACGACACACGAGACGTAATGTTAGCCTTAATCAAGCCTGTTACCACGTTAACACTTGGTCTTTGAGTTGCAATTACCAAATGAATCCCGGTTGCTCTAGCCATCTGAGCTAAACGACAAATTGTTTGCTCAACATCTTGAGAAGCAACCATCATTAAATCTGCAAGTTCATCAATAATGACTACAATATAGGGTAGTTTTTCTAGTGGCATACTTCCATCAAACAATGAACCATCTGGATTTTCTGCCAACTCTTTTTCTACATAAGCATTAAACCCAATAATATCTTTGACACCAATTCTTGAGAAAAGTTCATACCGATTTTCCATTTCAACTAAAGCCCATTTCTTTAGAGTTGCAGCTGCTTTATTAGGATTAGTAACAACAGGCGCTAATAAATGAGGGATTTCTTCATAGAAACTTAATTCAACTTTTTTGGGATCAATCATTAAAAACTTTACCTCATCTGGAGTTGATCTCATTAAAATTGATAAAATAATACTATTAATACAGACACTTTTTCCTGAACCGGTTGCTCCTGCAATTAAAACGTGTGGCATTTTTGCTAAATTCATCACAATAGATTCCCCAGTTATTGTCTTACCAAGTCCAGCAATTAACTTATCTTTTGAATTTAAAACGGATGATTCTTCAATAATAGATCGCAGCGTAATCATTTGAGTATCTTCATTAGGAACTTCAATTCCAATCAAGGATTTTCCAGGAATTGGCGCCTCAATTCTAATATCAGTAGCGGCTAATTTTAATGAAATATCTTTACTTAGGGAGGTAATTTTACTTATTTTCACACCATCACCTGGTTGTAGTTCATAACGCGTTACCATTGGTCCTGGAGTGATATTAATAACCTTAGCAGCTACATTAAAACTTGCTAAGGTTTCTTCTAAAATTGCCGCTTTTTCAACACGTTGCTTTGTCTGTGACTTTAATGAATGCTTTGGTTTTCTTCCTTTTTGCAGCAACTCCATAGGAGGACACTGAAAATCACGGTTTATCTTGTTTAATTTTACATCTGCATCCTCTAAAAAAGACGTATCAATAAACGACTTTGGCTTTTCATTTTGGGAAAAAACAGCATTACTATCAGAATCAGAATTCACATCTTCTTTGACTTCTGCTAATGCTTGTAAACGGTTTAAGGTATCTTCTTGAACAGCTTCTTCTTTTAGAGGTATTTTTTCTGCAATACTTGGAAACTCCACATGATCTAAATTAAACGGTTCATGATTATCCATGGATTTTGTTGATTTCTCAGGAATGGCCATCGTTCTTTCAATTAATCTTTTTGTTTCTGGCTTTAATGGTTTTTTTGATTTAATTGGATTTCTAGGGCTTAACTTAATAAAAAATAATTTATGAATTAACCAAATTTCAAATCGTTTTCCTTTTTTGGTTTTTTGATATTCAGAAATCGTCATTTTCACAAAGTTAATCAACCATATATTAAGATGACTTAAGCTTTTTGGAACCCAATTTAGCGGTTTAAACACCTTAAAAATTGGCCATCCTACTGAGTATGTATTTAATGTCAGAATTACGACAGCGTAAATAACAAGTGCGCCAACATTCCCAAAAACCATTAAATTAAATTTATAGATCTCTAAACCAATAACACCTACATCTCTTATTCGTAATGAATGTGTCATGCTAATAAACAATGCCATCCATTGGTGAGATCCAATAAATGTTATAACACTCACGATAAAATGAAACCATAATGACTTTTTAGTAAAGGCAGCTAATAAACCAGAAATCATTAAACAAAACGGTAAAATTAAAAATCCTAAAACACCAAACCCTTCTAATGTTGTTTTTTCTATCAAAAGGCCTACTAACCCTTGATTAGAATCAATATATTGATGAATCCATACAAAAACACCAATAACTATCAATGTAATAGAAAATAGCTGTTGAAGAACAAGATTTATTGGACTTAGTTCTACTTTTTGTTTTTTGGGAGCTTTGACCTTATTTTTTTTAACAATTTTTTTTTTGGGCACGCAACGATTTTATCATTAAATCATAAATTTTTACATTTTTATATTTAATTATGGTGGGCGGTACAAGAATCGAACTTGTGACCTCTTGCATGTCAAGCAAGCACTCTAACCAACTGAGCTAACCGCCCTTTTATTCTGTATCAGTAATATATCAGTATTACTTATTATTTTAAATAATGGCTAATTAAAAAATAAAAATGACTTCAATGTCTTTTTTTTGTCTTAATATCGTTTTATGATAGAGCTCATGAATCGTAATCCAACATCTATTTATTCTATCTTTATAGGTATGTTAGCAACATTTGTTACAACACTTTTCATATTTATTTATCTTTCTTTTTTTCCTGCATCAACTCATGATAAGCCATTCATACTTCATATTCCTGTAGCTAGTAGCGTAAGTAATATTGCTGAAATTTTGGCTGACAATCATCTAATTCATTCAAAACGTTTTTTTAAGCTTGTTATTCGATTTATGAATGCTGATACAAAATTACGTGCAGGACATTTTTTGATCCCTCAAGCTATTAATCAGCAATCCCTAATTACGCTTTTAATAAATGACTCAGGGAGCCATAACTTAATTAAAGTTACTATCCCTGAAGGATTTTCAATTAATCAAATTTCCGAACGGCTTGCATCGCATAATATATGCTTTAAAGATGATTTTGAAACGTTTGCTCATAGTAAAGCCAAAACTATTTTTAAGGATGCATTTCCTTTTTTATCAGATATACCCAAAGATACAATTGAAGGGTACTTATTTCCAGAAACATATTTTTTTCAAGAATCAGCTTCACCAAAAAAAATTATTGAACAAATGTTAAAGGAATTTAATAAGCGTATTTATATTCCTTTTCAAAAGGAAGCTAAATCATATCCGTATTCGTTTCATAATCTTGTAACGTTAGCGTCTATGATTCAAAAAGAAAGTCGAAAGCTTTACGAAATGCCCCAAATTTCATCTGTATTTTATAATCGCATAAAAAAACGTATGTATTTAGCTTCAGATCCAACGGTTGTTTATGCATTGGGAAAATCTTATAAAGATAGGGTTTATTACAAAGATCTTGACATTAAATCACCTTACAATACTTACCGTAGACTTGGATTTCCTCCAACACCGATAGCATCTCCCGGTAAAAAAGCATTTTTTGCTGCTTGCAATCCTGATCAAACGTCATACTTATTTTTTGTTGCAAAACCAGATGGATCTCATCATTTTAGTAAAACGTATGATGAACATTTAGAAATTCAACGTATTATGAAACGCAGGAAAAAATCATAGCATGAATGTCCTCCTATTTGGTTCCTCTGGTATGTTAGGATACGATTTAAATAAATCATTATCTAAAGCGGGTGTCACCGTTTTTTCTTTAACAAGACAAGATTGCGATGTTAGCAATGAAGAAGCTGTTTTTTTTATGTTGAACTCACATAAAAATATCGATTATGTTATTAATTGCACCGCTTATTCAAAGGTTGATTTAGCTGAAACAGAACAAGAATTAGCAAATCTAATTAATGCTAAAGCCGTGCTTTATCTTGCTAAAGCTTGTAAAAAATATAAGATTCCTTTTGTACATTTTTCAACAGATTATGTCTTTGATGGCAGTCGTACTAATTATGCTTACCTTGAACCAGATCCCTGTGATCCGATAAATGCTTATGGTTACTCAAAATGGCTTGGTGAGCAGCATTGTATCAATACACTATCCGATTACTATCTCTTTCGAGTTCAATGGTTATATGGAACAAATGGACCTAATTTTGTAAAAACCATGGTTTCTCTAATGCAAACGAAACAAGAATTAACGATTGTTTCTGATCAATGGGGAACGCCAACAGCAACGGCTAGTTTAGCTGAGTATGTAACGTATGTATTATTAAATAAACCTGATTTTGGAATTTACCACTGCACAGATCTTGGCAATGCATCATGGTATGATTTTGCCACAACAATTGCCTCTAAAATCAATTATACTGGAACCATTCATGCTGTTGACTCTAATCACTTTATTCGTCCAGCAAAACGTCCCAAAAATGGCATTTTAAGCTGTGCAAAACTGGATGCTAAAACAACACTAAAGCGATACCATTGGAAAGACATGTTAGCAAATTATCTTAATGATAACATACAAGGAGAAAAACAATGACAACACATATTGTAATAGGTTCCGACCATGGGGGATATGAATTAAAAGAATTTTTAAAACAACAACTTTATGCTCATGATTCTTTAAGTATTGATGATATGGGCACTTTTTCCAAAGATTCTGTTGATTATCCTGATATTGCAGATATTGTGGTAAAAAAAGTAAAAGAAACGAATGGAATTGGTATTTTATGTTGTGGAACAGGTATTGGGATTTCGATACGAGCCAATCGTCACAAAGGAATTAGAGCGGCTGTTGTTTATGATGAATTTACGGCAGAAATGGCTAAAAAACATAACAATGCTAACATTTTATGTTTAGGAGGTAGAACAACGCAAAATGATAAGGCTCTTAGTTGCGTCCAAACATGGTTAAGCCATGAATTTGAAGGTGATAGACATTTACGTCGAGTTGATAAACTAGATAATTAGCTACTATTTTGGCACAACAAATTTGTAACCAGGTCTAATAATTCGTTTACCTGATAACATATCTTCAATACGATGAGCACACCAGCCTGATATTCGTGCCATAGCAAAAATTGGAGTATAAATTTCTTGAGGGATATTAATGCAATCATAAACAAACCCCGAATAAAAATCGACATTTGGAGAAATAACCTTTGTAGAATTTTTTACATCTTTAAATACACCTGGGGTTTCTGCTGCTATTAAATTATACAAATCATGTTCATCTACTCTATTAGTTTGGTCAGCAATTGCCTTTGCTACACCTTTAATAGCAAGCGCTCTTGGATCAGACTTGGTGTAGACTGCGTGGCCAAGACCATAGATTTTCCCACTTTTATCGCCCGCTTCTTTACGAATTAATTTTGCTAAATATTCTTTTACTTCATTGGCATCATCCCAGTTAGAAACATGGTCTTTAATATCAGCCATCATTTCCATTACTTTTTTATTAGCAGCTCCATGAAGAGGCCCTTTTAAACTTGCAACAGCAGCAGCTAAAGAGCAATAAATATCAGACCCAGATGAAGATACAACATAGGTAGTAAATGTGGAGTTGTTTCCACCACCATGCTCAGCATGTAGTACTAAAGAAAGATCGATAATATGCTCATTAAATCGCGAAACATCATTTCCTTCATAAAGCATATGTAAAAATGCATTCGCATGGCTCATATCTTTTGTTGGTAATACTCTCTTTGAATTTGGTTTAAATGTTTTTAAATAGCTATATGCAACTATCATTGGTATCTTTGCGATAATTTGAAGACTTTTTAAAAAGTTTTCAACAGGATCTAAAGAATCAGGATTATCATCATATGCATACAATGCCGAAATACAGGTTTGTAATTTATTCATAATATCCTTTGATGGTATCCCATCAATAATACCATCAATAATAGCCTGAGGTACTTCACGATGATCAGCCATATAATTCACGATATCGGCTAACTCAGTATCCGTAGGATAACGCCCCACAAGTAGTAAAAAACATGTTTTTTCAAAATTATTAGACGAATCTTCAGTACAAGACGAGGCTATATCAATTAATGAGACATCTCTATATGTTAAAATTCCTTCAACAGGCACCATTTCATGACTGCTCTTTTTTGAGCCAATAACCGATGAGATATGTGTTAACCCAGCTAAAACCCCAGATCCATCAAGATTTCTAAGGCCTCTTTTAACATCATATTCTTGATAATAATCAGGTGAGATTGTATTGTTTGTAACAAGTTCATTTGCTAAATTACGTAAACCAGATTCTGACATTGAGAAACCCCTTTTTAATAGAAAATATATTGATATTATAATACCTATACCAATTTTAG
>PBEQ01000002.1 GCA_002719695.1 bacterium | reverse complement strand
GATGATTTTGAAGATGCTGATTTATCGCAGTTTCCTCGTTGGTGGGGCTTTGATAATATTGATTTGTCGATAGAGCCAAATAATATGAAAGAATTTGCTCATTTAGGAAAACGATCTATTCAATTAACAGGGGCTCAAAAAAACTGGTATGTGGGTGGTTGTGGAACCTATTTTGGTATTGATGTTGCTAAATTTAATGCTATTAAATTATTGGTTAGGGGGTATGGCAAAAAGAGTGCTGTGTTAATTGTTGAATTATTTGATGATGATAATAATAATTTTGAAATTGAACCTCATCCTGAATCATCAGGAGAAACCTTAGCTGATGATAAATTTATTCATACTTTAAAAGTTGATTGGACCGGTTGGAAGGTTGTTATTATTCCGTTTAATAATTTTGTGGATGCGAATTTAGGAATTGGTGATGATTTGTGGAACCCATATCAAACGGAGTCATCGGGTGGTTTATTGCAAATGCAGCTTGTTTTACTAGCTGGAGATAAAGATATAAAACCGCGTGTTCGAATTGATGAAATAAAAATTTATAATCAAGGCCCTATGCCTATTAAAAAAGTTATGGATGAGTCAGATATAGAAGAAGGCGATGATGATGACTTTTTTTAACACTAATTTATGGGATTGAGTGTTACTGTATTAGGGTTGTATCTTGCGACTTTTTTGCTATTCTCAGTGGGATCAAGATAATTTAAATGAGTAAGGAGATTAGGATGGGTAATTTTGGTTGTGATAATGTTGTTTGGGATTTATCCGATTTATTTAAATCAGAACAAGATGAGGCTATTACGCTTGTTACTAATGACGTTCTAGAAAAAGCGGCTTCTTTTGAGCAGACCTATAAATCAAGGTTACATTCGTTAGCTGCAACTGAGTTAAAACAAGCGTACGAAGCGTATGAGATGTTGCTTACGCCCTTATATAAATTAGGTCAGTATGCGAGTTTGCGTAATGCTATTGATACTCAGAATGAGACAATTAAAAAGTTAGTTTCTAAAATAGATGATGTTGAATCAACGGTTGCTAATCATTTGGTATTTTTTGATTTAGAGTTAAGTAAGTTTGATGCGAGTTATATGGATACGTTAGTAAAGGATGCTACTTTAAGAAATTATGCATATTCTCTTTTTCGGTCTCATCAAACGGCTCAATATAATTTAAATGAAGCGGAAGAAAAAATTATTAATTTAAAAGATGTTACAGGTTCTCAAGGGTATAAAAAATTATATTCTGAATTAACAGCATCGTTTTCGTTTACTATGGAATTAGATGGAAAAAAGCAGGTATTAACCGGCCCAGAGATGCGAAATTTACGGCTTCATCATGATCAGGCTGTCCGAAAAGAAGCTATGGAACTTTTTTTTGATGCCTATAAGCAAAATGAGATTACCATTACGCATATTTTTAATTCTATTTTAAAAGATTTTAATACAGAACGAAAATTAAGAGGGTATAAATTACCCATTCATGTTCGTAATATATCAAATGATTTATCTGATCAAACCATTGATTTGTTACATAATGTTACAACACAATCTAATAAACTTGTTCAACGTTATTATCGCTTAAAAAAAGAATTACTTGGTTTAAACGAAATGACCTTATCTGATATTTATGCGCCGTTTCCTAATGTTAATGATGTTTTTTCATATTCAGATGCTAAAAAACTTGTTTTGGATGGGTTTTATGAGTTTGATTCTGAGTTTGGTGATATCGCCAAAGCAATGTTTGATCGTAATCGTATTCATGCTCCGGTTGTAAAGCATAAGCGGGGTGGGGCGTTTTGTTCGGGTTCTACACCCGATTGTTATCCTTATGTTATGTTAAATTTTTTAGGAAAACCTCGTGATGTTTCAACAATGGCACATGAATTAGGGCATGCGATACATGATGTTTTAGCTTCAAAACAAACGTTAACCAATTATCATCCTATTTTGCCATTAGCAGAAACAGCCTCTGTTTTTTCTGAAATGTTGGTAACTGATATTTTAAAGAAACGGTTAACGGATAAGCAAAGTAAAATCGTAATGTTAAGTGAGAAATTAGAAGATATTTTTGCAACCTCTCATCGTCAAAATATGTTTTCTGAATTTGAAAAAGCTTCTCATCTTAAGGTTTCTGATACATTATTATCATCTCAGGAATTATGTGACATTTATAATCAACATCTAAAGAGTATGTTTGGTGATAGTGTTGCTATTACAGCTGAATACCAGTGGGAATGGGCAACGATTCCTCATTTTTTAGATTATCCATTTTATGTTTATGCTTATAATTTTGGTAATTTATTAGTCTTTGCCTTATATCAGCTTTACTTAGAAGAAGGTGCTTCTTTTGTGCCACAGCTTAAAACCTTACTGGCAGCAGGAAGTTCGGCCTCACCATTGGATATTACACGATCGATTGGTGTTGATATTGAATCAGAAGCTTTTTGGCAAAAAAGTATTGTTTACATTGAGGAAATGGTTAATGAACTGGAAACGTTGGTTCGTTCTTAGTTTTGTAGGCTGTTTTTGTGCTGCTATAAACGCTTCGGATCCCTTTGTTATCCGCGCGGTTAATACGACTCAGCCGGTAGTTGCGTTAACCTTTGATGATGGGCCAGGGCGTTACACGGATGATATTTTAGATATTTTAAAGGTTCATCAATCTAAAGCCAGTTTTTTTTTAATTGGTTCAAAATTGCGACGCTATCAAGGCTATGTTAAACGAATAGAAAAAGAAGATCATACAATTGGTAATCATAGCTATAATCATCATCATATCACCGTTCAATCACATGCTGAATTACTAAAAAATATTGCTAAATCTCAATTAATATTTAATGATGTTTTAGGTCGTTTGCCTATTTATTTTCGGCCGCCATATGGTGAGGTTTCTTTAGAGCAAGAAACGCTGTTAAAAAAACATTTTTCTTATTTGGTTCGTTGGAGTATTGATCCAAAAGATTGGGATAAAAAACAAGATAGTAGTGCGATTGTGAATCATATTCTTATGACTTTAAAGCCAGGTGTTATTATTGTTTTACATGAACGAAAACAAACGGTTAAATTATTACCCGAACTAATAGTCGCTATTCAACAAAAAGGGTACCAATTGGTTTCTTTAGATTCTTTATTACGTTTTTAATTATTTTGTTAGTTCTCTAAATTTGTTACGAATTTCCTTATCAAATTTGAGATTTTCTGGTGTTAGTGTTTGAGGTTGGTAATAGCTTTCTATTCTGCCAATTGGGTGTGAAAAACCCCCTACGGGTATTCTGTCTGCTATTCTTTGAATTTCTTTAAGTGATTTTGCTTGTATTATTTTCTTGCTAAAATCATCAAAATAACGAGTTGTATGAAATAATAGCATGTATCTAGCATGACCTTCAGGACAATTTTGGTTGAATAATTTTTTGTGTTTGTTCGTAAAATTTTTTATGGTATCTAAATAATAGCGTGTATTACCATGTTTTTTAAAACCTGCGGTTACTAACGGCCTGATCATGGATATCTTTGCTTATGGTTACTACGTCTTTGTGTTGTAACAATAAATCAAAGAGTTTTTTCATTGTATTGTTATGGAAGTCTTGGGATGCAATATGATTGGTGGTTTTAGATGGATGAGCTCCCATAAAATCAGTTGTTCTATCGGGTTCTGGATGGCTCAATATAGCTACCTTAGATTTGTTTAATTTCGTTAAAAAACTTTCTATTTTATCACCGGTTGTTAACTTTTTAACATTTTCTTTCATTGTATCAGGCAGTTGAGCTGCTAGCATATGTATAATTTTCCCATGAGCAGAATTTGGATTGATATACTTAAGCTCCTGATGATTTTGTATTAAATCATTAATATGGCGAACTCCATTTTCAGTATTTTTACCAGCTATTGAAGGACTCTCTGCTTGATTTTTTTGAGTTGCAAAAGTTCTTGCTGAAAAACATAATCTTTGAGTTGTAAAAGTTATTGTAGTGCCTAATCTTCTACTAAATGCGCTCATGATAAATCTCCTTTTTGTGGAATATAGTTAATAATATACTTTTATTAGATTAATTCAATCGTTTTTATTTAAAATTCTCAAATGACATGGCGCAATCGATAGAGCTATTTTTTAGCTCGTGAATAATCGTTTGTAAGTCATCAATTTTTTTGCCAGTTACTCTTAGGGAATCTCCCGTAATTTGAGCTTGGGTTTTGGTATTAAGTGATTTAATAAATTTTACAATTTCTTTTGATTTTTCTTGAGGAATGCCTTGTTGTACGGTTGCTTTTTGGCGAATACGACTGCCCGTTGCTTTTTCGGGATCATGAAAGTTAAATGCTTTAACAGACATTTTTCGTTTGATTAGATGCGTGTTAAAAATATCTTTGGATGCCGATAATTTATAATCGTTTTCTGATTCAATCGTTAGACTATGATCCCCATTATTAAATTCAATCGTTGTTTTTGAATCTTTTAAATCATAACGATTGCTTATTTCTCTTAAGGCTTGATTAATTGCATCATCAAGGTGTTGGAGGTTAATTTTTGATACAATGTCGAATGAATGTTTATCTGCCATAAAAAATCCTTTTATTTTACTTTCTGATATTGTTTTGGTAACGTATATCGTATCTTAATTATATAGAAAGGTGACTAATATGCAAATCAATGCAACTCAAATTAGAGAGGGAATGGTTTTAATTGTTGATGGAGAGCTTTACCGTGTTACTTGGAAAATGCATCGTACTCCAGGTAAAGGAAATGCTTGTATGCAGACCAAACTTAAGCATATTCAAAATGGTCGTAATTTAGAAAAACGTTATTTATCAAATGAGCGTGTTGAAAAGGCCTCGCTTGATTCACGATCCATGCAATATTTATATAAAGATTCAGCGGGTTTTGTTTTTATGGATAATGAAACCTATGAACAAGTAACTATTTTAGCGGATATTATTGGCGATGCAGAAACCTTTTTATCAGAAGAAATAGATTATTCAATTACATTTTATGACAGCCAGGTTGTTGGTATTGAGTTACCTCGAACAATGGATTTAGAGGTTACCTATGCGCCTCCTGAAATCAGAAAGGCAACTGCCGCATCAAGTTTACGGCCTGTTGAGTTGATTAATGGGTTAACCGTTAATGCGCCTGCTTTTATTAAGCAAGGGGATATTATAAAAATTAATACGGAAACATTAGAATATATGGAGCGTGTTAAATTATGAGTACAGAATCTTCTAATGAAAAGCAAAATGATGGACAGGATAAAACTAAAATTAATGTGTCCATTCCAGCTCATGTTATTAACGGGCAGTATGCAAATTTAATGATTAATAATTTTTCGAAAGAAGAATTTATTTTAGACTTTGCCTTAGTGCAACCTCATACATCATCAGCGACTGTTAATTCGCGCGTTATTTTATCGCCTCGAAATGCTAAAAAATTGATGTCTCTTTTATCAAATCATGTTGCAGAGTATGAAAAACAATGTGGTCCTATTACGGATGATCCTAGTTCGGGACCCGTTTCGTTTAGTTTTAATTAATGACGGATTCTTTTTTTGATTTAGCCTTGCAGGAAGCTAAGTATGCTTATGATCGGGATGAGGTTCCTGTTGGTGCTGTTATTGTTTGTAATGAACAAGTTCTTGTTAAAACGCATAATCGTAAACAAGCACAAAAAGATGGCTTAGCACATGCTGAGCTTTTGGCAATTCAAGAGGCTCAAAATAGTCTAAATGATTGGCGATTAACTGAATGTGATATATATGTCACGCTGGAGCCCTGTGTAATGTGTATGGGCGCTATTTTTCATGCTCGATTTCGACGTCTTATTTACGGAACGCCTGATTATAAGTGGGGAGGCGAATCGTTATTTAACATGTTATCTGAACCTAAATTAAATCATCACTTAGACTTTACTTGTCTAGAATCATCTGAATCAGCACAGTTATTAACGTCATTTTTTAAACAAAAGCGTCAGAAACAGAAGAAAAAAAATTCGTGTTAACTCGTATTGTTTATAGGAGTAGCGTATGAGAGTGCTTTTATTGGGAAGCCAGTTACTTTTTTTAACGGTGTTAGGCTATTGGTTATATTTATTTCCGACTCAGATGTTACTTTATTGGGGCGTTGGTCTTCGTATTGCAACGTTAATGTTAGTTATAGCTAGTGTTCTGATCGCAACGTGTTTAATGATTTATTTTCGAACAAAAACAAGCCGTATTTGGTTACGACTCTTTGTTAATTTTGGTTTTGGAGCTTGTTATTTTGCCAGTTTAAGTACCTCATTAATTGTTTTGTTAAATTATATGATTTCGATTGCAGATGTTATTAAGGGAGGTCTTTTATGTGTTACAACAAGTCTTTTAATTAGTTATGCTATCTTTCAAGGACGGACGATTAGGCATAAAACAGTTCATTTTCGATCTAATAAGATAACGTGCTCCAAGCATATAGTTTTTATTAGTGATGTTCATCTTGGGACACAGTCTGTTGCATATTTAGGTAGACTTATTAAGAAAATTCAAGATGCTAATCCAGATTGTGTTTTGATTGGAGGGGATTTAATTGATGGTAGTCATATAGGCCTTGATGATTTAATTCAATTTAAAGACTTAACAATGCCTGTTTATTTTGTAACAGGAAATCATGATTATTATCTTAAGCATTCAGCAACTATTTTAGCAAACTTAAAAGAGGTAGGGATAACGTGGTTGGATAATGAGGTTGTTGATATGGATGGTATTCGCTTAATTGGTGTTAATGATAATCAATCATTAAAAGAGAAAGAAGCGGTAGTATCTCGTTACCATAATAATGATTTTTATAACGTAGCTATTGTTCATAAACCTTCTTTATTTGATAGACTAACTAACAAACCAGACTTAATGCTATCAGGGCATACTCACAATGGTCAAATTTTTCCTTTTGGTTGGTTCGTTAGATTATATTTTTCAAAGCCTTATGGATTGTATCAATCAGGAGAATCCTATTTTTATGTTAGTTCCGGTGTCGGAACATGGGGTAACCGCATGCGATTGGGCAGTGTTAATGAAATTGTTCATCTTAATTTAAGTTCTATATAAAGTAGGGCGTTTTTCCAGCTATTTTATCTAAAATAAGGTTTATAATATTGTCGTTATTTAAATCAAAAAAATTCCATTTTGCTAGATTAATGGAGTTTGTTTTGATTTTTTTTGTAAACATTTGTTAAACTTTATTATTATTTTGGTTTAGCATGGAGCGTATGAATTGATAAGAATGATGGTGGCGGATAGGATTTTTTAAGGGATGATGTTGTTTATGTGTGTATTGGAAAAGCATGTGGTACACTTTTGGCATGAAAAAAGTTTGTTTTGTTACACAGGGGTGTCGCTTAAATCAATCTGAAACAGCTTCTTTAGAGCAATCGTTTCGTGGTGAAGGGTATCATTTGGTAAAAGAGTACCATGATGCAGATATTGCTGTTGTTAATACATGTACGGTTACTGAAAATGGTGATAAAGATACAAAACGTTTGGTTAAGCAATTAGTTGGTGCTAACCAGGCAATTAGAATTGCACTGATTGGGTGTCAGTCTCAAGTACATAAAGATGCGTTGTTACGTTTAAAAAATGTTCAATGGGTTATTGGGAATGCTGAAAAGATGAATACACACCATATTATAGCCCAGACAGAGGATTTAGCGGATCCTGTTATTAAGACCAAAAAAATTGAACGTAATTCATTTACAATTGAACGATCTAGTGTTGATTCTCATCATACAAGAGCCAATATTAAAATTCAGGATGGTTGTGATTTTTATTGTTCGTTTTGTGTTATTCCCTTTGCTCGAGGTCCTGCTCGTAGTCGGGTATATGAGGATATTATTCGTGAGTGCATTGATTTAGGTAATGCTGGACATCAAGAAATTGTGATTACAGGTATTAATGTCGGAACGTATGAGTATGAGGGTAAAACGTTATTAGATGTTGTTACTGGAATTTCGGCCATTGATACTATCAAACGTATTCGAATTTCATCTATTGAGCCAACTACTATTTCTAAAGAGTTAATTATGATGATGAATTCAAATTCAAAATTATGTCGCTATTTACATATTCCAATTCAAAGTGGTAGCAATATGATGCTTAAGGCTATGGCAAGAAAGTATTCTATTAGTGAATTTAGACAGTTTATTGATTGGGTTTATGAAACGGTTCCGGATATTTGTATTGGTACAGATGTTATTGTTGGATTTCCAGGAGAGACTAAAGCTTATTTTGATGAGACGGTTGCTAATTTAATGACAATGCCAATTCATTATATGCATGTATTTAGTTATTCTGATCGCAAATTTGCTCGTAGTACTCGTCGTGATGGCCGGGTTTCTCCAGAGGATATTGCTAAGCGTAGTAAAGTTTTGCGAGCGTTAAGTAACCAAAAAAAACAAACATTCTACAATCGTTTTCAGGGAAAACAGGTAGCTGTTTTATTTGAATCAAAGAAAAAAGGCTTATGGTCTGGGTTAACAGATAATTATATTCGGGTATTTTATCAATCAGATGATGATTTAAAGAATAAATTTGTATCAATATTGTATATGGGATAAACTTTATTTAATTTTATGATTTTGAATTTAGTTTTTTTATCGTTGAATAAGTGGTTTAACTTAACAGCAACGTTTAGTGATGGGGGGCGTTGGCAATGGCCTCCTTTTTCTTGTTTTAATAATTGTGATATTAATGAGATTTTTGGTAGTGCATTTTTTGTTACTTTACAAACCTAAAGAAACGTTATTTCTCAACTACATCAACTACAGGTCTTATTAATTTATATAGTGATATCATTGCTAAGCAGTTGAAAGGTATGAATGTTGCTGTTCGTTTTGGTTTTAGTTTTAAAACCTAATGTTGGTGAATGATTGAGGAGAGGGGGGTAGAATTTTGTTATAAGTTAAGATTTCTATTCTTACTCTTTTAAAATTAGGTAATTTTGACTATAATTAGCCTCTGTTTGTGTAATGTGGAGGATTTTATGGAAAAAGCAACGATAAAAGTTAAACATAGAGACCAGTTAAAAAAGAATAAAGTTAAGGTTTTGCGTCAGGATGGATTTGTTCCTGCTGTTATTTATGGAGGGGAAACAAATACAAATAATATAAGTATTTATGTAAATGATGTTGAATTTGATAAATCACTTCGAACAGAATTTGGAAAAAATACAGTATTAAAATTAGAATTTGAAATTGATGGTAAAGCCACGCACGAAAATGTGATTACGTATGATGTTCAACGTGATGTTATTACCAGACAAATCACACATATCGATTTTTTCCGCGTTTCAAAAGATAAGAAAGTTAGTGTTAATGTTCCTTTGAAATTTGAAGGTGTTGCTCCAGGTTCAAAACGAGGTGGGGTATTAGTTAAGAAGCTAGACTCTGTTGTTGTATCTGCAGTTCCAGATAAGTTACCGCCTTTCATCACAATTGATTTATCTAATTTGCAAGTTAATGAATTTATTTCTGTCGGAACGTTAGATCAATCTGCTTATGAGATTTTAACGAATCAAGAAGCATCTATTGTTCGTGTAGCAGCGCCTCGTTTATTGGTTGAAGAAGAAGAAACTGAAACAGCGGATTCTGAAGAAACAGCTGAAGGTTCTGAAGAAGGTGGTTCTGAAGAGGCTAAAACTGAGGAAGGTAGTTCTGATTCAGCTAATGAGTCTGATAGCTAGTCTTTGTTATTTTTTAACTGATAGTTATTTAAATGTTTTTTCATTAACGCATCGGTTGGCTTTAAGCCCTTGTCAAATGTATGAAAAAAAATATCGGTTAATTTATATAGTGATGAAAAGTAGTTTGTAATTGCGATATTAATATCGGATTTAGAGACCTTTTTTGAATTCTTATATTCTACAAACCCGTATAATTTAAGAGTGGTTTTCTGAGTTACTGGTAAGATATAGCAATTATTTACATAGGCTAATGATTTAATAAAGCTTTCAACGTGTTCAAGTTGAATATTTTCACCATTAATAATAACCATCCTGCTTGCTCTGCCTAAGATTGTTAGGTGCTTAGATTTTGTTATGATGGCGTAATCTTTGGTATTGTAATAGTCTTTTGGATCTAACAGAATTTCTTTTTTGTTTGGCATTTCAAATCCTAGGCATCTTGAACGTCCTTTTAAAAATATACACTTATTTTTTAATTTTAATGTGATATGAGGTAATGGCTTTCCTGAAAACCCTAGTGTATTTTTTGTTAAGGTGGTTATTGCACAGGCCGAACCAGTTTCTGTTAACCCATAGGATTGGTATACAGGGAGCTTACGTTTTAAGGCTTGTTCTAATAACTCTTTTTTTATAAATGAGCCGCCTAGTAAAATACATTTTAAGCTTGGCTGATGTGGTTGGGTGATGATTGTTTTAAATTGCTTTTCAACACAGGAGATGTGGGTGTAGGGTGTTTTTGTTGGCGATAAGTGTAGGGTTGCACCTGCTGTTATGGTTCGCCAAAGGATTGCTAACCCGGATACATGATAAAAGGGAAGTTGGCAGAGCCAACGATCACCAGGTACAAAATCTAAGGCCGTATTAATGGCTACAGCACTTGCGACTAGCGTGTTTATAGAGTGAATAACACATTTTGGATTTCCGCTACTTCCTGTCGTAAACAGTCGAATACTAGCGGTATTTAAATCATTAATAGGGTGCTCACAGAAAGTGGAATTCAAAAAAGGTGATGATTCAGTGATGACGGTTTTTAACTGATATGCGCTTAGTAAATCTTTGTTCACTGTCTTGAGGTGATGATTTAATAAGTAAATTGTTTTACCCGCGTATAAGGCCCCAAGAATAGCATAAATAGCAGTTAACGGATCTTTAATGCCTATTCCAATTCGCTTGTCATGAATGGTAACGGAATAGTGTTTAGCATATGCTTGGCAGGTTTTATAAAGGCTTTCGTATGAAATAGCGTCTTCTTTACATTCAATAGCAATGGCATTTGGGTTGTTTTGTGCGTGATAACTAAGATGATCCATAGGTATTAATCCAATTTAAGCTTTCTGTTACTGATAATGCCTTTAAATAGGGGAGTTGGTTTTTAGGTGCATGGTTAAAAATATGATTGGTATTTAGTCCATGATAGTCTTCTGGTGAAATATAATGTGCTATGTTTGCAATACCTGTTAATCCAATAATAGACTCATATGATGATGAAAAGATACAGGTTACATGCTTTGGTATCTGATTTAGGTAATTAAAAACCGAGCCAATAATCATTGGTTTTATAACAAGGTGCTGACAATAGGCTGGAATAGATGTTATATCGTCTGGGGTATCAATAGCGATGGGAAGCTTGGTTTCTCTTTCAAAGAGAATTTCTTCTTGGTGTGTTTTACAGGGGGCCTCTATATAGTCGATGTGATGATTAGGGACGTCTTTAAAAAAGGTTTTTGCATCAGAAAGGCTTAGGTTATGATTAGCATCAAAGCGAAATTTAATACTGTTATTTTGTTTAAGTATTCTTTTTATTAAATTTAATTCATCTTGCATAGGCGCTCTACCAATTTTAAATTTTATGATAGGTGATGGGTAGGATGTTGGTGCTGTTTGGAGTGATTCAATAAACTGATGACATTTTAGACTGCTTGGTGATGATAATGCCATAACAATAGCCGCTTCAATTCCAAATTGAACTGAGGGTAGTTTACTAAAAATGGGGACGTAACGTTGCTCAAATGGAGATGGTTTTATGGGAAGCTTAATACCGGTTAATTTGGATAGTTCTTCTTTGACATCATCAAGTGTTTCTTTGCTTAATCCGGGTAATGGTGCTATTTCTCCAACACCCATTACGGTATCTTTTATTAAAATATAACAATAAAATCCTTTTCTTAGGCTAATTTGGGTTCCATTAACCTCGATGGGGCAGGTTAGGTGATGATTAAAGGGTTTAAATTTAATATCATAGTACTGTACTGTCATTGTCATGTCAGTGTATCAAAAATAGTGAGTATGTTTAATGCTTCACAAATAGGTGTACATTTCAGTATATGAATAGTAAGCAGAAAATTAGCTGTTGTAAATTAGGTGCATTTTCTTCTATTTTAGCAGGTTTTTTTTATCTTATTATTGCTATTTTGATGTTTCAAATTCCATCTTCTATTATTACATATCAGGCATCTGAAACGTACTTTAGTGATTTTTCGAAGTATTCGTTAACGTTTATTAATATTAAGGTAATGGTTATTTTAGCCAGCATGGCTATGATTGGTGTTGTATGTACTTTTTTATCGTTATGTCGACCAGAAAATATTGCGATCGTACTTTGGTCTTCTATTTTAGCGTTTTTAGGATATTCGTTTTGTATCTATCAGGCTATTATGGATATTTCTGTTATTCCAGAACTTACAAAAACATTTTTAGTTGAACCTAGTGTTATTCAAGATGTTATTGTTGCTTTTGGGGTATCAAATCCAAAAATGTTTATTCTAACATCAGGATTTTGTGGTATCTGGTTTTTAGTTGTTAGTTATTTAGCAATATCAAATAAAAGTATTCCTAAATTATTGATTATTTTAGGTTTTATTTGGGGGATAGGGAATATATCCACGGCTATTGGTTATGCTTTTTCAATTGTTCCAATTTTATATCTGGTTTCAATGGTTACGATTGTAGTGGCTCCTATCTGGGGGTTGTATGAAGGCTTTTTCTTATTATCATTAATAAAAAATTTAACTAAAGAATCTAAAAAAGAGGATCTCATTGCAAGGGCTGATGCTGCTAACGAGTTTTAGTTATAGCGAGCTGCTTTTTTACCAATATCAGATCGATATACCATATTTTCAAAAGAAATATCATTAACACATTGGTAGGCTGTTGTTATTGCATTAGTAAGTTGTGGTGCTTTGCTAACAACACCTAATACACGTCCTCCTGAGGTAACAATAGACTTATTTTCTTGTTTTGTTCCTGCATGAATTATAGATTCTTGGTTAGTAGTCGTTAAACCTGAAATAACTTTTCCTTTTTCATAGTTATTAGGATATCCTCCCGAGGCTAAGACAACACAGACAGCGCTTTCAGCCGACCATTTTAAGGTAATGTCAGCTAATGTTTCGTTATAAATGGCTTGAAAAATACTAACTAAATCAGTTTCAAGTAGGGGCAGCACAACTTGTGTTTCTGGATCGCCGAATCGTACATTAAATTCAACTATCGATACATCACCTTCTTTTGAAATCATTAAACCAGCATAAATAATTCCTTTATAGTGAATACCTTCTTTTTGTAATCCAGCTAAAAGGGGTTTAAAAATAGTTTCATTTACTTTTTCATATAATTCAGGAGTAACAAGGGGGGTAGGGCAATAAGCGCCCATGCCTCCAGTATTAGGGCCTGTATCGCCATCTCCAATAGCTTTATGATCTTGTGCAGCTAACATCGGACGAATTGTTTTTGAATCGGTAAAAGCAAAGATAGAGGCTTCATCACCTTCTAAGAAATCTTCGATAATCACTTCAAGGCCTGCATCTTTAAATTTTTGATTAACAAGGCATTCTTTTAATGCTGTTAAAGCACTTGCTTTTGTTTCTGCAATAGTAACGCCTTTTCCTGCCGCAAGACCATTGGCTTTTATAACAATTGGAAAGGTATCATGATGTGTTACAAAGGTGGCGGCATCATCAAAATTTGTAAAACAGCGATAGCCTGCTGTTGGTATATTATATTTTGTCATTAGCTGTTTGGCCCATTTTTTAGATCCTTCAAGTTGAGCACCTAGTTTGTTAGGTCCAATAATAGCAAGATTTTCTTGTTCAAAACGATCAACAATACCCATTACCAATGGATCTTCTGGACCAACTAATGTTATTGATATTGAATTTTGTTTGGCAAAGGTTACTAATTCTGATATTGAGGTTGCTTCGATGGGGACATTGGTCCCTAATGTTGCCGTACCCGCATTACCAGGTGCAAAATATAAAGATGGGTTTTGATTGGACTTTGCTAATGCTAATCCAATAGCATGTTCTCTACCTCCTGAACCAATAATTAAAACGGATACCATAACAGGACGGTAGCACTTGCTTTTGTTTGAGTCAATAATTTACAGGCAGTGTTATGAATAAGGTGTTGATTATCGAGGAAAAATCCTTATAATTCTATTATATGAATTGGGATCAGTTTTTATCACTTATACGACATAGTAATGATTCAGATACAACGTATTTTGGATCTAAGGTAACCGCAGAAACGCTGGGACCTTTACTTGTTGCTATGGCTAATACACGTGGAGGGAATATCGTTATAGGATTTGATAAACGTAATTATCACCTTTTAGGATCAGAGATAGATCCAACGTTTATTCGATCTATTGTTGATATTCAGTGTTATCCAAAGCCTAATGTTTCGATTGAGTGTTGTGAGAAAAATGACAAACAAATTTTAATTGTTTCTGTAAAAGCATCACCACTAAAACCATATTATTTTAATAACAAATGTTATGTTTTAAATTCTGATAAATCATCTCTTTCTGTTTTAGAAAAAGATGTTTTACAAGATGATCGTGCTAATTCAAAATGGACTCGTGATGTTTCTAATGATCAACAAGCGTTGTTGGATCGTAATAATAATCAAATAGATCAGGATGATAAGAAAGCACATTCTCAAGAACAATTACAAGATATTAGTGATATTACTGATGAGTTAATCCAATTACAAAACGAAGATGATGATCCGGAGGCTGCTTTAGCATTTAAACCTGTTACTGTTAAGTCAGAGCAAGTGTTGGGTAATAATGAAACTCAGTTATCTATGACAGATTTTGAAGAAAAACCATTAACAAAACGACAGGAAGAGGCTCTTTTATATTTAGAAAAAAATCGTTTTATAAAAAATAAAATGTATCGNAGTTTATTTTCTGTATCNCATAAGACNGCTCATTTAGAATTGGTTGATTTNGTTCAACGACAGTTAATTGTNAGTCAGGGTTCAGGNCGTAGTACCTGNTATATNATTGATGAAACNTGTAAANCNTTNGNCGATTTAGTTCGGCATTAAACTCATATCCCAGTCTTTAATAACGGGATCAAGATTTTTAGATTTCAACATACTTATAATTGAATCAAGTGATCGATTATCGTTTGTCTGAAACTGTTCTTCGTAGTTTCCGGCGGAATACCCAGCTGGAGAGGTGCTTGATTCTGCAGACATGGTTGTAATTCCAAGAGGTGCTAAATTATCTCGTAACGATTTTGGTTCTCGAGTTGATAATGTAATTCCTAGATCGGGATAAGCAAGCCGAAAGGCAATGATTAGTTGGGTTAAATGTTTATCACTAATGGGGTAGGGTTCATGGAAGGTGCCAATCATTTCTTGAATACGTGGAAAAGAAATAGAGTATTTTGCTTTCCAGTATTTTTTTGTTAGATAATCGAGGTGTTCTGCCATGGCAAATGCTTCATAACGCCAATCGTACAAGCCTAATAGGGATCCAATATTTATATTGTAAAAGCCAGCTTTTGCTCCTTTTTCAACAGCATCTAATCTATTATTAAAATTTCGTTTTAGACCATAGGTATGATATTTTAAATAAGATTCTTTATGGTAGGTTTCTTGGTATAGCGTTAATTTATCAGCGCCTGCTTGTATTAATGTTTGATAGTCACTTTGTTCTAAAGGTTGTACTTCGATACCAATTGAAGAAAAATAAGGGGTTATAATGCTTATGGCTTCTTTTAAATAGGGTGTTGAGACATGTTTTGGTGATTCTCCTGTAAGCAGTAAAATATGTTTAAATCCTTTTTTTGCAAGTAATGATGCTTCGTGTTTTATTTCAGCTTTGGTTAATGTTTTTCGTTTATACTTATATTCAAGACTAAATCCACAATAGGTACAGGTGTTAAAACATTCGTTTGATAAATACATGGGAATAAATAACTGCATTGTATTTCCAAATCGTTGTCGAGTTAAAGCAAGGCTTTTTTTTGCTAAGATTTCTAAACTGGATTCGGCATGAGGCGATAATAAATACGGAAGATCTTGCGATGAAAATGTGCTTTTTCTGATACACTGCTCAACGGCATCTTTTGAAACTAATAGCGATTGGCTAACCGTTTTTTGAATAAGAGGGTGATTGAATTGTTCAGAGAACACTAGTGTAGAAAACCTGTTAGTGGTGATGATGCTTCGGCTGTTTCTTTTTCAGGAGCTAAGCCTGCTAGATAAGCATTTCGTCCTGCAATAGTTGCTAATTTAAATGCCTCAGCCATAGCTGCTGGGTTTTGAGCGGTTGCGATTGCTGTATTAACAAGAACAGCATCAGCGCCACATTCCATTGCTTTACTAGCATGAGATGGTGAGCCTAAACCAGCGTCAATGATAACGGGTACAGTTGCTTGTTCAATAATTAGTTTAATAAACAGTTCGGTTTGAATGCCTTGGTTACTTCCTATTGGAGACCCTAATGGCATAACAGCCGCACAGCCTATATCTTCTAGTTTTTTAGCTAAAATTGGATCAGCATGTATGTAAGGAAGAACGTGAAAGCCTAATCTTACGAGCTGTTTAGCTGCTTCTAATGTTTCAATGGGGTCTGGCATAAGATGATTTTGTTCGGGTGTTACTTCTAATTTTACAAAATCATTACCTGATAATGTTCTGGCAATCTCAGCACAGCGGACTGCTTCTGAGGCTGTTCTGGCTCCTGATGTATTGGGTAAAAACGTAAATTTATCAGGGGTGATGATTTGCGTAAAAGGGTCATTTTCCTGATTAAAATCAATACGTCTTACAGCGACTGTGATAATTTCAGACTCGGATTTGATAATGGCATCTTCCATATGCTTAGGTGATGAAAATTTCCCTGTGCCTAAAAGGAGTCTGCTAGAAAAGGGTTTTTTACCGATAGTGAGTTCATCCATAGGCTTTTTATAATAAACAAAAGGATGGTCTTCTACAATATTTTTCTTAGTATTTATGATTGCTTAGAAATGAATATTTAAATTAGACGAATGTAATAAAATAAAAATAGTTATATGTGCAATTTGTTATGAGTATATAGTTTTTAAAGAGCAGGATTTAATAGGTTCTTTTAAGTGTTTCTAAAGGTATTTATAGTTTCTTTAAATAAGTCTATTTCTGCAAGTATATCTAATGTTTGGGGTGGTAGTGTACTTAAAGAATCTCTAAAGGTATTCTTAGTTTTTTTTAATGAGTCGATTTCTGCAAGTATATCTAATGTTTAGGGTGGTAGTGTACTTAAAGAATCTATCACACGTAATTCGGTTTCATGAAAGTCTAAGCCCATTCTAAACATAGTTTTTAATTCTTGATTTTTATTAAGATCTTTAACTTGTTTGGAAATGTGATTCCATGGTTTAACAAAGTTTCTAAATACTGCTAATTGATTAGGTTGCTGTGATTCTCTTTTGTTTTCATTTAAAACTGTAAGCATCGCTATATTGAAAAACGAAAATTGTTCAATTTTTTTAAAATTTATCAGAGATACAGCGTTACCTTCTGTTCTAAACATATTTTGTGTTTCTATCTTTTTGGAATCCAAATATTTTTTGTAATCTTCAAACAGTTAAGTAGGCCCTACAATGTGATTTGGTATATAACGATAATTAATTTGTCTTGATGCTATATTAAAATAATAAACTAAAAATTGATACCTGTTAATTAGTTATTTTAAGTTTGGATCTAAATATGTTGGTTTGTTGGATTAAATTTAGTACTTATTTAATAATAATTTTATCACTTTTATACTTGCATTATTTAGTAACTAATTCAAATTTCTTGCATTTGATAGTAGCAGAGGGAATTCTATTTAGCGCTTCATCTAAAATTATAATAAATTTAAAATAATTTTTTTTTGTGTTATATTATTTTAATGTTTGATAAACAGCGATTACAAAATGCTTTTGAGGGATTTTTAAGTAAACAACCGTTTCCATATTGTGTTATAGATGATTTTTTTCCGACCTCATTAGCTGAGGCTTTATCATTAGATTTTCCTGAATTTAATGATCCAAAATGGCATGAATATAAAAATTCGATTGAAATTAAAAAAATTTCCAATAACTGGAACATTTTTCCAAAAACAACGTATGATACGTTTTGTTACTTAAATTCAATGGAATTTACATCTTTATTATCTGAGTTAACGGGCATTAATCCATTGCTTTCAGATCCTGGATTAAATGGTGGTGGATGGCATATTCATGCTAATGGTGGGAAATTAAATCCTCATTTAGATTATTCAATGCATCCAAAAATTCCATATCAACGAAAGCTTAACTTAATTGTTTATATGCAGCCAGATTGGCAGGCTAGTTGGGGAGGTCATTTAGGCGTGTATGAGCATGACAAAGAAGCTAATGTGCCAGGTAAATTAATTGCTGAGATAGAGCCAAGATTTAATCGTGCTATATTTTTTGATACGACAATGGATAGTTGGCATGGATTATGTAAAGAAGTCGCAACGCCAGCTGGTATTTGTCGAAAAAGTTTAGCTGTTTACTATTTAACGAATCCTCCAAAAGATGTTGATAATCGAGGAAAAGCTCTATTTGCGCCAACTCAGGATCAAAAAAATAATAAAGATGTTTTGGATTTAATAAAAAAACGATCTCAAATAGATTCTGCTTCGTCAGTTTATAAATAAGTTTTAGTGAGTTTTAAAATACGATCTAATTTTGTTTGGATCGCTTGTTTTATGTAGCGCTACCATGAGTAGAACTCTGGCTTTTTGCGGTGATAAATTGTTTGCTGAAACAAAATTTAGATAGGCATCATTGATCTCACTCCCTTTTGAACTATAAACAGGGGCTCCTACATTTCGGCTACTACGTACAATTTGAATGTTATTTTTTTGTAATTTTTTTAATTCTTTTAGTGTGGTCATTGGAATATTTCCAGATCCAACTCCAGCAACTACCAGTCCTTTAATTGCTGTTTTTTTTATATTACTTAGACCACCTGAGTAGGCATAGGCAATATCAACGTTGGGTAGTTCTGATATTGTCTTGATGTCAAAATCTGAATAATACGTATGTTTTTTAATACTTGCTTGGTGAAAATCAATAATTTCATTATGAACATATCCCAGAATTCCTAGCTCTGAACTTTCGAGTGCATCCAAACTATGATTGTGATTTTTTTGGATATGTCTGGCGCTGATAATTTTTCCATTAGCCACAACTAAAACCCCTTTATTAATAGCATCATTATGTGTGGCAACACGAATCGCATCAATTAAATTTTGGGTGCTATCAGATGACGGATGGAGAGCTGCTCGAATAGCGCCCGTTAAAATAATAGGTTTTTTAGTTTTTACTGTTAAATTTAAAAAATAAGCTGTTTCCTCAAGAGTGTCTGTTCCATGAGTAATGATAACGGCATCAATGGTAATATCATTAACGGCTTTATCAACTTCTTTAGCTAATTTTATCCAATGCTTTTGTTGAATTTCTTGGCTTGGGATATTATATAATTCTTTAAATTTAATATCTGCTAATTCTAAGATTTCAATATTTCCAGCAACCAGTGTTTCAGCACTTCGAGATGATAATTTAAATTTTCCTGATAAGGCGTCTTTCTGGGTTCCTGTTATAGCACCTCCCATAGTTATTAACTGAATTGTTTTTAATTCAGCTTGTAAAGGAGTTTGATATAAACATAAACTAACTAAACATACTGCTAAGCATAATCGTAATAACATTATACAGATGATTTGCCCTTTTTATGGTTTTTTTAAACGTTATTAGGTATCTTGAAGTTCTCTAGAAAAAATAATTAAATTATGTTTAGATTGGTTTTATGGATTCGCTTTCTCAGTTGCTTTTAGGTTCGGCCGTTGCCTATGTAATAGCTGGTAAACAGTTAGGAAGACGTTCTTTATTACTAGGAGGGCTTGCTGGTACATTGCCAGATCTTGATAGTATTCCACTATCATTATTAAATGATGATTTTTTAATGTTAAAGCATCATCGAGGTATCACACATTCTCTGGTCTTTTGTATTGGTTTTCCTTTTTTATTAGCGTATGGGTCTCGTTTTGTGTCAACGAGTTTACGTTATATTCAATATTATTGGTTATACTTTTGGTGTTTTCTAACCCATACGCTATTGGATTGTTTTACAACGTGGGGTACCCAACTTTTTTGGCCATTATCGCCTCGAATTGCGTTTAATTCGATTTTTATTATTGATCCACTCTACACGATTTGGTTGCTATTGGCTGTGATTGTTTGTGCTGTAAAACCTGTTTCGCGCTTTAAATTAAATGTGATGACAGGAGCTTTGTTAATAAGTACGCTATATTTAAGCATTACATTGGCTATGAAATGGAAAATGTATGATGTATTTGATTCTTATTTTAAGCATCATGGTATTGTCTATTCTCAGATTATGACACGACCTACACCATTAAATATTATTTTATGGTCAGCAACCGTTAAAACGACGGATGGTTACTATGTTGGGTTACGTTCTTTTTTAGACCGGTCATTTGAAGAAGCGCCTTTATTTATAAAAAATGATTTTGTAGATGAATCTAAATTTCAGGATGAGCGTAGTCATTTTATTCGCTTTGTTACCAATGGCTTTTATGTAGCCTCATTGTCTGAAACGGGTTTGAATATTCATGATTTACGTTTTGGTAGTATGGCTAGTTTTATGGACTCAGCTCCACGGTATTTATTTACTTATGCTTTAACACGAGATATTAAACGGCAAAAGACACTGGTTGAATCAAAAAACCCTGATATCTCTGATACTGGGGAACTATTTAAAAGACTTTTTCAACGAGTAAAAGGTATTTAATAACGATGACTGTTACTACCTCTACGGCACTTGTTTTTGGAGGGTCTGGCCTGGTAGGAAGTCAGTTATTAGAAACGTTAGTAAGTGATTCTTATTATAATATGATTCATATTGTGGTGAGATCTCCTATTTCATTAAATCATCCTTGTTGCCAGGTTCATTGTATTGATTTTGATCAGTTAGCAGATTATAAGGATTTATTTCAGGTTGATGATGTATATTGTTGTTTAGGAACAACGATTAAACAAGCAAAAACAAGAGAGCAGTTTCGTCGCGTAGATTATGATTATCCAGTAACCATTGCACGGTTAGCACAAGAAGCTGGGGTTAAGCAGTTAGCTGTTGTTTCATCTGTTGGCTCTGATGATCGATCCAAAAATTTTTATCTAGCCACAAAAGGTGAGTTAGAGACCTATTTAAAATCATTGGATGGGATTAAGATCTATATTTTTAAACCCAGTATGCTTTTGGGAAAACGTATTCAGTTTCGTTTTGGAGAAAAGTTTGCTACGGTGTTATTTCCTTTAATTTCACCCTTTTTATTAGGATCATTGTCTCGTTGGAATGCTATTCAGGCATCGTCTGTAGCAACTGCCATGATTTATGCGCTGCGGCAATCTAGTCAAACGTTAGAATTTTATTATGATGATATGATGGCATTACTGATTACACATTGATACAAATTAAATGGTTTGTGGTTAGCTAAATAAATTTTAGCATTTCTAAATTATATTAAATAATTTTTTATTTTTTTAATATATACTATTTTTTATAAAATGATCTTAAATGTTGATTGATTTATTTCTGGAGTTTCAATTTTATATTGAATTGGATTTTCATTAAGAATGTTTTCAAGATTGTCATTATAGCAGACGGTATCCTTTTTAGAAATTTTGGACGTCAGTTTCTTATTTAAACAATTTAATGTATTAACAACAACAACATTAGAGGTTAATATGGGATTATCAGGATTTTGAACATTAATGCCCATTAACCATGGTAAACCATAATAGCTTATTCTATCAAAAGGTCTTTTACTTATATATGAGTTCCTAAAATAATATAATCCTAAAAGCAATATGTTTTTATCACTAAAATAATGTCTGGCCTTGATGTAATCATGTTTATAAAATATAACACGATAAAGATACTGTTTTTTTACTGGAAAAACGCCATAAACAAAATGTTCCTTTCCTTTTCTTATGCCGCCTAAAAAACCACCACCATAAAAAAATTTATTAGTATTGTTTGTTGAAATAACATTGGCATGATCTAAAATTACATTATAATGATCTTGTAATATAAATGTTTTTCGATAATGATCTGATTTTGACATGTATAGATTATAATTAAAAAAAATAAAAATAGAAATAATATTAAACTGCTACATAATCAATAGGCTACATTAAATTCTTGTTTTGTTAGCATATTTATTGCGTCTTAATCATACCTTTTTATGTAAAGGCTTTATCTAGTTATCGGGTTTTAGAGACAAAAAATTTCAGTTAGTTGGGTTTTAAGAAGCGCTGTCTCATAAACGATCGTTTATGAAACACATTTTTTAGCCCATAGCATGAGGTGTAATTTATTTTTTTATAAATGATTTAATAGTTAATGTTTTAGTCATATGAATGATGATTGCACCTGTTTGATCTGTTCTCCAAATTTTTCCATAATCATTGAGTGTTGCTAACACAGCAAGATGTGGATGGTTATAGCTATTATTTTTTCCTGCTGAAATAATAGAATGGATTGGTTTTACGGTACTTAAAAATTTGTGGGTTGTTGATGTTTTGCTACCATGATGAGCTACTTTAAGTAGCGTGCTTGGTAAGCTATTTGAATGATGCTGTAACAGCCTATATTCCATTTCTTTTTCAATATCACCCGTAAATAGCATTGAATAGGGCGGTTTGCTTAGTTTAAAGACTAGTGATTGATTATTTTTACTTAATTGAGCTGTGTTGTTACATGGATTTAAAAAAGAAATCGTTATTAATTTAGAACGAATTCTATCACCATAACATACGGATTGTTCGAGAGTATTATTTGGTAACGAGATATTATGCTTTTTTAAATATGAGTGTAAATTTCCATTATGAATAATTTTTTTTATTGGAATGGTTGCTAGTAACGGTTTTAAATTGCCCACATGATCCTGATCAAAATGAGTTAGAATGAGTGCATCTAGGGTTTGAATTCCGTAATATCGTAATGCCGGTAACAACACGGAATATGTAATAGAACCCAAGCGCTTATCATAAGGAGGGCCCGTGTCTATTAAACACGTAAACTGATTTGTTTTAATTAAGGTTGCATCACCTTGGCCGATATCAAGTTGTGTAATTATAACGCTGTTATTATATCGAATAAAATAGCTATTGATTCCAATTAAGATTAGACAAAGGCAACTTGTTAGTTTGGTTTTTAGAGGTAAGCTTGTTTTAAAACAAATAAAACAAGCGAGTAAAAATAGACCTGTTGTTAAGTTATGTTGGTTAATTGGTATATCAGCAAATGGCAGATGTGTTACCCACGTACTTACATGAATGATTAGGTCAATACAAACCCATGCAAGTTGATGTAAGACATGTGCAATAGGAGGGAGTACGATTCCTAATAACGTTCCAGTAAATCCGATAATAACGGTATATTCAATTAATTGTACTAAGATAATATTTGAAACTAAGGATCCTATAGGGAGTGATTGAAACTTAATGATGAGGACTGGAGTGGTAAACATCCAGGGGGCTATTCCAATCGATATAAACTCATTTAGTTTAGGAGAAAATCGTTTTGGAAGTTGTTGTTTTACTAAATCAGTGCCAAAAACCAATGAAAATGTTGCTAAAAAGGATAAGATAGCGCCTATCTTATAAATAACAAAAGGATCCATAATAATCATTAAAAAGGCTGTAAAACTAATTACATGGAGGGTTGATGAACGATATCCTAATCCAAATTTAATAATAAATAGTGTGTGAGCCATGATGATTGCTCTTAAAACAGATTCACCTCCACCTGTTAAGATAAAAAAAAAGATACTAATGGGAACTAAAAAAATTAATTGATAATAGCGATAGATACCAAGCCAGTTAATTACAATATGGCACATACCTAAAACCAGCGATACTTGTGATCCAGAAACTACAATCGCATGAATTAAGCCAGCTTTTTTAAATAATTGTTTTAGATCATGATTAAGTTCTGCATAGTTTTCTCCAAAAATCAGTGCAGAATAAATGCTTGAATGTGGCATCGGTAGGCTTTTTTGATGGTGTTTGGTAATTTTCTTTTTAACATGATAACTGGCTTTGTTTAAGCTAACGGAGGTGTTTTTTTTGAGTACTTTAAGAGACTTAATATAGATACTACCTAATTTTTTGTGGTGGATAGCATACTTGAGGTTATTGTACTGGCCAGGATTGGTTGGTGTTGAAGGCGGATTATAGGTGCCTGTTAGTCTAACGGTGTCATCTAAATTTAGTTTAAATAAATGATTTTTTGGAAGATAGCCTGTTAGCGTATAGCCTTTTTGTGTTTTTATTATGATTTTATTGTGATAGGTGTAAATTAATTTTCCTGTAAACTGAGGTTTTTTAGCGTTTGAATAGGCTGTTATTGTTGAGAGTCTTTGTTTTGTTTCAATGCTTAAATAACTATTAATCATCATAATTAATAGGACTGTTATGAGGCTTACATACGTTAAACGAGGTTCTTTTATTAATTTTGATACTAGAATAAGGCTCATAATTATAACGATAGATAGGATTGTGTTGTAGCAACTGATGAGGAGTAACAATAGGGAGATAGGGAAGATGTTTTTTGTGATCATTGCGTTATATAATAGTATATAAATTATAATATTACGTAAATATAGTTTGCTCTTAGAGCTAAAAATCGGTAAAATTAGATATTCTTCAAAAAAGGATTAAGTAATGTTTAAAAAAATTTTAATTACGCTTGCTATTTTTATTCCTGCCCTTTACTTGAGTTTTGTACTAATTAGCAATCAAAATAATATTGGTACGAATAAGGATTATGTAAAGAAAGAATATTTTGTTGAAGGAATGACCTGTAAGGCTTGTGAATACAAACTTAAAAAAGCGCTTAATAGTGAGTTTGTTTCAGTTGAGTCTGTTAATTATGATACAAAGAAGATTGTTTTATATTTAGATCCTCTTAATATGAGTCTAACAAAAATTAATAACCAACTTGCGAGTGAAAATTATGTTTTAAAACTTCCTAAAAAAGGCAGTTTAAAGGTAATGGATTATCAAATTAAATATAATTAATGTTTAAACGTTTAGGCAATTTTATCATTTTATATTTTGAGAATTTAGGAAAGTTAACGCATTTATCCTTGCGGTTTCTTCAGTCTATTTTCTCATCTTACAAGTTAACTCAAAAGGTTATTCATCAAGTTTATATGTTGGGAGTTAAGTCATTACCTATAACGATTATTACATCTATTTTTATTGGAATGGCATTTACCTTACAAATTGTTAGAGAGTTTGAGAAATTTGGGGCTAACTTTATGTTAGGAGGTATTGTAGGTCTTGCGATTTGGCGGGAGTTAGCACCGTTGTTAACAGGTGTTGCTGTAAGTGCTCGTATTGGTGCTGCGATTGCGTCTGAATTAGGAACCATGCGTGTTACTGAGCAAGTGGATGCATTAAAAGCCTTATCACAAGACCCGGTAAAATATTTAGTAGCTCCAAGAATTATTGCAGTTATGATTATGATGCCACTGCTGGTTGGTGTTGCTGATGCTGTTGGCTTTATGAGCGGTTTTGTTGTTGGTGTTCCTATGGCTAATATTAATCCAAATGCTTATTTTAATTCAGCGCTAACGATGTTGGATTCATTTGATATTATTGGTGGGTTAATTAAGGCTTTGGTTTTTGGGTTTTTAATTGGCTTAATTTCCTGTTTTGAAGGCTTAAATACCAAGGCGGGTGCTAAGGGAGTTGGTATTTCAACGACTCGGGCTGTGGTTAGTACTATTATTTCTATTTTTATTGTTAATTTCTTTTTATCGTATGTGTTGTTTTAGGAGCATTTAATGATTGAACTTTGTCATTTATCTAAATCGTTTGATGGTAAGGCTATTTTAAATGATATTTCTATTTCGATTCCTACAGGAAAAAAAGTGACCATTATTGGTCCATCAGGTTCAGGTAAAAGTACTATTTTAAAATTGATTTTGTGTTTGATAAAGCCTGATTCGGGGAAGGTTCTAGTTGATGGTGTTGATATGACGTTGCTTGGTATTGCTGATTTATATGAAATTCGAAAAAAAATTGGTTTGTTGTTTCAATCAGCAGCTTTATTTGATTCTATGTCAGTTGAAGAAAATGTGGGGTTTTCTTTATTTGAATCCGATCACTCATATTCCGAAAGTCAGATTCAGAAAAAAATTAATGACGCGTTAGAGTTAGTTGAAATGACGGGGTTTAATACTATGTATCCGGCAGAATTGTCTGGCGGGCAGCAAAAACGAGTTGCTTTAGCACGTGCTATTATTACAAATCCACAGTATTTATTGTTTGATGAACCAACAACTGGATTAGACCCGGTTTTATCAACCAGTATTGAAAATTTAATTGTTCGGATTTCAGATGAACTTAAAACAACGGCTATTGTTGTAACGCATCAAATTTCTACAATTATGCGTACCTCAGATGATATTTATTATTTACATGATGGGTGTTTATGTGATCCAGAGACTCCAAAAACAATTACTAAATCAGCGAATCCCATTATTGCTAATTTTATTAATGGAAAACTAGGAAAATAAGATGGATAAAGAATCCAGTAAGTCCTTAATTGTTGGTGTTATAACATTTTTAATGTTAGTTGTTTCGGCAAGTTTAATTATTTGGCAAAGTAGTATTTTTCAAAAAGTTACCGGATATGAACTCATTGGTCGTTTTGATAATATTGGTGGACTGATAGATGGTTCAGCTGTTCGTTATCGAGGATACACTATTGGTCATGCTGTAAAAATTATACCGTTACCAACTCATATTGATGTACATTTCTTTTTAGATGGATCTATTTCAATACCAAATGATTCAAAGGTTAAGATTATGTTTGATGGTTTGGTTGGTGAAAATTATATTCAAATTGAACCAGGTCTGAATAAAAATGTGTTTTTTAAGGATGGGGAAATTATTGATGGTAAATCGGGTTCTGATTTAGCAAATTTTATTGATTTAGGATCTCAAAATTTAATTCAGTCTGAGGCTATTTTAAATCAATTAAAGTTATTTTTAGCCGATCCCGTTGTTCTTACTCAAGTAAGAGGTATCATTCGTAATATTAATGATATTACGGGGGATTTATCATCATTATCACAAGTTGATCTTAAGAATCTTCTTGATTCTGCTAATGAATCTGCTCGATCTATTCAAATGATGATTCAAACATTAGAGCAGGCTGATATGTTGGATTTAGTTCAAGATACAGTTCATAATTTTCATGAAACATCCAAGTCATTAAAGCAGATGCAGGCGCTTAGTTCAGCGTTAGCAAATCCTGAAACAATTGATAAAGTATTATCTATGATTGATAACTTGGAGCAGGTTTCAGCCGATCTTGAAGGTTTGGTTGGATTGGTTGGTGAAAAGTCGGCTGTTGGCTTATTTCAAAATTTATCGTTACAAACACAAACGCATGTCGCGTATGCTCCAACAGATTCAAGTGGCTATTTTGATACCATAGTTGATCTTGAAAAAGGACGCTTTGGTTTAATTAGTGGGATTGGTAATCGATCTGGTGATATTGTTTTTCAGCATTTTCAACAATCGTATCGTTTTTCATCTTTATTTCGTTCTCGTTTTGGAATTATTTATAAATCAGAAGGTGTTGGATTGGACTTTTTTCCGCGCGATGATTTAATGCTATCTGCGAATGTATATGATTTTAATAATCGTTATTTTAGCTTTTCAACAGCCTATGATATTAATAATTATTTAAACCTTGAATTAATTTACCGAAAAGATGCCATTTTAAATGAGGGTGGGGTTGATTTAGGGTTGAGTGTTGATTTTTAATTACTATTGTTGTGTAACTGCTTTTTCTTCTTTTTTTAATTTATAAAGTTTAACTTTATTTAAGATTTTCTCAAAGTCATCAAGAGATTGATTGGGTCTTGCGACTGTTTGAGCATCTTCGTAAATAAAAAATAATTCTTTTGTAACAGCGGCATCCGCCAAAGCTCTATGAGCATTTAAATGTGAAATTTTATATTTTTTTGTTAATGCAGATAACGATGATCGAGGTTCTTTCATTAATTGAGCCCATTTAAAGGTACAAATAATAGTATTATTTTTTAAAGGAAGATTATACTTTATAAATTCGTTTAATAACCAAGGAACGTCAAAATCAGCATTGTGGGCAATGATGGTAGCATCATCAATAAAGTTGTGGAACTTTTCAATAACTTCTGTCATTTCAGGTGCATGTTCTAACATCTTGTCATCAATATTGGTAATCGTTTTAATTTTTTCGGGCAACTTTATAGGTGATTTAATAAAGGTATCAAATGTGTGTTCAAATCCATCAGGATCTATCTTAAGGGCTCCTATTTCAATAATATGATCTTTTGTTAGTTCTAAACCGGTTGTTTCAAAATCTAAAAAAATAAGACACTCTTTTTTTTGAGTGAATAAAGAGGCTTGTCCTGAGCATTTTGGAAAATTAAAGCAGCGGTGTCCGATGTTAGCCTGTGTTCGATAAACAGTTGGTCCATTACAAAGTTTACATGCTTGGCTGTGCGATACTTTCATCAAGTTATTAAATAAATTGACTATTTTTTTTAAATAGATTTCATTGGAACATTTTTTGCATTTTGTAAAATCTCCATTAGTATCAGACTGCCATTCTCCAGCTAGTGACGAATCACAAATGGGGCATTTGTAATGGATTAAAAAGTCACAGGATGAACAGTAAATTGTTTGTTTTTTTATTTTTAAGGTATTAATTTTTTTGCATGAAGGGCAGGGGCGTTGTAGTGAAATGGCCATGAATTACTTGCTATCTAAAAATACTTTACTCCCAACAGATAATATTTGACCTTGGTATTTGCCATTGTATGGTGATTCAGAGGGTTGGTCCATTTCACAAATTACAATTTGGCAAATTCGTCTACCAGCATCAAGCTTAATTGGTAATGAGTTTGCATTATAGAGTTCAAGTGTTATATTGCCTTCAAATCCAGAATCTATCCAACCTGCATTTTGGATAAATAGCCCCATTCTTCCAATGGAACTTCTTCCTTCAACAAAAGCAGAATAGCCATTTGGAATTTTAATGTATTCTTGTGTGGTTGCTAAAATAAATGATTTAGGGGGTAATATAATAGAGTTTTCTGTAATGCTTTTATATTTAATTTCTTTTTCAAAACTTAAAATTCCATCATTGTTTAAGTTTTCATCAATTGTTAAAAAATGAGTACCCAGACAGCAGTCAATAGATGCGGGTTGAATGCCATTGGCGCATAACGGTTCAATAATAAGTTGGTTGCATGCTAGTAACTCTTTTATTTTTTTGTCAGATAGAATCATATACTCAATATAAAATGGTTCTTTCTAGCTGAATAGATTAAAACAACACCAACAATAATTAAGATAAGCCCTATAATACGACGAAAAGAAATAGTGTTATGTTCTGTGATATGAAAAAGTTGATCTAAGTATCGTTCAACAGAATCTACTAATCTTGGAAAGAATAGCTGAATTATTCCTAGAATAATTGATAGTATTGAACAAAATAGTAATAATGTTTCCATAAAATTTCCCTCATTTTTTTAAGTATATAATGTTAGTATAATGCAAATGATTCAAAAATTCGATATTATTATTATTGGTTCTGGAGGGGGCTCAAAAATAACCAGACCTGCTGCTAATTTGGGTTTAAACGTGGCTGTTATTGATCATGGGGCTCTAGGAGGAACCTGTTTAAACCGAGGGTGTATTCCTTCTAAAATGTTAATTCATCCAGCAGATATTTTATCAGAAATTCGATCGGCCCATAATTTTCATATTCATCTTGATGGTCCTATAACGGTAGATACACAATCGTTAGTAGACTATGTTTCAACGGTTGTTTCTGAAGAATCGGATTCCATTAAACCGCTTTATGAAGCTCATGAAAATATTACCTATTTTTCAGAAACAGCACGATTTAAATCGAATAAAGAGATTCAGGTTGGGGATCAGATTATTACTGCTGATACGATTTTTATTGCTGTTGGAGGGCGTCCTTTTATACCTGCTATTGAGGGATTGTTAGATACGCCATTTTGGACATCAACGGAGGCTTTACGAGCAACAAAATTGCCTAAAAAATGTGTTGTTATTGGAGGTGGTTATATAGCTGTTGAACTTGGCTATTATCTTCAGGCAATGGGGGTTGAGGTTGTTTTTTTAGTTAGAAATAGAATGATTAAGCATGAAGATGATACCATTATATCTTTATTTGAAGACTATTTTTCAAAGTACTATCAAGTTGTTTTTGGGGCAAATCCAACTAAGATAACGCATCAAAAGAATGAGTTTTCTATTTATTTAGATGATGATAACCCAATTGTAGCAGATGCTCTCTTGGTAGCTACTGGAATTCAACCAAATTCAGATGTGTTGGGTACAGATAATACTGATATTCAGTGTGATGAACAGGGGTTTATTCAGGTTGATGATTATTTGCAAACGGCTGTTGAGGGTGTTTATGCTTTTGGTGACTGTGTTGGGCGTTATCAATTTCGTCATTCAGCTAATTTTGAAGGTCAATATTTGTTTGATCACGTTGTTAAAGATGGTATAAAAAAACCAATTGATTATCCGCCTGTTCCGCACGCTATTTTTACCAATCCTCAAGTAGCTGGAGTAGGATTAACAGAACGTGAGTGTCAAGAACAACATCGTAACTATTATTGTGGAACAAATTGGTATAAAGATTCAGCAATGGGCATGGCTTTAAAGTCTGATAAAGATTTTGTTAAACTTATTTTTGATACTGAATCACATTGTTTAATTGGTGCCCATATTATTGGAAAAGAAGCAGCTACTATGATTCATATGTGTATTTTGGCTATGAACCTAAATGCAACCCATGCAGATTTAACTCGTATGATTTATATTCATCCTGCATTACCTGAAGTAATTCGAAATGCTGTGAGGAACGCAATCTCTAATTAATTTACAAACATCTTTATTTTGGTTACTCTTAGTTTATGAATGGCTATCTAATTGTAATTTTAACCTTTTATATTGGCTTTTACTGTTTTGATTCGATCGTAGATTGGTTAAACAGTCGTTCTGTTTCAACAGATGTTCCTGCTGAGTTTGAAGGGGTTTATGATTCTGAAAAATATGCGCAATCACAGCGTTATTTAAAAGAAACAACGCAGTTTGGTTTTTTACAACAGACGCTTCAGCTGATGGTAATTGTGCCATTTATTTTATTGGGGGGATTTAATAGTTTGGATGTTTTTGTTCGCTCTTTTGGATTTTCTTCGTTATTAACGGGTGTTATTTATTTAGTAATTATGATAATTACTATGATGATAGTAGGTATTCCGTTTTCATATTATGCAACATTTGTAATTGAGTCGAGGTATGGGTTTAACAAAAGTACGCGAGCTACATTTTGGATGGATTTTTTAAAATCACTGGTTATTTCATTACTAATTGGAATTCCGATTTTAACAGCGGTATTATGGTTTTTTGAGTCCTTGGGATCGTATGCTTGGTTAGTAGCTTGGAGCTTTTTAGTTATTGTACAACTGATTTTGGTTTATTTAGCTCCTAGTTTTATAATGCCACTATTTAATAAATTTGAACCTTTGGAAGATGGCGAGTTAAAAGAGAAGTTGGAAGCCTATTCGCAAAAACATAATTTTGCATTTGAAGGGCTTTATAAAATGGATGGTAGTAAGCGATCAAGTAAGTCAAATGCCTATTTTACAGGTTTTGGAAGTCGGCGTCGTATTGTGTTATTTGATACCCTTATAGAAAAACATAGTTCTAATGAATTATTGGTTATTTTAGCCCATGAGATGGGTCATTATAAATTAAGGCATATTCATAAATCACTTTTTATGTCGATAGTTTCAAGTGGCTTAATGTTGTTTTTATTATCCTTATTTTTAAATAATCAGTTGTTATCACAAGCATTTGGTATGGATTCTGTATCTATTTATACATCGTTAATCTTTTTTAGTTTTCTTTTTCAACCAGTAGAGTCACTTATGGGTATTTTCTCCAATTATATATCGCGTAAGCATGAATTTGAGGCTGACAAATTTGCAGTTGAAACAACGGGTCTTGCGGATGATATGATTGCGGGTTTAAAACGTTTATCTGTAGATAATTTATCAAATTTACAACCTCATTGGTTAAAAGTTTTGGTTGATTACACCCATCCACCTGTTATTACTCGGATTAAGGCGATTCGTTTACTAGATTAAATGGTTTTGTTACGACTTTTTTTAATCGTCTTATTTGGTTTTTCGTTTATCCAAGGTCAGCCATTTGAGGATATCGAGAGTCGCTTGCAAGATCGCTTATATCGTGATGTTGATGTTGCCATTATTATCTCTGATTTATCCCGTTCAAACTCACTGTATAAGGTTCAACCTCATTTAGACTTTATTCCAGCGTCTTTAACAAAATTATTTTTAACGGGAACCTGTTTAGACTATTTATCAACATCATATCGATTTAAAACAAAGGTGTATCTTGATAAAGAGGATATACCCTCATTGTACGTAAAAGGCGAGGGGGATCCAAATCAAACAAGGGAGCAATTTATTTTAATTGCGAAGGCTTTAAAGAAAAAAAATATTGGTGTTTTAAAGTCGATTATTTTAGATGCTTCAAAAATTCAAATGGATGCTAATTTATATGGAAATAGTGCACGGTACTACTATGCTTTGGGGGGAGCATTAAACTTTAATTATAATCAAATTAGATTAATGGTAAATGAAGATCAAAAACAATTAACGGTTTCCCCTGAATCATCTTTTGTTGATTTAGATATACGTTCGTTACGCTATTTATCTTCCAAAAAAAGGGGGTTTCCTAAAATATCATTACATCAACGTCCCGGTTTTGATAAATATATTATTCGTGGAGCTGTTTCAAAACAAGATGAGATGTATACCAATCTTAATCTCAGAGTGTCTCGACCAACCCATTTTTATGCATCAATGTTAAAACAGGTTTTATTAGATCATGATATCCGTGTTATTGAGCCGCTATCATTTGAGAGGTTTTATAATAAAAAGAAAAAGAGGTTACTTACGTTAACATCGTTACCTTTATTTAATTATTTAGAAGATATGAATCAAGATAGTAGTAATATGATTGCTAGTAGTATTTTAAAGGTTTTAGGTAAATTAAAGTATGGTGAACCTGGTACACAACGAAAAGGATTGCTTTTGATGGATCAGTTTATGCATAAACGGTTGGATGTTCAAACTGACATGTTTAAATTTAAAGATGGATCTGGATTATCGTCTTATAATCGCATCACAGCGGATCATGTTAGTCGCTTTTTAACTTATTTTAAGAAAAAATATCCTGAATCAATAAAAACAATGTTTGTGGATATCAAGCAGTCATCTGATTATGATGATATGGAAGTGCCTGAACATTATGATATTTATGTAAAATCCGGTACATTATCTAATTTAGGTGTTAATAACTTAGCTGGCTATGTAAATGATAGTCGGATAGGAAAATCCTATAGTTTTGTTATTTTAACAAAGTATCGTGATAATAAAGAACCTGCTTATAAAGGAACCTTATCAAATCCTTTACTACAACAAATTTTAGCGAGTATTCAGAAAATGTCGCTCAATTAATTTTATTTGAGTCTGCGAGCGTGGTTTTAATTAATTTTTTAATTTTTCGAGATGTTGGTTTTTCCAATGAACCAAATCTAGCAATAACATGACCTTCTTGGTTAATTAAAAACTTGTTAAAATTCCAATTGATTGGCCCAGAAAAATTTGGGTTTGTTTCGGGAGATGTTAAAAATTTGTAGATAGGACTTTGGTCATTGCCTGAAACATTAATTTTTTCTGACATGGGAAAGGTCGTTCGGTAACGGATATCACAAAACTCTTTAATATCTTCATTGGACCCGGGTTCTTGATTTCCAAACTGATTGCAAGGAAATCCAATAACTTCAAAGGGTTCTTCTTTAAATAATTCGTAAAGTTCCTGTAAGTGCTTATATTGATATGTAAATCCACAGTGACTGGCTGTGTTTACAATGAGTACCACATTACCTTTGTATGTTGATAACGGAATCGTTTCGCCAAGCAGCGTTGTAAACTCCAAATCATGAATGGATTTAATAGTTTGATTGCTCGATTTAATATTACTAGCTGTTAAGACATTAGCTTTTTGAGTTGTAGCGAGTGCTTTTGTCACAGCAAAAATTGTTATTAATATAAGAATAATACTAACTGTAATTTTCATACCTAAATAATACCAAATTTGAGTTTGATTTAAACATGTTTTGTAGGTGTAATATTGCTTAATTTGTAAGATAGTTAGTCTAAGTCTAATATTTTTTTGTAATTATATTTTGTTATAGTTGTGAATATGGTGGGGGGCTAATAATTTGTTCTTAAAATTTAAATATAATTTTGATATTTGTTAGTTTTGATTCTTCAGCTAAGCAAATAAAATGTTCTGAAGAAAGTGGTAGTTCATAAGCACCAGTTAAATCTGCACTTAATCTAAGTAAAGATTTTGTAAAAAGTGATTCAGATATTTCTTAATTGATCTGTTATCTGGGTTAAAGGGTTCGTTATATAGGATGCGTTTAATGACGTCTTTAATAGTATAGCTATGAAACTAAAATTGGAGTTTGGTTACCCTCAAGTTGATCAAATCTTCTACTAGACTTTCTAAGAAGATCATCTTTTTCTTTTTGCTCTTTAATTTGTTGGCGGTGTTCAAGAGATTTCATTATTATATAAGCTTGTCCTTTGCTTATGTTTTCAAAAAATTCAATAATATTATTTGCAGCTTGTTTTTGTTCTGCTTTTTCTTCAGCTGTTAGTTCATCGTCTTCTCCTAGAGCTGCTTTTGCAAATGGACCAAGCATATTTAGTAAATCCTGAGTGGTTAATTCTGGATATTTTACTAAAAGCGTTTGAAGTTGATCTAATTTATTTAGATTATTAGCAAATTTGTTTAAGATATTTTGTCCTGTTTTGTCTAGTCCCATATTGTCTAGAGTTTTTATAAAGTTTGTTAATGCTTTTGTACTTTGTGGTGTTAGTTTATCTGAAAGAATAGATATTAAATTTGTTAAATTTGATAGTGCTTGTGGGCTTAATTTAGTTGACATTGTACCTATGGTTGATAATAATCCAGCTAAGGGTTGTGTTATTGCTGAGTTTGCTTTTACTGCGATATTGGTAATAATATTAGTTATATTTATTAATGTTTGTGGCTTAACGCCGGTTTGTGCATTAATCATTGAAAGGGATGTCATCATATTTTGCATATTTGGAGCATTTTGGCCTTTCATTGATGCTATTTGTGTTGTTGCAGATACCATGATTTGTGTTAGTTGAGGTGATGATTCATGTTTTGTTGCTATTTGAGTTAGAACGGTTGTTACAGAGGCTGTTGTATGAGCTGTTGCGTTAGGAAGAGACGCTGCTGTTGAGATCGCCTTGGCAACACTAGCAGTGGCTTTGGGAGCTTTATTGGCAATTGTAGTAAGTGTTTGAGCAACAGTAGCGGTGGCTTCGGGAGCTTTATTGGCAACGGCAGTAAGTGTTTGAGCAACAATAGCGATGGCTTCGGGAGCTTTATTGGCAACGATAGCAAGTGTTTTAGCAACAGTAGCAGTGGCTTCGGGAGCTTTATTGGCAACTATTTCTAATACTTGATTAACGGCTTCTTTTCCTTGAGTTGCCTTTAAAGAATTAGGTGTTACTACTGAAGTAGAGGCTAATTTTTGATTAACAAGTTTTATAGGTATTTTGTTTTGATTTTCAAAAAGTTTATTTCCAGTGTCCTTTTTTTGTGAATTACTATTTGTGTTTTCTTTTAATTCAGCATGTTCTTCGTCATGCTTAGATGCTGGATTATTTCCATGGGGACACGATGTTTTATCGCAAGAAGGTTTTTTTTCATATTTAGATGTTGATTTATTTCCATGGACAGGTGATGTAGATCTTGACCTAGGTAAACCAGGACTAGGGTTACCTTTAGGACTAATTATAACATTAGGTTTAGTTATAGTAAACGACATCAATTTTACTCCTGAAAACTCTATTTTTCTTATATTCTTCTAAATATTTAACAAAAACTATTAACCAAATAAAACATGTAAAACATAATACAAAAATAATTTTTATCATAAAAACAACAACCCGTCAATAATGATACTGAGTATCATATTCAAATATTGACAAGGATGCAATGCCATGATTAAATACTTTTCTGATAAAATATATCATTTTAATTTATTTAGTATCTAAAATATAAAAAGGTATCTCGAAATAAAATGGAAAATCAAAATCAAAACAATATTGATATCAAGCAATTACAAGAAACAATAAATTACACATTACAAGAATTAGAAACATTTAAAGAAATTGGACAAAAACGCAGTAATATCATTTATGATCAAGACGATCTTAGCAAAAAATTAGCGACTAAAAACACCGAAGAATTAGCAATGTACAAAAAAAATAGTGGTCACCAAAACATTGATAAAAAAATAACTCAATTAGAAGATATTTTATTTAGAAACTTTGACATCCATGAAACATCTATAGAGATTTTAAAAGCGTATATTGATGAATATTTTGATAGATTTATAAAACTTCAAAAATCTTTAAGTATAGCCCTAAAAGAAATCGAAAAAACATTAAGACAACAATCAAATGCTATAAATAGCAAAGGAAAATAAGCATGGGTTCAGTAAAAGTTCCGCCAACAGATTTTAAACCACTCCCTCCCACTCACAAAAGTAATACACCCAAAAAAACTCAAACCTTTGATTATAACGCAACAAGAAAACAAAAAAAACCTTGTTGCGATCAAGCATCGTGTACCCATGGAAATAAATC
>PBEQ01000001.1 GCA_002719695.1 bacterium | reverse complement strand
ATTGCAATAGATTCTTCGGGTAAACTTTCTACATTTTTTAATTTTCGTTCAATGGTTCTTGATTTTTGTGATGCTGTATCAATTGTATTACCAGCTTCTTGTAATTTCTTTTTTGTTTTGTCTAAAATATCACCAAATTTTACAAATTCTGATTTTACTGTTGCTAATATTGACCATACTTCACTTGAGCGCTTTTCTATTGCAACTGTCTTAAACCCCATTTGCAATGAATTTAATAACGCCGCCAAGGTTGTTGGTCCTGAAATAACAACACGATATTTTTCTTGTAGTTTATTTTGAATAGCTGTTGTTTGTAGCACTTGTGCATATAACCCTTCTATCGGTAAATACATAATAGCAAAATCCGTAGTATAGGGAGGATGAATATATTTTTCATGAATCTGCTTAGCTTCTGCTAATAACTGCCTTTCAAGATCTTTGGTATAGTCCTTAACTAAGTCGCTATTGGCTGATTGTTGTGCATCTATAATAAGTTGATAGGTTTCAAGTGGAAATTTTGAATCAATTGGAACATAGACGGGATCCTCTGATTTTCCAGGTAATTTAATTGCAAAATCAACACGATGCTGGCTATTGGGTTTAACAGCTACCTGCTTTTTATATTGTTCTTTTGTTAAAATCTGTTCTAGTAAATTTTCACACTGCACCTCGCCCCAGGTTCCCTTTGTTTTTACATTTGTTAACACCTTTTTTAGATCCCCTACTCCTGCAGCTAAACTTTGCATTTCTCCAAAACCTTTATGCACTTGATCCAGTTTATCAGATACCAGTTTAAACGAATCTCCTAATCGCTTTTCTAAGGTTGCATGTAATTTTTCATCAACTGTTGCTCTCATTTGTTCTAGTTTTTGATTATTATCTTGTTGTAGTAATGTTAAACGTTTTTCGACACTTTCACGCAACTCTTGAATTCTTTTTTCATTTGCCTGCATCACGGCATTAAGTTGATTTGTAACAACTTCTAATTGTTTATTTTGTACAGAAGACATATTTGTTAGGGTCTTAAGAACAAGATCCTGCAAACTTGCTGATCCTCGCTGAGATTCTTCTCTATTTTGTCTTAATTCTTGCCTTAAACGTTGCTCAAGCTGTTGAGAATGTTGAGATAGTGAATGTGATTGTATTTTGAACTGAGTAAATTGATAGGCTAGAAATAAACCTAACAAGGTTGTAAAGGTTACTAAACATAAAATACTTATTAATAGATAGATCATTATAGGTTACATACTTTATAGTTATATAAATATGATTTAAATGGGGTGAATGATGGGGCTCGAACCCACGACAACCGGAACCACAATCCGGGGCTCTACCAACTGAGCTACATTCACCACAAGAGAATTAATTTTAAAATAAGCATAAACTCATGTAAAGAGAAAATACAGCTTTACATAGTCTGATTTTATATTACGTATTAAATTATTTTAGTAAGCTGAGTTATTATGCAGTCTTATCTTCCAACGTTCCTGCAACATACATCTTAGCTAACTCCCAATTGCCATTAATATTCCTCTTGGTAGGGTGTCTCAAGTCTTTTGCTTCAGGAGATAATTCAAAGGGCTCACATTGATCCAAATTCTTAATATATCCATACACTGAGTGATCTTCAGACACTCCACTGTTTTTAAATTTTTCCTTTAAGTCAGCTTGTCTTTTTTGTAGCGCCCACTCTTGATTCTGACGCATCAAAAAAAATTGGGCGCGTAAAAACTTACACGCTATTACCCCCTCCTTGGGTCTAGTTTCATTTAATAATTGTGGCGTTAATTCTTGCACACACAATTTTCTGTGATGTGCCTGAATATCATAAGCTTCTTGAACAGAAATAGGCCGCTTTTTAAATTTTTTTAACCAGTTTCTTAAGTCATTTAAGTTGAAAGGTTTAAAGTTAGGAGTTTGTACTGGCTTTGATTGAGGCCAGTTACAGAACCGCTGTAATTGACTATATTTTTCTCGTCGTTCATCCCATGTTAGAGTATCTCTATTAGCCCACTCTTTTATAGAATCGATCAGAAGTTTTTTACCACTTCTTAACAAACCCCTAAAGGTTGTTTCTTTTGGTTCTTCTTGCTTACATTCTAAATCTCCTATTTCCCCTTTTAGAATCTTAATTTCTTCTAATAGTCTTTTTCTCCCTTTTTTTAATTCATCACTCGCTGTATTTACAGTTACCTGCTGCTCCTCTAAAATTTTATGTTTCGTCTCTAATACCATAATTTGGTTTTGTAGCTCTAATGTTTCACGTTGTAAAAAAGGTACTTGTCCTGCTTTAGGTTTTAAAGTCCAAAGCTTTTTTTCAACGTTTTCTAATTCAATACGTTTATCCTCATACTTAGCTCTTAACTCCTCTAATTTTTTTCTTTCTATTTCAGCTTTTGCACGCTCTTTTTTCTCTTCATGATCTATTTTCTCTATTTGTTTTGCCATATAGTGATCAAACTCAGATTGAATTACTTCCTTTTCTTCTTTTTGTACTCTGTTTTGTGCTTGTAGTTCTTGATTCTGTGCTTCTAGTTCTTTAAAACCTTTTTGTAACTCTTTTAATCTTCTCTCTTTATCTCTACAACCCTGCTTAGCTCTTCTGACAGCTTCGCCTGCTTCTTTACAACGTTGATTTTCTACTGCTTCAATTTTCGCTAGTGCTGCTTTAGCACGTTTATTTTCTTCTTCTTTTTGTTTGTTTTTTTCATCTTTTTTCATATTTATTTCAATAAGATCTCTTCTAGCGTTCCAAGTAGCCAGAACATGGTTAAGAGACCTTATTGTAACTAACTTGTTGCTATCGCAATATATTAAAATATTAGCAATATTTTTTAATAACTCTATTGGTCGTTCTAACTTATTTGGATTCTCTATAAGGTTCCGTAAAAACTGTATCTCTTTAATCTTTATATTATCTTTTATTCCTTCTGCATCATGGCTATCGCCTGACTGACATAGCTTATTTGGATCTTCAATTAGATACACTAAAAAATATAGTTTATTTTTTAATGTATCGTCTACTTGGTTTATCTGACATATATCCTCTAAAAACTGTTCTTCGATACTTGCTTCCATCCCTCTTTTTTCTGAAAATTCTTTAGCTAGGTTACCAACTAGCGAATCTTTAAATAATTCGTTAATCTTATCTTTCAAATCTTCATCAGTTTTTATGTCTAGTTGAATTGGAGATTTTTGTGGCTCATCACAGCTTTCTCTTTGTGGAGTTGTCGTTTGAGCTTTATGTATATTGAGCTGAATAGTCTGCATTAGTAGTTATACCCTTAAATACTTAATTTTTTGATGTGACAAATCAAAACCACCGAATAGCGGCGTTTTTATGGTGTTAGCTAGAGGAAATTAATCGTTAGAATGTAGTCACATAATAATTACTAAGTAGTGATACTAATCTCCCCTAGAAGAGGGAAAAAATCATTGTAAAAAAATGAGGAGGAGTCCAGCCATAACGAATAGCTCCCTTAGTAAAGGGCGTATTTCGTACTATGACTGCTTCATTAAATTCTTGTTTTGTTAACATAATCGCTTATTTTATTTTTTTTATCTATAATTTTTAATTATATCATCAACAATTAACACTTAGTAGAATTAATACTAAATTTTACTTTTTTACATAATTATTTTAATTAAATTTTTAATGATTAACGAACAATGGTTATTTTACCTGTTTTGGTTTCGTCTTTATTTTTTACAACATATAAATATACGCCTGAAAACACATTGTTTCCAAGATCATTTTTACCATCCCAACTCCATTCTGCAGGGGCAGCATCTACCTTTGAATGCCTTACTAATTCACCTGTAATAGTATAAATTGATATTTCGGTGCCTAATGTTAATTTATCAAATGTAATACCGGATTGTTTACCAAATTCATTTCCTGTATCTGCATTTCCATCAACTGGAATCCAAGGGTTTGGATATACTCTTAATGAACTTAATGAATTTTGAAATTCTTCTAACTGTGCTAAAGCATAAACACCCGTATTATTTATTTCTGATACAACTGATTTTGATAATCTTTCGACCATTGTATTCTTTTCATTTTGTTTCCATATCATATTTAAATCATCATACTCAATTACAACTAACTCATCTTCATCAAATAGATTAGATTCTGGATAGTTAATTTTAATTGATACGCCATGACCTGATAAATCAACATGATTAATTGTATTTCCATAGGCATCCTTAGCGACTACTGTAAGTGAATAATTAGTTAATTCCGTTGGTATCGATAATTGGTTATCTTCAAATTCATAGTTTAATAACGATACTGGCTGACTATACAACCCGTCGATTAACATTCTTAAGCTATTTGTATTTGAATTTTCAATAATCGTTAATGAAGCAATACCATCTGGCAAGGTATTATATGTTAGGGCAATTATTTCAGCATTATATAATTCTTGAATTGGTAATGGAATATCAATACTGCTGGCATACTGTGAATAATAACGGCTTTCCCAGATTGGTTTTTTCACATAATTATAGACATTATCTATTAATGTTACATAAATATCATTTTCAGCTGGGTTAAATGGCTCTGCACTAATATATGCCCAATAGGTATTTTCTGTAATAATATTTTCTTGACTATCATTAACAAAGACCTGAACATTATCTTGCTGAACACCCGTTAATGATAAATTCCAATTATTCTCGCCTATCTTAGCTAAGAATGATCCATTTTGAAATACATTAAAATTAGGCTCTTCTGATTGTAATGTGAATTGAAACTCTTTTTCTCCAATATTATTTGCAGCATCTATGACTCGTAAAACTACACTATTCTGACCTTCAGTAAAATCACTACGGTTTCCTTCTACTTGAATTGTTGATAACGCATTCGCTGCTAGTGTTTCTGTTGATTCAAAAATAACATTATCACTAACAATTAACTGATGTTTTATAATCTCTCTATTAACTGAGAAGCTTAGCTGAGCTGTGGTTACCGCTGATATTTGAGATGCCGATAAACCAAACTCACTTAATGCCGTTTCATTTTCTTTAGCATTCACCACATCACGTGAAAAACCTTCGGTTGAAATAGTTGGTTCTCCTCTTAAAAAGTCAATTTTTAAATTAACAATATCTTCAGTATTTTCATTTCCAGCTCTATCTCTAACAATTAAGTTACCAGATGGCTTATCTGGATAAATATTAAATGTAAACTCAGATACAGGCGTATAACCAACAATGATAGACTGAGTTGCAACACCATTTTCTAACCCTTCATACCAGATTGCAGAACTTGGTTCTTTAAACCCTGATATAGCATAGGAATTTTGAGATGTAATTGCCTCAATATCTAACATTGGATTATCCTCACTAATCATCAGTCCTGTAGGAGGTGTAAAGTCTGGTGTAATTACAAACGTATTAGCTAGATTTTCGTTTCCGGCACTATCTTTAAGAATAATATTATAGGTTGTTATTCCTGGAGGGAAGGTGATGATATAAGTCCAATACACAAGCGATGGATCGGCATCATTATCAAACTCTACTGAATCTACAATAATATTTTCTGTAATCGTGATTGGATCATCGGGAAACGTATCGGGTTGATTGATCTCTTCTAATATGACCTGATATTGTTCATCATCATCAAAAGAAGCTGGTTTTGTTCCATATAATATTCGAATATTTTCAGCTAAGCCTAAACTTACATTGCTTGTAATATTAAGGAAATCTTCATCAATAGTATCGCCATCGTTAAGTACGCCAGGTGCAATTAAATCAATATTAAATTGATTTAACCATGATGTATCAATAAAATCAAAATAGGTTGATTCAAATTCGTTAGCAGTCCAAACTTTCCAATAATAGGTTCCATGTAACTCCTCTTCCGCTAATAAGCCTTTCATATTATTAATATTTTTCTCTATACCAAGATAGCCATCTTGCCAACCAGAGTCAAAGTAAGCACCTGTTGATTCAAGGCTCACATCACTTGGCGAACTATGCCATTTTGGAACTTTCCAAACTTTTAAGCGATATTTTATTAAATCGGCATCGCTATCAGTACTTGCATCCCAATTTAAGGATACATTAACCGTTGGGAAGTAATAATTATATACTGGTAACAAGTTATCATTTTCAGCTACCATGGTCGGTCTGGTATTAACAGGCATTGTTGTTTCAATTGGATTACCAAAATCAATACCATCATGCGGCCATACTTTAACCGAAACCATTTTTCCTTCCATAGACTCATCAATGGCTAACGTACTAAAATTTAAATTTTGTGGAGCATCCGTATTTTGAGTTACTGATTCTCCATCTACTAACCACTCAAACTTATATTTTTCGGTATTAGGTGTAAAAAATGGTTCAGAGGCTCGTTTTGTGTCATACTCACTACCTGTTTGATCACTATTATTAAAACCAACATCACTAAAGCCTACTGCCTCAACTCGCAATTCATCTGTTGTTAAGGCAACCGTCTGTAAATTTGTTACATTTGATTTGAGCACTATACTTGAAATGACTGGAACGTCATTAACTGATTCTAAGACAACATCAAATGTTTGACTCACGGATAGCGGAGCTGGCACATAAGGATTAAAATTTATATTGGTATCCGAATCTGTTAAGGTAACCGTTACTTTGGTTGTTCCAAATGCATTTTCTTTTGGTGTAAATACCAATTGATTCGTACTTTCATCATACGTATAACTTAAATAATCCTCACTCATCGTAACATTAAATTTTAAGAGACCTGGCGTATCACCATCTTCAATATCACTCTTAAAGGAACTTAAGTCTAATATCCACGCACTATTATCTTCTGATTTTATCTGGTTTGGAATTTCAGTCAATACAGGCGGATCATTCACAGGTGTCCAGACTAAATCAATTGATTTTGTGACAGATAATGGACTTGGTGAATACCCTCCATAGACACTTCCTTCAGGGAAAACAGCCTCTGCTACTGTATCTGTATCTGTTAATTGAATGATAACATTAGCTGTACCATATTGGTTATCAACTGGCGTAAAGGTTAGCGTATCACCGACTATTTCAACATTACTAATAATGGAACTATCATATGAAACAACATCCCAATTTAATAAGCCATTATGTGTAGGTGGTCGATCTTCAAACTCAACATCATCTTCAAAGTCTTTAAATGTTAAACTAAAGCTTGTATCTTCATTATATGAATACGATTCTTCAATTCCATCTTTAATGATAGGGGGATCATTCACAGGCCATACTCGGACAATGATATTTTTAGTAACACTAAGATTATCACTATCGGTCACTTTTAATGTTAGGCTTTGATCACCATACCAATTCGCAACTGGTAAAAACTGAATTTGATGTTGTGTTGTTTCATCACCAATCACAACATTAAAATACTCCGACTTATAACCAATACCATTTGTTTCAGATAAATCTTCATAAAAGGTATCTGAATCTAAGATAAACTCTAAATTACTGATTAAATTGTCTACATCTTGAATATAATTATCTAACGTTAAAATAGGACCAACGGTATCTTCATCAAACTTAAGATTATAAATTATATCGCCATAACTATCTTTTACAGGATCTCCTATTTCAGCAATAAATTCTGGAGGATCATTAATTGCATTAATAATAAGTTGAATATTTTTCTCAGAAAAGTTTCCTTCTGCATCTTCGAGTCTTAATGTTATGTAAGCATTTTCTTTTCCAAAAATATTTCCATTTAATGCCGGCTCCGTATTTGCATTTGATACTAGATCAAATTGTAGATCTTGGCCTGCATTAGTTACTGTAACATTATTTAAAATTTCTTCAGATGATAGAGCTGGATTATCTGCTGTATAAATAATTGATGGAACCCATCTTAAATTAGCATCACTATCTTTATTGTCAAATTTCTGATCGTCTAAATTAATACTAAAGGACTCATCCTCTATTCCTAAAATAGAGGTTAATGAATTGGCAATAAACGGAGCCGTACGATCTGGAGCCAAAATAGTATCTGAATAGACAACTTGTTTGTTTCCAGCATTATCCATACCTTCAATTGCAATTTGATACAAGGCATTATCATCTTGATTGGTTATAACCTGTGATCCATCTCCATTCATAACTAATGGCATAAAGTTAGGTAAATTACTGTTCTGCCATTTTGTATTTAAGTAGGTAAGCATGGCTGATTGTTCCATACTAAAAATAAGTATTTCTGCGACCTCTGTATATTGATCACCGAGTAGATCAATGTTGAAACTACCATTTTTTAGCTGTATTTTTTCAGCTGTTACGATATTTATCATATCCGAAACAACGACCCAGTTATCATTTGTGTCTTTTACAACAGCATACATATATTTTAAACCAGCAGACATTTCATATCGTGATTCTAGTCCTGAATCAGCCTCAAACATAATTGTATCGTAATCTAAAATACTATTTTCCTTCAATAATGGTCTGTTATCAAACGATGCTTGAGCAAAGTGATTACCATTACTACTCTTATCTTGCCATCTTTCTAATCGTCCACCTTGCTTATCTAATGAATTTGAATCTGATGCATCAAGCCATAACTCTAATGAATCAATCTCTTTAACAGCTGGAATCAAGCGGCTATAACTTATCTTATAGTCAATATTTTGATCAAAGTTATCCGTTCCACTCCAATTAGAAATTAAATCTATTTTACCTGAATTTAAGGCTTGCCCTTGTGCTGCTAAAGATACGTTTATATCAGGAGCTGTGTTATCTACAATCACATCTAATTCTGCTTCTGTAATATTATTGATTTTATCTTTAACAAGAACACTAATTTTGTAACTTCCATCCATTACGTAGTTGGAATTATCATTTTTACCAAACCAGGTTCGTTCAGCAACAAGCTCTTCTGTTGCTTGTTTTGTAAATACGTTTGTTATCTCGTCATTACTGTTGCGAATGGTAATATTCCAATCAGCTAAATAGTCTTCTAGCATAGCAACCGAAATATCAACGCTATCCTTTACTCCAATTGAGGAATCATTATTTGGTGAAAAGATAGTCTCAGATAATAAGAAACTTTCAATTCGTGGTGCTAGGTTATCAACGATAATATTATCTGGAACAACAAACCAATCACTCCATGTTAATCCATCAAACACTCTAGCTTTTATTTTAACTAGTTTTTCTTGATTATTAAGCGTATCCGTAGACTGCCATATTTCATTAATTTGAGTAGCGTTATTTATATCTAATACATTATTAAAGTAATTAGCGTTTGTATCTTTATCTTGAATTAAAATTTCTAATTTAGTTGCAATCATGCCTCTTACGCGTGTATTTAATGTTACATCTTTACTTTCAAATGGCAATTCATAACCACTTACTGTCTCAATATCAGCATCAAAGTGAATACCACTAATTAATTGATGATTATTCTCGGTCTCAAAGGATGCAAATAAAGGTGCAAAAGACTGATATTTTAAATCATAATTTAATGTTTGTTGTGATCCACCACCTGAATCTAAACTAGAACGAATAATTTTAGTTGTATTATTAAATTCTACAACATCATTGATACCGTCATTATTAGAATCTCCTGTAAATGGATCCAAACCAATACTAATTTCATCACCATCCTGAACACCATCATTATCAGTATCACTTGATAGGGGGTCGGTACCTAAGCCAACTTCAACGCCATCTTTTGCACCATCATTATCGGTATCTGCTATTAAAACACTGGTTTCGTAGCTTTCTTTAATTCCATTTTTATTGGCATCTTCAACATTATCAGCAAGACCATCATTATCGGTATCAGACCGAATAGGGCTATAACCAAAGGCTATCTCGTCATTATCTGATATGGTATCTCCATCTGTATCACTACTATTTGGATTGGTGTTATGTGTTAAAATCTCAGCGTCATCCGAAATTGTATCACCATCCGTATCAACACTTAATGGATTGGTTTTATATCGTAAGATTTCATCGCCATCTGATAAGGTATCTAAATCGGTATCTATTTTTGCAGGATCTGTTTTATATGTTATTACCTCGTCGCCATCCTCAAGACCATCGTTATCACTATCTTTATCTTTTGGATTAATTCCTAATACAACTTCATCACCATCACTAACATTATCATCATCCGTATCTTGATCTTTTGGATCTGTTGCTAAACTAATTTCTTGCAAGTCATTTAATCCATCTCCATCCGTATCCGCATTTGTTGGATCTAGTATATAAGTTGTAATTTCCATTGTATCATTAATGCCATCTCCATCTGTATCACTTCTATTAGGATCTGTCACAAAGCCATTGGCATTACTAATTTCTTCACCATCTTTTAGCCCATCATTATCACTATCACTATCATTTGGATCCGTATTATAAAGACTAATTTCATCACCATCACTGATACCATCCTTATCACTATCTGCTTGAACTGGGTTGGTATTTTCTGTAATTTCAGTACCATCACTGATACCATCCTTATCACTATCACTATCGTTAGGATTGGATCCTGTTATAATTTCTAATCCATCATCAACGCCATCTCCATCGGTGTCACTTACTCTTGGATTGGTCTCACCACTATCAATAAGACCATTATTATTTTTATCTTCACTACCATCTTCTATACCATCGCTGTCCGTATCAATATCATTTGGATGAGTTTCTGTATTAGTATTAAAAATACCATCCTGATTACTATCCTCAACCCCATCAATAATTCCATCAGAATCAGTATCAGCATTACTAGGATCTAATTCTAAAATTGAATTTAATTCCACTGCGTCTTCGATTCCATCGCTATCTGAATCTACTAAAATTGGATTTATGCCAAGACTTACTTCAAGTTGATCTGATAAGCTATCGCCATCTGTATCAACCATGACAGGACTTGTTCCTATTGTTTTTTCTAGCGAATCACTTAAACCATCTCCATCCGTATCAGATACCTTAGGATCTGTTTCGCCACTATCTACAATACCATTTTTATTGCTATCTTCTAGACCGTCCGTAATACCATCATTATCGGTATCTGTATTATTTGGATCGGTTTCAGTTCCACTATCAAATTGACCATTTTTATTGCTGTCTTCGATACCATCCACAATACCATCACTATCCGTATCACTAACTCGAGGATTGGTTTCTCCGTTGTCTACAATTGCATTTTTATTACTATCTTCTATACCATCACTTAAGCCATCTCCATCTGTATCTGCTAATCTTGGATCGGTTTCTAGGATACTTACTTGAATTGGTAGGTCATACTTACCATTAAAATTTCGATCTTCTTCGCCATCGGTTAACCCATCTCCATCTGTATCAGAATTTAATGGGTCTGTTTCTCCTGAATCAACCTGACCATTTTTATTGCTATCTTCAATTCCATCTTTTATACCATCATTATCAGTATCAATATTTATAGGACTGGTTTCACCTACATCTTTAACACCATTTTTATTACTATCTTCGATACCATCTACAATACCATCATTATCGGTATCTGCATTTATAGGACTGGTTTCATTCGTATCTATTAGTCCATTATTATTGGCATCTTCTTGACCATCCTTTAAACCATCCCCATCTGAATCTTCATTATTTGGATTTAAGCTACTGCTAATCTCAATATCATCAGAAACACCGTCTCCATCTGAATCACGACTAAGAGGATTTGTTTTAAATTCATTTAATTCTTTATTATCAAATAAGGTATCGCCATCTGTATCTCTTATCAGTGGGTTTGTATTAAAAACATTAACTTCATCACCATCTAGTAAGGTATCGCCATCACTATCTGGTATTAATGGATGTGTTTCTGTTGCAACTAACAATCCATCATCATTAATTATTTCATCCGTAACACCATTATGATTACTATCTTCTTGACCATCACTTAAGCCATCGTTATCACTATCGGATACTCGTGGATCTGTTTCTAATGGATTACCATCAGAATCTAACGATACAACCCCATCTTGACCAATATCTTCTATACCATCCAAAATTCCATCAGAATCTGTATCTGGATTTAAAGGATCGGTATCTATACCACTATCAAATACCCCATCTTTATCAGCATCTTCAATACCATCCATAATACCATCGGCATCTGAATCAGAGTTATTAGCATTTGTCTCTCCATCACTTAATAAACCATCTTTATTTTTATCTTCAATACCATCTAAGAGTAAATCATTATCTGTATCATTACTTCTTGGATTCAAGACTCCATTTATTTCATTACTATCACTGATACCATCTAAGTCTGTATCCGGAATAGTTGGGTCTGTTTCTATGTTACTTGAACTAAAGTTTGCAAGTTCGTCTTGTGTTAAATCAATATTATCAGAATTTATTGGATCATTTGAATCTGTTGATGTTATTAAAAATGAAATTAAATTTGAAATAGACGGTGAATTACTTAGCGTAGTTGTACCAATCTCTTTATCAAAAACTCCATTTTTATTTTTATCTTCTTCTGAATCTGTTAACCCATCACCATCTGTATCATTGTTACGAGGATCAGTCTCTCCTGAATCAACTCTTCCATTTTGATTATAATCTTCAATACCATCTAGGATATAATCTCCATCAGTATCACTTTTTATAAAATCTGTCCCTGTTGTTTTTTCTATCTGATCAGTTAACCCGTCATTATCACTATCAACTAGACTTGCCAATTCCCATTTGTTAGCAAGATAAGCTTGTAAATATGCTACATCATCATCCGCTAATTTTTTATTAAAAATAATCACTTCCATTATAGAAGACTCAAAATCACCAATTACGTTGTTAAAGACATCTTTTTTATTTTGACTACCTAATAAAAACGTTTGATTATAATGAGTTGAGATATAGTTACTATCTGTTTTGTGCATTTCTTTCTTTCCGTTTCCAAAAATAGTTACTTGATTTTGAGATTGATGAATTTCATATCTTACTAATGTTTTCGTATTACTAGCTTTTTGAAATTGCTGAATATCAGCGCTTGTTGGTTCAAGGTTTAAGGTAATATCACCATTTTGATTTTTTGCTGTGGCTGCAATGGTTTGATAGTAATAATAGCCTTTAAATGTGTTACCCGCATCACTATCTAAGAAAAATAAGGTTCCATCCGAATTAATCGGTGTATTTACAACCATCATAATCGTTACAACATCTGATTGGATAAATCCTACATTATTTTTTAGAAAACTATTATTATCAAATAACACTTCTTTTTTACTAGCAACGTACGTTGGTTGTCTATTACTAAATGGTTGAGTAACATGATTTTCATTGCCACTTAAATCAATCCATTTTTTTACGTTACTATCACTTAGCTTAATATAAGTTTCATTGGCAGCATCTAACCATAACATTACGGAATCACTCATATTTGATAAACTAATATCTATTGAATCATTTCTAAGTTCAGTTTCTACCGTTGTTTTAAAATCAGGATAAATTTCATAGATATTAACTGCGATAGTTGCGGGGTCACTTGTTCCATAATTATCTTTAGCAACAAATGTAAAGCTATCCGTACCAACAAAATTAGCATTTGGTTGATACACTATTTGATTACCCTCTACCGATATAACTGTTCCATTAGCTGGCAATGTCTCTGTTGCAAATGTAAGTATGTCATTGTTTCTATCAGTTGCTGATACGGTTATCGTTATTGATTTATCTTGAACACCTGAGATATCAACTCGCTTGGCTTCTGGTAATGAGTTTGGCATATCATTAGGATCAGTTGGCGATTTTCCATTATCTATTTCTTCTTTATCTGAGAATGTATCGCCATCCGTATCAGTTAAGAATGGATCTGAGCCATACTGACGTTCCTCCTCATCCGTTAAACCATCATTATCATCATCTAAATCAGCATTGTTTCCTATTCCATCATTATCTCTGTCTTCTGTTTCACTGGAATCATTTGGAAATAAATCACTATTGTTACCAATACCATCACCATCTGAATCCATACTTTCACTAGGATCATCTGGAAAGGCATCTACTGTATCAAATACGCCATCATTATCTGAATCTTGTTCAGCATCGGGTGTACCATCATTATCATCATCTAGATCGGCATTATCTCCTATTCCATCGTTATCTGAATCCACACTTTCATTACTATTGGTTGGAAAATGGTCGCTATTATCACCTACACCATCACCATCTGTATCCACACTTTCACTAGCATCATTTGGAAAGGCATCTAGCTCATCAGGGATCCCATCATTATCAGCATCTTCATCAGTATCTGGGGTACCGTCATTATCAGAATCTAAATCGGCATTGTCTCCTGTACCGTCACCATCGCTATCCATACTTTCACTAGCATCATTTGGAAAGGCGTCTGAATTATCACCAACGCCATCGCCATCTGTATCCACACTTTCACTAGCATCATTTGGAAAGGTATCATTAATATCCAAAACACCATCATTATCACTATCTTCTAAGATGTCAGCAACTCCATTGCCATTACTATCTGTACCATCTATTTGATCAGCATTATTTCCAATACCATCATTATCATTGTCAGCACTTTCATTTGGATCATAAGGAAAGCGATCTGCACTATCACCAACACCGTCTCCATCTGTATCCACACTTTCATTTGGATTATAAGGAAACGCATCTTGCTCATCTGGAACACCATCATTATCAGCATCTTCTTCAGTATCAGGAGTACCATCATTATCAGAATCTAGATCGGCATTGTCTCCTATTCCATCTCCATCTGTATCGACACTTTCATTAGCATTACCAGGAAACTCGTCGCTATTATCACCAACACCATCACCATCTGTATCCAGAATTTCACTAGAATCATTAGGAAAAGCATCTTGTTCATCTGGAACACCATCGCCATCACTATCTTGGACACCATCAAGAACGCCATCATTATCATCGTCATTATCTGCATTATCACCCGTACCGTCGCCATCTGTATCCAGACTTTCATTTGGATCAGTTGGAAATGCATCGAAATTGTCGCCTACTCCATCGCCATCGGTATCCATACTCTCACTGGAATTATTTGGAAAGGCATCCTCGCTATCTGGAACGCCATCACCATCTGTATCTTGGACATTATCTGGATTACCATCATTATCATCGTCATTATCTGCATTATCGCCCGTACCATCCCCATCTGTATCGATACTTTCATTTGGATCCGTTGGAAACGCATCGGTATTGTCGCCTACTCCATCGCCATCGGTATCTACACTTTCATTTGGATTAAATGGAAATTGATCATCTTGATCTGAAACACCATCACCATCACTATCAGTCATAAGAGAAAATGTGTCATCCTGATCAACAATACCATCTTGATCACTATCAACACTACTGGTTAATGACCATTTCTTGGCTAAATAGGCGGTTATTGTTATTATTTGGTCATCATCAAGGCTTTCATTAAATATAAGCACCTCAGCTATATTTCCAATTAAGTCTCCACTATTTTTTAGTTTATACCTTCCTATATATAATGGATCGTTCAACTGTGTTACTTCTGCTATTGATTTTGTTCCTTCTGCTTTTAAACCATTGTTATGAGTTTTTTCTATCCCATTTTCGAATAGTGTTAATGAATCAGCATTAACAGTTCCATCCGAAAAATTATATACCCGTATAAAGTGATCTTTGTTTGTTGGTGTTATAGTCCATTTAAAATTATTGCCATTCTTTTCGTATCCAAAAGCCCCTTTACGGGTTATAAATTGTTTGTCACTGCCTCCTGCTACTTTTCCTAATATATGTCCACTACTATAATATGTTAACACTTCAATCACTGTGAAATTTTTACTAAAAGCTAATTCTGAGCTATGCTTGATTTTTAATGAATCATTGCTAAATTCAATGATATTACGATTTAATTCATCTATTTTATATTTTGGACTTCCTTGATCTAGCTTTGCATGATTGTCATTTCCACTTAAATCTTTCCATTCTGATAGAGATTGATTGTTGTTGTAATCTTGATTATGTTTGCTATTAATATTGCTAGCATCTAACCATAATTTAAGATGTGTTTCTAATTCATCAAAATTAGAAGCTATTCCTAAATAGTGGTCTACCTGATTTGAAAAATCAGGACGCATTGTAATACTTACTGTACTGATATTACTTTGTCCAAATGTATCGTTTGCACTATAGGAAAAACTATCTGCTTTACTGCTCTTATTATAAGGAATATATGTAACACGATTTTCATTTAAAATAACCGAACCAAAACTTGGATTTGATGTAATTTTAAATCTTAAATCAGCTTGATTTGAATCATCATCACTAGCCGTTAATGTAATTTGAACACTTGTATTTTCAACACCTTCTGCACTTAAATCACTGGTTACTGGATTTTTATTAATTCGAATCTCTCCATTTGTATATAATTTAGAAAGATCCCAGGAATATCCTACTGGTAACTCTGGTAAGTTAATTGTATCAAATGTTCCAACTAGCGAATTAAATGATAGTATTTTAAATGTATCCGATTTTGGACTATACCCATCAATAAATAATACGGTTAAGGTTCCCGTTAAACTAATATCTCTATCTACTAGTACTTGATCATATTCTGGTAACGACGCATTTGAACCCGCTATTTCTATTTCTAAAATAGCACCCTCATTTAATGTTAAATTTTTTCGTATACGAGTAAATCCTGGTGAATCTCCCGGAGCTAATACACCGGCTTCTATTAAGACATCTGCTTTTACTTCATCAACAGCCAGTCTTGCTTCATTACCACGAACCGTAATCGTTCCATCAACGTTTTGAGATTTTAATTTACCATTATCAAGTATGATGTCTCCATTAACATTAGCTGCATTAATAGTTCCTTTAAACGTTGCTGTGGAGTTTGTATCAATACGTAACGTTCCCGAAATATTAATTGTAGACTCAGACTCTGAATTAAAGTTAGTGCTATCTTGTAATGTTAACTCTTCTACTTCCATATTTCCTGAAACAATAACCATTGAATTACTAACTGTATTTCCAATCGTTACTGATTTTGCATGAAATTTTTTTGCTCTTTTAATACTAAAATTAGATGACTTTATACTTACTGCTTTATTTGAGAAATCAATATCATGATCAAGATCTATGCTCTCTTCAAACATCCCTGTAATGTGAGGAATTTTCCACTGTTCACCAAGATAACGATGTAAATCTGTTACCTCAGATTCCGTTAAAACTCTGTTAAATAGTAATACTTCATATAAATCACCCGATGCTTGTAGTGTTTGCGAGTGGCGTTGCATGATATTTACATCTGAGCTAGTCATTGCATTAAATTCAATATAGGATACCGTTTTATAATCTTTAAAAATAGTATGATTAACATCAAATCGGCCATTTTGTTTTTTAGTGATATTCGTGCCATTTATCATTAATTTACTTATAGCACTGCCCGTTTCATATCCGTTAACCATATAGGCTTGGGTTGTTGGTCTAGTGTCAAGTAATACTCTGTTAGGTATATTAGTGAGTTTATGTACTATCACAGCACTTTTTATGGATACTGGGTTATCTGATTTCAAGCCTTTTTCAGATACTTTAATAGTATTATTAACATCATCATAAATAATAGATCCAGAACTACCTTGAGCAAGTAATCTTGTTTTGTCATCACTTAAACTTTCTATATGAGTGACTTGGTTATTACTTATTTCAACAAAATTTGTAAAGTGTGGATTCATCCAAAAAGCAATATCATTATTTATTGATTCAGGTATTACCGAACTACCTATAAAACTGGTTACATAATTTGCGAAATTTGGTATGACATCAATGGTTACATTTGCAATATTGCTTTCTGATTCTGAATCACGAGCTTTAAATAAGAAATCATCATATCCAAAAAAGGTTTCATTTGGTCTATAGATTGCTTGATTGTTTGAAATACTTACGGAACCAAATTTAGGCTGAGACATTAGCTCATAGGTTAAGGAATCGCCATCAATATCAGTTGCTAATAAGTCTATACTAATAGATGCATCATGTAGTTTTCTAACAGAAAAATCGTTTGCAACAGGGTCATCGTTTTTAGGGTTTACCGTTATGATTACCGTTGCTGTTTCACTATTTAAGGACCCATCATTGGCTTTATATGTAAAACTATCTGCTCCATTATAATTACTATTTGGTGTATAGCTTGCGGTTGAGCCACTTATACTTACCGTTCCATTATTGGGGTTACTAACAACGCTGTATGATAAATTATCACCATCGATATCACTTCCTAATAAGCTTATTGATTTTGAACTATCTTCATTGGTTGTACTACTTATATTACTTACATCTGGGCTCTCATTGACATTATTTATTGTAATCGTAAATGATTTATCATAGATTAAGTTACCTGTATCTTTTACTCTTATTGTAATTGTGTAGTTTGATTTTACTTCAAAATTAAAAGACTCACTGGTTCTTAATGTTGTACCACTTATATTAAATTTTGTTGTATCGCCAGCTATTATCTCATAACTGCTGATATTTCCATCTGGGTCCGTTCCGCTTAATGTTCCAACGGTTGTATTACTTGCCATATTTTCAGCTACTGACGTACTTGATAATGCTATATCTGTTGGAGGTAAGTTTGGTACACTAGCAGGATCTATTGGTGAACTTTTTCCTTCTTCTTCAGCATCTGTAAATCCATCCCCATCACTATCTACACTGGCTGTTAAACCCCATTTTTTACTTAAATAATATGTTACCTTTGCAATCTCTGTACTGCTTAATGTTTTATTAAAATAAATTATTTCTGATATTTTTGCATTTGAATTATCAGCCCCTCCTGAATTAATCGCTCCCATCTTAAAGACACTATTTACACCATCATAGTTTGAATGATTATATGTTTGAGTTTGAGTACCTTTTGAATTTGTATGCGTTCTTAACGTCCATGGATTATTTCCATCTATTATTGCTACACCCAAATTTGGTTCGTTTAAGGCTATATTAACCCTTAATTGGCCATGACCTCCTGTTGGTCCATCTAATATAAACTTTGATGTGTCTTGACCCCATCGCCTCATAGCCCAATCATTGTCTCGACTTCCATGACCAACGATATAGCCCCAGATATTAGCACTTGGCATCTCAAAGATAACAAATACGGTTTGATTTGTTCCTGCATTAAAACTTGCTGATGCCATCCATGAGCTTATAAACTCTAATCCTTCTTTATTATTGATTGCACTTGTTTTGTATTTTGCACTTCCTGATACATGGTTACTACTACCACTTAAATCTATCCATTTACTTATAGTATTATTGTTACTCAAGCCATTATTATTAGTATTATTTATATTCTTAGCATCTAACCATATTTTTAAATTTCCTTCTATCGAATTTAAATCATTAACTCCATTGGCTATTTGATTATGAATTACTGTAGAAAAATCAACATCTGTATACTTATTAGGATTTAATGGGGCCGAATCAAGATTATCATCAACACCATCATTATCATCATCTGCATCATCTGTATCTTTTACACCATCTTGATCTGTATCTAAATGGACGGTAATTGATACGGTTGCATTCCCACTATCTAAATTTCCATCATTAACTTTATACGTAAATGAATCATTTCCTGAAAACCCAGCATTTGAGGTATATGTTACATTGCTGCCACTAATGCTAATACTACCATTACTTGGATTTCCTACCTTATGATAGGTTAAGTTATTACCATCTGGATCTGTTGCATTCAATCCTATTGTGATGGGTTTTCTTGTTAGCGTCGTTGCATTTACATTACTAACAGATGGGGCTTCATTCACATTATTTACATTAATTGTAAATGCTTTATCATGCGTTAGGTTTCCAGCATCTTTGACTCTTATTGTTACCGAATAAGATGCTTTAGCTTCTCGATTAAATTTCTCGCTAGTTCTTAAGTTAGTTCCACTAATATTAAATTTTGCTTGATCTCCTCCTACCAATTGATAACTACTTATATTTCCATCTGGATCCGTTCCACTTAACGTTCCTACCACTGTATTATTGTTTTTATTCTCATCAACCCTTGTACTAGACAAGGCTATATTGGTTGGTTTTTCATTCACATTATTTACATTAATTGTAAATGCTTTATCTTTGTATAACCCTTTATCGTCTTTGGCTCTTATTGTTACTGAATAGGATGCTTTAGCTTCATAATTAAACGTTTCACTGGTTCTTAATTTGGTTCCACTAATATTAAACTTTGTTTTATCTCCGCCTACTAATTCATAACTGCTTATATTTCCATCTGGATCCGTTCCACTTAAATTTCCTACTTCTGTATTGTTACCTTTATTCTCATCAACTGTTTTATTAGATAATGCTATATCGGTTGGTGCTTGATTAGGGTTAGGTGCACTACCCCAAACTAACGTTGTTCCATTATATGAAAATATGTTTCCATAATCTTTTGGAAAATTAGCATTACCATCTAATACATAAAAATAATTTTGTAACGAGTTTGACCAACTAGATTGAGGACCTCCATACCACCATACATCCATTGATGCTCCACCACCATCTTCTCCAAAAACAATGTAGATAGGGTAAGCTGTCCCTGCTGTTAAATCGATGTTTCCTTCACGTGTTACTCGACCATGCCATCCTCCATTATTAACAACTTGTACATAGGATCCATTTTTTTTGATAAACAATCGTGATGAATCATCTGATGCCGTTTTAAAATAATACTTTCCTGTTTGTGGTGGTATAAAGTAGCCTGTCCAACGATAGGAATATTCATGGCCTTCATCTCCTTTATTAATTACTGTTACAGCGGCTTCAGCTCTAGCAGGATTTCTATCTTCAAACCATCGATTATTATTACATGGCAAACAATTATCGTTAAAATATCCAGCCCCGACTCCTGAAAACCATTCATTTAAGCCTTTCTTAAAATTAAATCCACCTCTTAAAAATTTTATTTCAATTTTTCCATTTCCTGTTTTATTAGCTGCGGAATTTTGTTGGTTATCTCCACTATTAAAGGATCCACCACCACCTCCACATTGACTACTACTGTAATTCGCGGCACCCCCTCCGCCACCACCAGAATATCCGCCACCACCTCCGTAACCATATACTCCACCACCGCCTCCGCCAAAACCTCCAGCGCTTGCTTCTGCAATCCCGCCTGATCCCGCCGTATATGGGGGTTTACCCTCAGAATTTCCAATTCCTTGGTAAAAGCTTATTCCAAAAGCCCCCCAATTTGTAATTGTTGGTGAAGATTTATCTTTCCTGAATGCAACTCCACCTGTTGCAAAAATTGTACTTATGAAATATTCAATAGATGTATCCCCTCCATGTCCGAAAAACCCAGCTCCACCACCACTCGTTCGTGATGCGCCTACACTTGTTCCATCTTGACCATTTCCACCAGCACCTCCAGATCCGCTAGTGTTTCCAGCACCTCCACCGCCTCCATTGCTTCCACCCTTTCCTCCTGAGCCTTCACCGTTCTTACCATAATTTCCAGTATGTCCGTGTGCATTAGAATACGCCTGATTATTACAACCTCCCCCACCACCAGCTATAATTAATTGTTCTGAAGAACCTATTGAAGAACCTTTTGTAACAAAACTTCCACCACCGCCTCCCTTACTGAAATCGGTAGAACCCCACATAACTTGATTTCCTTGTTGACCAACTAACAGCCAGAGTTTTTCATTCTTATTTAAAGAAAATTCTCCTTGTATCTTGGCTCCTCTCCCTCCATGATTACCTCTTCCTTGTGCACCCCAAGCTGTTATCTGCCAGATTCCTGTCTCCTCTACTACCCATGTTTGTATTGTTCCATCCCTCCCTGATCCTGAAGCATTAAAGGTTTTGGTAGTAGCTTTTATTGGCACTATATTTAAACTAAAAGTTACAAATATTATCAAACATAAAATCATGCATTTATACGTTCTATAAAATGCACTTGAGATCAACTGTGTTGCTCTTATAGTTTTTTTTAATTGCTGATTATATTGATTTAACTCCTTTGGTACTTTTGGAATTTTCAAATTCCTATCTAAATAATTTATCATTATATTTTTTATTTGAATCCAATCGATTTGCGTTTTACATGAAATCATGTAATGCAAACAATCAAAAAAATATTTTTTAAAAATATCAAATAAAAATTTCATTTATAACTCCATCGATAAAGACAACCGATAAATATCTGAAACTTTTTTTTGTTGTTTCAATGATAAATTAATCCCTAAATCACCTTTCTTGATTCCTAGGCCTATAGAAAATCCAAATAAATCTGAAAAATCACTTGTTCCCAAATGTATATTAAAATTTTCATGTGCGCGAAATGTTGTTCCAATTGAATAGACTAATTCGTCTTTATTGCGTAATATATAATCAAACATTATACTCATATTGGATTTAAAAAATATTGAGGTGTACTGAATTCCTACTCGGCTTAATGCTCTTATTTTTGCTAATTCGTCTATATATTTTACTTTTTTAAGTCCTAAATTTGTTAAATCTGATTCATTTAAGGCTACTAATGTTACCTGTAATCCACCTATCAAAAATAATGACATTAACGTTATCAAAAAAGTATTTTTTACTAGATTATGAGCTCTATAAAATGCACTTAAGAGCAACTTAGTTGCTCTTAAGTGATTATTATTTTTGGCTAATCGACTTAACCTATACATCTTTCTTCCTTTTAAACTTAATGGTGATACCCAATTCCATGCTTAAAACTTCACCCCCACTTGAATACGGTATACATCTGAAAAATCTGCGACATTTTTATATGAAAAATCCATATCTAAAGTACCTAAGTTAATTCCTACACCCATTGAAAGATTAAATAAATCAGATAATTTATTACTTCCTAATCGAATACTTAATTTTTTATGTAAGTGAATAATACCGGCATAAGAAAATGATGATTTATCTTGTAAATACACATAATCTGTTAATAAAATGAACTTATTTCTAAGTAATTTTGGTCGATATTGAACACCTAATCGCGCTGCCTTTCTTAATGAGGAAGCCTCGTTTAAAAATGAAACATTTTGAATGGTTACGTTTGAAATACTTAAGCCTACATCTAGATTGTCTTTTATTTTCTTTTGTAATCCTAAATCTATAGTAACTGCTTTTGATTTATAAGATGCTAAAACCTCTTCATAATACTTCGCTGAAATGCCAAAATTTGTATTTAATAATAGTCGAGCATATGAAAGATTTAACAAACTTCCTTTGTTGCTAATAATGCCACTTTCTCCCCCATCCTTATCAGCCCAAGTTGTTTGGTTATAATCTCCATAGCTTAACCAGGTATAACTAAGTGATATATTTCCATCAAGATAAGGTTGAATCATCTGAAATTGTTTATATTCAATATTTTCGATATATTTAAAGAGCTGAGCTGAAATTTGTTTCTTGTTGTGAGATATTAAACTAGCAGGGTTAATATATATCGCATTGGCATTATCTGCAGCTGTTACGGTATTTGCTAACGATGCTGTAAATGGATTGCTAATTAATTCAGAAAATGACATTGCGTACGTCCCCGTACTCGCATAGCTTGAGGGGACTAAAAAACATGTAGAAATTAAGACACATAAAACAGTGATGATTTTTTGTCTCATTGTAAAAGTCCCCTTTTTTATTTACCCACAATAAATATGTTCCCATTTTCAAGCGAAAATAAACTATTTTTTATATTTATTTTTTTATTTTTCATATTAATTTTTATTTCATTTTTTTTATTAATTCAGTATTATTTAAAAATAATGTTTTCTTGGGTAATTAATTTTGTTAAAACACAACGATTTAATTTAATCGTTTTTATGGTTCTTTTTATCACTGCAACATATTTTAATTTACTGAATTCACTAAATAAGCAAGACCACTTAATTAACCAGAAACTATCTAATATTCATACACTACTTGATTATCAGTTAATTTTTATGAAAAAAATGTTACAGGAACCCAACCACCTATCTATGTTTCAACAAAATACGATTCAAGAGCTTGTTCAAATAATAAAAATAAAATCAGATTCAAGTGATCCTTTAGGTTATGCATCAAAGTGGTTAACTGTATTTAATAATTACTTATTAAATCACTCTAAAGAAAGTATCCAAGATTATCTATCTATGAAAACCAGTTATGAATCGTTATTATCGTTATTGTTGCAATATAATCTAGAAGTTAATCGTTACAATCTTATAACTGAAAAAAAACTACTTCGTTTTGTATCATCATACATCATAACAACAGAATATCGCCTTGTAGCAAATCCAATTTTAACCATTTCCGCTTTTGAGGTTGTTTACTGATGGCCGTTAAGTCAATTGGATTTTATGGTTTTGGTAAACTAGCAAAAACACTATATCTTGGTTTTAAAGATTTTTTAATTACAGAATCTATTTCACTTTTGATTCATACTCGAAGTAACTTGACAGCTCCCTTTGATCAGCTTAGTTTGGTATCTAACAAAACTCTTTTAGCAGACTGTGATGTCATTATTTTAGCAGTAAAACCGCAACAGCTTGCTGAGGTTATGCCTAGCCTAAAACAGATTAACTGGCAGGATAAATGTTTGGTTAGTCTACTAGCAGGTGTCCCTCTATCACACTATAGCCAATCCTTAGATGGACTTCAGCATGCTTTTCGCATTATGCCAAATACCGCTGCTCAATTTAAACAATCAACAAGCACTTACGCCATCCTAGCTACAACAGCTCCTTCCTATCAAACGTGTATTCAATCGTTATTTTCGTGTATTGGTTTAATGGAAAATGTTACCGAATCTCAGCTTGATTTATGCACCGCGCTTTATGGAAGTGGGCCTGCATTTTTTTATAAATTATTCACTAGTATGATAGAACTAGCAGAACAAGAAGGCATCTCTCGCAGCCAAGCGCGATTACTGATTAATCAGCTCATACAAGGACTAGCAACGTCTCTTAATCAACGATCAGAGGATTTAGACTTACTTATTAATGAAATTTGTTCACCAAAAGGCACAACAGAGGCAGGTTTAACCTTATTTTCTGATCAAAATCTTTCACAACAATGGAAAAATGTTTTTCTAAAAGCAAAAGATCGATCGATTGCACTGTCAAAAGAATTTAAATCAGTATAAAATAATGTTCTATGGTTTATTTTTTATTATATAAAATTCTTGATTTTCTTTTCCAGGGCTTATATCTAGCGCTTATTGTTCGTGTTTTATTATCTTGGGTTCCTCATGATCGTTATCACCCTATCGTTAGTTTTTTATATGATATTACAGACCCTATTCTTCGTCCNTTTCAAANNATTATTCCAAGNTGGAAAATTGGGATTGATTTATCNCCTATCTTAGCTTTTTTTGCNATTGGAATTGTTAGAGATCTCTTATTTAGAATTCTTTTTTAATTGNTATTTTTAATTTTTTTGAAATTTTTCCCTTTCTCATCACGATAACTAACTAAAATAAAAAATTAGGGGAAAAAAAATGAAACAACTAATAAATGCATTACTTTTAATTTTATTAATTTTAAGTCAGTCATATATTATCCAAGCAACGTCAACTAATTCCGCAACTAATGTCTCTGGAAGCGTAAGTCCTATTAACTCCTTAACAGCTATTTCATATTCTTCATCTCCTTCAAAAAAAAGTCATGTTATTACATATGAGTTTTCTAATAATAATCCAAATGGTTATGATATTCATATCCGTGCTAATTCAGCAGCTTTAGCTGTAACGATTACAAAAGAAGATTCTCATGAAGGATTTTGGGGAACTGATTCAATTACATTTATTAATTCATCATCTAGTAACTTATTTCAACAATTTACTGCTCATGTTCCAACTGTAACTAAAGCAACCTATAAAGCACGTTTTAGTGTTTCAATTGTTTCTGATTCACCACTTTCAGCTCATGATATTAATAAACTTTTAACATTTAATGTTCAAAACTATGGTAATACATTTATTGCTCTAGCACACTAATCACTATAACTATCTTATGATGGTTGATGAATAGAAAATGTAACCACACCCCAAATCATTAAATCACGATCGGTTACTTCTATAGGTAAAAACTGACTATTTTCAGAGACTAAATATAGCTTTTGCTTATGATAACGTAAGCGCTTTACTGTGAAATCACCATCAACCATTGCCACTACAATACGATTATTAGTTGCTTTAATAGACCGATCTACGACTAAAATATCGCCTGAAAATATCCCAGCACCAATCATTGAATCACCTGATACCTTAACATAATAGGTTGATATCGGATTTTTAATAATAAAATCATTAATATTAAGGCGATTATCCATAAAATCATCAGCAGGTGATGGAAACCCTGCTTGAATTTTTGTTGTGAAATAGGGCAGAGATTCTCTGATATTACTTCCAACATCAACAGCTTGCATTAATTCACAGTGCATCTTTTTACAATACCACTTATTTAAGTGGCTGTCTATTTTTACTACAACACTACTTATAAACCTTCTAACATTTCTATTTTATTCAAAAAGTAATGCACAACATTATCATTTGGTTGATTTTTTAATAACACTCGAAATCCCTTACCTGCTTCTTTATACTTCTTTTTTAAGTATAATGAAATGTAGCGATTATAATTTAGCAAATATGATTCATCGCTCTCAGAAGGCATTAACTCATGAACCGCTATTTTTTTTGTTAAGCCCTTTAACAAAACCGGTTCTAGAGGCCTTGTTACAAAAAAATTACTAACGGCCTTCTGCGTATCATCCGATAAAAGAATATACGTTCCAAATTCTTTATTTAAAGCTTCTAATCGTGAACAAATATTAACATCTCGACCAATGGCTGTGTAATTTATTCGCTCTGTAGAACCAATATTGCCAATTACAGCCTGCCCTGAATGTAACCCAAATCGTGTTTTAAAGGTTGATAAGATAGAATCTTTTTTAACAAGATCAGACTCCAAAACTTGTTTAATAGCTAAAACACATTTTACAGCTTGTATAGCATGATTTTGCATTTTATTTGGAGCTCCCCAAAATACCATTAATGAATCTCCAATATATTTATCGATAGTTCCCCCAAAGGCAACTACTTGCTCTGACAAAAGCTCAAAATAACGAGATAAATAAAGGGATACTTTTTCAGGGTCTTCTTTATCAGAAAAAGCAGTAAACCCTTCTATATCTGTAAATAAAATAGTCACATCATACATACCACCACTAATCATTGCTTTTTGTTTGGTATCTAATAAATGCTTAACAATTGTTTTTGGTACATATTGCACAAAAGAATCAAAAGCAATCCCCAAAGCATTAATCGATTGAATTAACTCACTAACTTCTTCTACAGGTGACATTAGCTTTAAAGAGGCCACTTTTTCTAGTTGCTTAATTTTATTAGCTTGATTTGAAATTTCTTTAATTGGTCTTGAAAATAATTTCGAAAATAAAAATATCACTATACACCCTGCTACCAAAATTAACGCTCCAAACTTTAAGCTCTGTTGACGCATTACCAAAATTTCACTAATTAGTTCTGATTCTGGAATTGCTATTACGTATTTCCAACTTTCAAAGTAGCTACTTCCTACATCTGATTCTGTAAAATAATACGTCTCTTTCTTAAATTCTATCTGATCAAAATCTTGCTTTGTTGTAAACTTATGAAATAGCTTAATCATTTCAAAACTATCTTCTTTTATTCTGTCATTATCTTTACTAACGATATATTTACCTTTCTCTTTATCAATAATAGCTATAAATGAATCCTTAGAAATATCAACCGAACTTAAAAATAGTTGTAAATTTGTTAATAACAAATCGACGCCCACCACAGCAATTATTTGTCCTTTTTGATTACGTATTACCTTTGATAATGTCACCCCCGGTTTTTGTGACTCAAAAAAGGTATATACATCTGTTGCAAAAACACCACTCTGATTAATGGCACCTTGATACCAAGGTCTTGTTAACGGATTATACGTAACGTTATTGCTGCTTTCTGATTTCAATATTTGCTTATCTAAATCAAATAAAATTGTTTTTGAAACGTTTTTCTTAGATTCTATATACGATATCTTTAAAGGCGTAGAATCTGTACTCATTAAAAATTCGCCATTGGGCAACGCAATAAAAATGTTATATAACTGAGGATACTCTGCTACATAGCTAAGCAAAATTTGTTGTAATCTTTTTGATTTTACATTTAATTTTCCATCAACTCTTGCTAACGTTTCTAACACATTAAAAAAATCATTAGATGGTTCAACTAACAACTCAAATTCTTGCTTAACCTGTTGAGCAATAGATGTATTTAATCGTTTTGCTAAATTTTCTATTGCATATTCTGATTTTAAAAATGAATATGTTACTAACGTAATTACACCAGCAGAAAATAAGATAGAAAATAATATTGTTATACTAGAAAATATTGATATTTTGTTAAATTTCATAATACTTTTTATATACTGCTACATTTTAGCTTTTCTTAAACATCTTTCTTACATAAACCTCTCTTTATCACCTTATGTTTTTAACTAATATTAACCCCCTTCTTTTTAACCCAAATTATTTTAATAAAATTTTTATTAACGTACGTTATATTACCTATATACAGACACAGGATTTTATCTTTTTTTGTATTTATTTATATTTAAATTTACTGTATATTTATACTTAATATTATTTTTTTGAAATTTTTATACATTTATTTACAATAATTATATAAAAACAAAAAAAATTATTGAGGAATTTTATATCATGTCATTAACAACCGGATCTTCTACATACAACTTAAATCCACCCCCGCCCCTGCTAAGAAACGTAAAACCACCCATCATGATCCTACCCCTCGATCCATAATAAATGCATGTACTCGAAATGGCGGCAAGAAAACCGCATTGACACCTACAAAACCCAGATCCTCCTCAGAAGATCGAGTAGCACCTAATTCTGATTCAGGTTTTTCTACAAAACGCAGACAAATAAACCTTGAAGATATGGATCCAGCTGAACAAAAAGCTCTGCAAATAAAACATCTTAAATTTTTTTCTAAGCATTATAAATTTATAAATGAGGGTGCCAATACTAAAGCTTTTTTAAGTGGTGATCGTACGGTCTTTTTAGTCTCTAAAAATCCTCAATCTTTTGAAAATCAAAAACCAAAATGCAAACCACAGCCAATCGCAGGAGTACCAACTGTATACCCAGTCTGTTCCTTTCAAGTCATGAAGTATGCGGGTCCAGATGGCTATACTTATCTTGATAACATATTGCAACATGGCTGCCCACAACCAGACGCAACCACATCTAATCAATCAGTTGAAACCCTCAATAGACTTTCAAGAGATTTTCGAGAAACTGTTTTTGCTGACTTACTTCAGTCTTTAAGGTCTCTACATCAACAAGGCTATACTCATCGTGATATCAAGTCCGAAAACTTTGCTTTTAACCCCCTCTACCCAAAAATCTTCATTCATTGATGTAGATGACATTAGCAACAAAAACCCAGAGAAATTGACAGGAACAGCTTCAACAGCCCACCCTATTCACCATGCATACTTATTTTCAAATATAATTGATCAAGATCTTCGTGTTTTAATTGGTATACTTAGAAAATATGAGGATAAAATTAAAACTGTAACAAATAAGCGTCTACATGATGAGAATACATTTACACAATTAGAGAATACTCTATCCAAATTATCTAAGGATGACCCAAATTTTGCTAAAACAACAAAAGCTCTGGCATCCCTTGAAAATATATTAAAAAATGATTCTGACAAATATCGCTCTTACCTGTCAAAAAAAAATAAATACTTAAATGAATACCAGAAACGAAAACCATACCAAAAAGATAATTTACCACCCCTAACAATAGACTTATGGAAAAAATTTGATACCTATAGCCTTCATATAACGGAGTTATTGTTTTTACTTGTTCAGGTAAACGCTGCTTTTAGGAATAGCAATATTATGCTAGCTGATCAATCTAATCTCATTATAGGTAATCTTACTAATGAAAATAACATTTTTTGGAAATTTTATAATCTTGATCAAGATATTAACTATTTATTATACTTAATTGATCAAAATCCATCCGGCACTAAAACCATTCTATCTGCAGAAATTCAACGAATACATACATTAAATCAACTATTTTTCTCAGTTAAACATATCACTGATATTCCAACAGCAGAAACGTTGGTTCCTCAAACCGTTACGCCATCAGCTAGCTCAGACTCTTCTGATACTAGCTCAGAACATAGCTACAACTCCACACTTCCTGCAGAATTAACAACAACAACAGCATCAGAAGCACCACCACTACCAGCAACAGCAACAGTCAAGCCTGATTCAACATCATAATCCACTTAATGATTAATATTATTTACCTTAATACTAGCTATCTTTACTAGCTGATACATATATTTTATATTAAACATCAGCTTATATACTTTCTATCTTTTAAGTTACTCATATATGTTATAATTCAGCATCATGACATCAAAACGAGAACATCTTACAACACCTAACAATCAAGCTCCTGTTCTGATGCACTCCTGCTGTGCCCCCTGTGCCGCTGAACTAATGGAAGCCATGGTTGAATCTAAGATCCCTTACTCCATCTTTTTCTATAATCCTAATATTCACCCTAAAAAAGAATATGAAATTAGAAAACAAGAAAATATTCGTTTTGCCAAAAAACATGCTATTGAGTTTATTGATGCTGATTATGATACGGATAACTGGTTTGAACGAACCAAGGGTCAAGAATATGAACCTGAACGTGGTAAACGTTGTACAACATGCTTTGATATGAGATTTGAACGAACCGCTCTTTATGCTCATGAACATGGGTTTCCTGTTATTACATCAAGCCTTGGCATTTCTCGATGGAAAAATATGGATCAAATTAATGATTGTGGGATTCGAGCGGCAAACCCTTATAATGATTTAACCTACTGGACATATAACTGGCGAAAAAAAGGTGGCTCAGAAAGAATGTACACTATCTCAAAAGAAGAAAATTTTTACCAACAAGAATATTGCGGCTGTGTTTACTCCCTACGTGACACCAATGCTTGGCGTAAAAAAACCGATCGCAAAACGATTCGGTTTGGTGAAGCGTTTTATTCGTAAGTTAACTTACTTTTGTTAAAATCATTACTTTGTATTTATTATTGATTTTATCTTAGCCTTACAATAGTCAAAGCCAAAAAAAGCAAAGATAATAAATATACTATCAACATAAATTCGATGCCTTACACCACCATGCAATAGTATATGAACCCCAAAAAATACAGTTAGCAGTGATACCATTGTAATACCTATTAGCGTATTGGATCGTGAAAATAGTCTAATTCCTATTAAAAATAATGGAAAATAAATGATGTATGGAATTGTGTATAACATATTTTTAACAAAACCTACATTATCTGAATCATCAAGCCTATAATCTAAAAAACGATAGGATTTATATCCTATATTGATTAAGGCTTGATATGGATTTTCTTTAATGTAAGTTAAAGCCATTTTTAAATACTGCCTATCTCTTTCTTGGGGAGTTAATGTATCTGGTAATGGATAATGCTTAAGGACATCTTCAAGCCAAGTTGAAATATCATGTTTTTTTGCATAAATATGAACATGATTGTTTTGACCAATAAAAAAATTAATACCAAAAACAGGAGGCATAATGGGTCTACCTAATTGAGATAAAACATATTTTGCGCTAGTTATTGTTAAAACCATAAAAAATAAGAGTGTTATAGATACAATGGTTATTTGTCTCCAGGAATTCCATAAGATATTGCTACTCTTAAATTTTTTTTGTTTAAAATACGTAATTAAGCCAATACATACGAACGGAAATAAAACAAAGTAAGATCTAAAAAAAAATGCTATTGATATGACTAAAGCAAAATAAATTGAATAACGAATACGAGGATTTTCAACCCATTTTAAAGCTACATAAAAAAGCCAAACTGTCACAGTAATTGATATACTAGTCTGAGCTTGAAAAATTGTGGTCGATAATATGTACGGATGTAGCGCCACACATAAAACACTCAAAAATCGTTTTTTATGAGATAGTCCCACTATATTTGAGATTAAATAAATTAACGTTCCTAAAAAACTAGTAATCATTACTTGCAGACAGGCCATTAGTATAGGTTGATCAAATGTTAAACATTTTAATAAATAACTATAAAACCAATACCCAGGATAAATGTAGGCATTTAATTTGATATCTTCTTGAAAAATTAATAGATATTCATTGGATATTGGAAGTGATATTAGTTGTGAAAAAGCTAAAAATAATAATATTATTCTAGGTAAAAAAACAATTAAATAAGATATTACTAAAGGTGAACTAAAAAATTTCATAGTTATTATTTAATTTACAACACCCTCCTTCTGATGTCATCTTTTTTTAAAATTGTAGAAAATAATTTATATTTATTCTTTAAATATCTATATTTCCAATATGAATATATATCTTTTTAGTATATAATAACCCACTATATGATTCATCAAACCATTGTGATTATTCCTTCATACAATGAAAATAATACAGCTATTTTACTAGATCAAATTAAAGCATTTAAACATCATCATTCTAATTATTCTTTTTTGATTATTGATGATGGCTGTTCTAAAATAAAACCGTATCATGATTCAATTAAAGCAGCCGGACATTATCTTATTGTTAATGAAAAAAATTTAGGAAAAGCAAAAAGTATCCATATTGGTGTTTATGAAGCTATTAAATACTCCCCAGATTTTATTGTTTTTATGGATGCAGATCTGTCGGTATCACTTAATCAGCTTACAGAATTAACCAAAAAATTTAATCAGGGTGCTGACCTTGTTATTGGTTCACGAAAAAGCAATCAATCTAAAATTACTAAATCGCAACATTTTTTTCGTAAAAACATGGGAAATATTTTTAATATTCTTTGCAAATTATTGGTTTTAAAAAACATTAATGATACACAATGTGGGTTTAAAGGGTTTCGCTGTCATATTGCCAAAGATATTTTTTCAAAACAAATTATTTTTGATTTTTCTTTTGATGTTGAACTATTAACGTTAGCTTGTATTGCTCAACATAAACTATCTATTATTCCTGTTACTTGGATTAATGATCCAAATTCTAATGTTAATTTTATTAAGGATTCATTAAGCATGTTTTTTTCTCTATTAAAAATCAAATATTACTATCAATTGAAAACACCTTTATACTATAAAAATATCTTATGATCCTTACTAAAAAATCATGTTCTCATATTTGACATCTATTTTCTCTAAAAAATTTAATATTATATTGGTTGTTCTGGCTATTCTATATATTTTTTTATATTTTTTTCGTATCGAATCAATTCCTAACATTGTTTTTGATGAAGCCCTCTATGCTTTCACATCATTAAATTTTTCAACGCATTATATGTTTGATCATAATTTCTCGATTTATTCGGGCAAAGAATTTTGTGTTTACCCACTGTTTTTAAGTTTATTTTTTACGTTATTTGGTCCTAGCCTTTTTGTTGGTCGATTATTTTCTTTAATTTTAGGGTTAGGGTCATTTTTTATTTTTTCTTTTATTATTCGTCGTCGACATTTATCTCTTAAATTTCAAATTATTATTTTATCTATTTTTATTTTTTTTAATACAAATATTGTTGCATTTCGATTGATTCGTCCAGAATCTTTACTTATATTTTTTGCTTGCCTATGTCTTTATTGCTTTGATCGATATTGCTCAAATACATTCACAAAAAAACATATCATTGGACTAGGATTTTCGTTATCTGGTCTTATGGGCACTCATCTCATTGGAGCGTATTTTGGAGTGTTGTTTGGCCTTGTTTTTTTAATAACACTTTTCCAGAAAAAACAATATCCTTTATTTGCTTATTTCTGTATTGGATTTTTGCCATTATCTTTGTTTTTCACACTTAATTTAATTACATTATTTTCTGCACGAGTTCTTACACAAAGTCTTCAATCTGTTCAAATTATGAATAAAATCTTTCCGTCTTTTTCAAACTTCTTATACCAATTTAATACATTTTTTCTTGAAAACTATGTATTAGGTATCAAGCGCTTATTTATTGTAATATTTGAATGTGCTATTTTAGTTGTTGCTATTTTTTTTAAACGCACACGATTTTCACTTACTGTAGCATCCTCTGCATTACTATTGTTAATTTATGGATTATTTTCATTGCATAATTTTTTAAGGCCTTACTTTGTGCTTTTTCCAATTGTTAGTATCGTTTTATTTGCTGATTTTATTCCTAAGTTTTCGCAACGATTTTATAATATTTTCTTACTTTGTATTATCCTATTATTTTCTAACCATATGGCAGGAAATGCTTATATTTTCTATAAAAACTGGTCTAACATCCCATTTAAGCAACTAAAAAATGATATTTTATCATTAGATATAGCTCCTTCAGATTTACATGGAGAAAAACTATTTTGGTTTCTTGCTCCAAAACTTTCCTGGCAACAACCTATTCATTCTCAGGTTCCATACTTTATAACTCGTGATCAATCATCACCTCTGTCTGGTCTTACGCATTCGTCTGGCGTGTATTCAAAAACAACTCGATTATCTTCTTCGTTTAATCATCTACCCTTCAAACTGATTTATTCGAAAAATTATTATCCTTATGGCATCATTAGCATTTATAAAAATCAAAATATCCAGCATGATACAAACTAATTTATTAAATATCATCACCGTGATTTATAATGACCTAGCGGGTTTACAAGATAACCCTTTATCATAATGCGGATATTGTCATTTATGGGTTGATTCTAAAAAATAACTTACATTTTCTAAAATACTTTTTTCAGAATTTGCTACTATAAGCCGTTCTGAAATATGATTAAAAAAATATGTTTTAACGTACTCTAAATCCCAAAATATAGCCTTCATTAAAATAAAAAAAGCAATAATCCCTCCTCCTAAAACAAATGATCTATAGGCCTGGATCGGTTTTAAAGGAAGTCTCCAAGCCATTGCTAAAAACGCAATGATCATTATTCCTGAATAAGGATGGGTGACCCCATAAATAAACCAACACCTATTAGTTGTGTTTCGTTATTTAATTGAATAGCCTTTATTAAAAAAAATAATGCCCAAATTAATAACACTAAGACCATACCTTCTGGGCGTCCCCATCGAAATGTTACGACCACAATATTTGTCATTGTAAAGAGAGTCATCCCTAATATAACAATCCCTTTATGGGTTGTTAATCTAGACAAACATTTATAGAAACCTATCAATCCTACAAGCCCTATAACAACAGCTAATGAACGCACTGCTATTAATGATATTCCAAACCATTTCATCCAAATTGATAGAAAAAAATAATATAAAAAAAATAATTGATATTGAATTGTAGAACTTAAATCATAAGGGTTACTCCCAAACGTATCATAGGCATAAAATGCATTCCAACCTTCATCCATTGCAATCATTGGAATTGAATCTAATTTCAAAAAAAAGATACCGAGATAAACTAGGCAGAATAGCCATAACGATTTATGTTTTTTTATCGTGCTAGTTAAATGCTTATTCATAAAATCAGTCATGATTCACTTTTTATTTGTAAAATATAGTCAACAGCGGCTAATAAATCTTGTTTAATCACATCTGGCTTTACGCTTCCTTGAACCGAATTACCGGTTTTAACGCCTATTGTTACTAAGCCAGCGTTTTTTCCACATTGTATATCTCGTTCAGAATCTCCAATAATAAATGATTGCGATAAATCAATATCATAGTCTGCTTTTGCTTGAAAAATCATTCCTGGTTTTGGTTTACGGCACTCACACTCTTTTACAAATTTATGATTGGATTTACTCATTGGAATATTAGGGTGATGTGGACAAAAATAAATAGCATCAATAACAGCGTCATTTGTTGCTAAATCTGTTTCTAGCTTTTTATGGATCAATGAGAGCATCGATTCAGCACATAGATTCCTTGCAATAACAGATTGATTTGTAACAACAACTACCAAAAACCCTGCATTATTTAACTGTTTAATTGCCTTAGCTGCAAATGGATAGATTTTTAATTCCTCAGGTTTTTTAATGTATCCTGAATCAATATTAATGACGCCATCACGATCTAAAAAAACTGCTTTTTTTTGTTTAATCATAAGTAATAGTGTAACAGATATTTTGTTTAAGCAAGCTGTAGTCTTTTAGCATCTCTTATTGAACTAAGTAATTGAAGATGACACAATAGTGTTTTAGTAATACTTTAATTAGTAAAAAGGAGATTGGATATGAAACGGGCATTGGTTTGTGGAGCTGGAGGGTTTATTGGGCATCACTTAGTTTCAAAACTTAAATCACTAGGGTATTGGGTTAGAGGTATTGATTTAAAACATCCTGAATTTGAGCCATCTCAAGCTGATGAGTTTATTATTGGTGACTTAAGGTTGCTTGAGGTGACACAACTGGCTATTAATCAAGGTGACGTTGTTGATGAAATTTATCAACTTGCAGCTGATATGGGTGGTGCTGGCTATATTTTTACAGGTGAACATGATGCCAATGTTATGCATAATTCTGCCATGATTAATCTAAATATCATTGATGAAGCGACTAAAGCTAAGGTAAAAAAAGTATTTTATTCTTCAAGTGCTTGTATTTATCCAGAATATAATCAGCTGGATCCTAATAATCCAAAATGTTCTGAAGATAGCGCCTATCCAGCAGCACCTGACAGTGAATATGGCTGGGAAAAGCTATTTAGTGAAAGACTCTATTTATCCTATTATCGTAATCATCATATCCAAGTTCGAATTGCTCGTTTTCATAATATTTATGGTCCCTTAGGTACTTGGCAAGGTGGAAAAGAAAAAGCTCCAGCGGCAATATGTCGTAAAATTGCAGAAGTCAATGATGGTGGAACTATTGATGTGTGGGGTGATGGAAATCAAACTCGTAGTTTTTTATATATCGATGCGTGTATCGAAGGTATTCTTACGTTAATGAATCATGATTATTTAGGTCCTTATAATATTGGTTCTGATGAAATGGTTAGCATTAATCAACTGGTTGCTATGGCAGCAAAAGCGGCTAATAAAACCATTCAAATTAATCATATTGATGGCCCTTTGGGAGTTCGTGGAAGAAATAGTGATAATGACTTAATCCTAAACGATTTAGGCTGGGCACCTCAGTTCTCTTTAGAAGCGGGTATCAAACTTACCTATCAATGGATTAACTCTCAATTAAACGCCTAATTTATTTATGGCTCGATCTGTTTATGTATTTTGTCAGCTATTTTATCCAGAGTTAATTTCATCTGGGCAAACGGTTACACAACTTTGTGAAGCGTTGTCTAAAATAGGTATGAACGTAACTGTTTTTTGTTCACAACCAACCATCACCTCTCGTGAACGACTTAAAAAGCAAATTCGCTACCAATCGATAACCATTAATCGCTTATGGTCAACTCAGTTTAAAAAATTATCATTTTTAGGAAAACTTTGTAATCATTTAACATTTGGTTTGTCATGCTTTTGGCAGTTATTTTGGATCCCTAACAACGCAACTATCTTAGTTTTTACCAATCCTCCTTTTTTACCAATATTATTTAAAATAATGTATCCAATCAAAAAATTTCGCTACCATGTGGTTGTCTTTGATGTTTATCCAGAAACGTTAATCGTAGCTAACTTATTATCTCAATCACATTGGTTTTCTCGGTGGTTAACCTCTCAAAACAAAGCCACTTATCAACTTGCTACACAGGTTATTGTTATTGGTCGCTGTATGAAACAATTAATCGATTTTCACTTTAAGGATACTCAAAAAGAAAGTGTTTATATTCCAATGTGGTCAGATGATGCTATGTTAGAATCGCCTGATGATGTATCTTTTTTTAGAAAGCAATGGAACTTAAATCAATCGTTTATCGTAGGTTATGCTGGAAACATGGCTTCATTTCATCCGATTGAAACTATCATGGAAGCTATTTTACAATTACAGAATGAATCAAATATAGCATTTGTTTTTGTTGGAGAAGGTGCAAAGAAAGACTATGCTATTCAATTTTCTCAAACACATCAGTTAACTAACTGCTATTTTCATACCTATGTAAAACGTCAGGAATTACCAAATTTATTAGCTAGCTTTAACTGTGGTTTATTAGGCTTATTACCTAAAAACACAGGATTATCTGTCCCTTCAAAGGCCTTTGGTCTTTTAAGCGCAGGGATTCCAAGTATAGCCTGCTGTGATCATCATTCAGAAATAGCCATGATTTTTAGAGAAAATGACTGTGGCTTAGTTTCTCCTCCAGATAACCCTAAGCAACTTGTTGATGCTATTTTAACGCTAAAAAACAATCCAGAACGATGTAATCATTACTCAAAACAAGCAAAGAAGGCAGTAAAAAATCATTATAACTTAGACTCTATTGCTACTCAATATTTTCAATTACTAACACAATCATGATATACTAATTTCAAAAAATGTCCCATCAAATACAATCTATTTCAAAAACGTTTAAACGATTTTATTTAATTTGTTTTTTAGCACTTAGTATGGGAATTCCTTTGATTTTTTCATCCATTACCCGATCTGTTTTTGAGGTAAACAAGTTACTTTTTTTAAGAATTATTATTTTAATTTTATGCGGAGCTTGGTTACTCAAATCGTGTATTTTAAAGGATAATAATTTAGAGCCTCCCAAAGAGCAATCTTATGAATTATTTGGCTTTAGATGGAGACGAATTGGTTTAGAAATTCCTATTTTATTTTGGATTGCTACAAATCTTATATCAATTATTATTTCTCGTAATATTTTTATTTCTCTCATTGGGGCCTATGATCGCTGGGAAGGCTTGATGACAATCTTAAACTATATTGTGTTATTTATTATGACAGCAAAATTAATTGATAATACGAGATACCGTATCATTATTTTTTGTATTTGTTTATTTTCAACAGCAGTTTCTGCTTTTTATGGGGTAATCCAAAGTTTGGGTTTAGATTTTATGAATTGGAGTGCTGACCCAACAATGAGAGTCTTTGCGTGTATTAATAATCCTGTTCATTTTTGTGCCTATGTTGCGATGACAGTTCCTCTTGGTCTTTCATTATCTCATTACCTTCTTACTACCCTTAAAGCAACGTCATCTGATTTAATAAAACCTCAGACTCACTATTTTTATTTTGGTTTTACACTAGGCTATAGTATTATTTCAGCGATTATTCTAAATCTCTTATCGGCTTTCTCTGTGTCGTCTTTTTTGCAATTTACTACTTTTTTTCTGGCAATCTCATTTATTCTTTATACTTACTATGATTTAATTCCAAAAAAAACAGCTATTTTTTACAGTGCGTTATTAATCCTTTCCTTTTTTTGTTTATCACTATTTAATTATTTCTTGTTATCAAATTATGAGGTTACATTATTAGCGTTTGGTGCTGTGGCCTTATATTGTTTAAGAGCTATCCATAATCGCAGGTTATTTTTATTTCGATTATGTAATGTAGCAACATTACTTGTTTTTTATGCAATGCTTTTATCATTTTCTCGTGCAACTATCATAGCTTATGTCATATGTATTAGTTTCTTTTACCAACTTATCTTACAAACTAATAAATCAACAATGTCTCTTTCTAGATGGATAACATTATTTTTTGGATCTAGCATAACTCATATTTTTCTTATTTTTAAAGTGCACCTTTTTGGATTTTATCCTACAGTTCTTGCTTTGATAGTTGGGTTTGTTAGCTTTTGGTTACTTTATTATTCATCCACAGGCATCCTAATACCCTCTAAAAAAGAAATTAAATCCCTTCTAAGCTCATTTATATTATTTACTAGCTTAATCATACCTTTTTTAGCAATTCCATTTTTCAATTCACAAATAATGATTGTTTGTCTTTATATTGTTGGTTTATGTTTTTTGTTGCAGCGCTATATTCCAGTAAACTTTTTTAAAAATTGTTTATGTTTATTTATTTTATTAAATTTACTCTTTTATACATCGTTTATTGGTCATATTTTTTTATACCTTACTCTAGTTAGTATATTGTATATATACATTTTAAAACCAACCGTTGATCAGACAGATCAATTTTATATTTGTTCTTTTTTAGTTTTAAAATTAACCCTAGTTATTATTCCTCTTACTCTTGTTTTGAAAAAAAGTTCTTTAGATTTTCTTTTTAATCTTACTCTTCTACCTCATTTGATAAATTATATACTTATATTTTTACTTATTATAAGTCTTTTATATATAGCAACTAAAACGTTATCAAAGCTAACGCTAGTTACTGTGTTAAGCTTTTTTATTATTATGGGTATTGTTATCCAAATTAATACTACGATAACAAATCCTTATCAGTTATCTCAATCTCAAGAAGATAGTCTTCTTGTTGCGAAAACAATCGAAGGTAGAATGAACAATCTTTCAAATAATAAAGCACGTTTGTTTATGTGGTTATCTGTTCCAGCATGGGTACTTGATAACCCTTTGTTTGGATCAGGGCCAGATACTATTCGACACCTATATCCTATGTATCGTCATCCTAAATATGGTATTCATGAAGGAGGGCATAACTTTACACCCGATAGATTACATAATGAATATTTAAACACGCTATCAACCAATGGTATTATTGGCTTCATTATCAAGTATATTTTTCTATATGGAGCTTGGTATTTAATAATGATTAAATTATTTATAAAATATGCTCATACCAAAAAACGCTATATTCTAGCTGGAATTATTGTTGCTCCTAGTATTTATTTAGTACAAGTCTTATTTAATTTTGGTGTAGTCGCAACCTTATTTTTATTTTACTTTTTACTTGGAATTGGATTAAGTTTTGTTAACGATGAATATGCTAGCTCATGATACGATTTAAACGCTCAAAAACGGATCTAAATCTTTCTAAAAAAAGTTACCTTATTATAGGTACGTATGCTTTTTTAGCGATAACGATGGCTATCATTAGTTTTTTTCCTTTTATTTCAGAAGTAAGTTACCGCAAAGGATTTTTTCTAGCCGAACAAGGTAAAATTCAAAATCATAAATATATTAATCGATTTAAATATTCTTTTCATGAATATGAAAAAGCGATTCGTTTTTTTCCATATGAGTCTCATTATGCATCTGAATATATTAAAAGTTTAGATTACTACAGTGATAATACTAAAAATAAAACTGAAAAAATATTTTTCTTAGAAAAAGCTATTTCAATAATGTCTTATATGCAGATTATTGATACGATTAATCCCTGGTATCATGCTAGACTTTCAGCATTATATCTTAAGTTATTTTTTCATAAAAAAAATCCATCACTAGTTCAAAAATCAACCTTTCATGCGCGACAAGCATTACTCAGTGATTATGAAAATCCAATCTTCATTTTAAATTATGCTAATATCTTGCAGCGAAACAAACGCTTTTCTGAAGCATTTTATTATTATCAAAAAGCAATTCGTATTGATGATAGTATTGCAGATGCACATTTTAATTTAGCTCATATTTATTCATCCTTTAGTAAATTTAAATATGCTTTAAATAGTTACTTAAAAGCAAAATCATTAAATAAAGATTTTAAATATATTGATGCTGTTATTGTTCAAACATATATGCTTTTAGAAGAATTTGAAAAAGCAGAACAATATATTAAAGTCTATGAGTTATTTTATTCAAAAGAAGATAAAACACTTGAAATGATAAGTTTATTTTATCAAAAGCAAAACAAATTTTTTCTTAGCTTATCCTATTTAGATTTATATTTTACATTACCACAATTTGAATCAAATCCACCAGATATCGTGTTTTATAATCGTTATATTAAGTTACTGAATGATACACACCAAAATCATAAAATTAAGCCATTTATTACGAGTCACATAAAAAAATATCCTCAGCATGAAAAACTTAAATCATTTTTATGAAGCATGAGAACACACATCCTATAAAAGCTTTTGTCGTAGGTATAGATTCAAACTACCACAACAAAACGTTAGCTACAAAAGATTCGTTAAACGAATTAAAGGATCTTGCTCATACGGCAGGAATAGAAGTGGTTTCAATTTTTTCTCAAAAACAAAAACAACCTGTAAGAGGTACTTATTTAGGAAAAGGCAAAGTTGATGAAATAAAAATGCTTATTCCTATTAATAATATTCAATGTGTCCTAATTGATGATGAGTTAACCCCTGCTCAATCTAAATTTTTAGAAGAGTCTTTTAATGTAAAAGTGATTGATAGAACAGCACTCATTCTGGATATTTTTGCTCAACGAGCTCAAACCTATGAGGCTAAACTACAAGTTGAGTTAGCTCAATTAAGTTACTTGTTACCAAGACTTACAAGACTCTGGACTCACTTATCTCGATTGGGTGGTGGTATAGGAACACGAGGGCCAGGAGAAACACAGCTCGAAGTTGATAAACGGCAATTATCGACAAAAGTTAACTACATTAAAACGAAATTAAAAAAAATACAAAAAGATAGAGATTTAAGACGTTCTAAACGTCGTCAATTACCTACTATTAAAGGTGCCTTAGTAGGTTATACCAATGCGGGAAAATCAACATTAATGAATCGTTTAACAAAGTCTGCTGTTTTAGCTGAAAACAAATTATTTGCTACGCTTGATCCTACATCTAGAAAATTAAACCTTAAACAATCTGAACAAATTATTCTAACAGATACTGTAGGGTTTATCCAAAAATTACCGACATTACTCGTTAAGGCCTTTTACTCTACACTTGAAGAAGTAACTGATGCTGACTTTTTATTACATGTTGTAGATGTTTCGCATCCTTGTTTTGATGAGTTTATTCAGACTTCGACACAGATTATTAGTGATCTTCAGGCATCTCAAAAACCAATTTTATATATTTTTAATAAATGGGATTGTGTAAAAAATCCTAATACCATCAAAAATAAAATTGCTATTTACCAACCTCATATTTGCATATCTACAAAATATGACACTACATTAGATTCTTTTGAATCTGCCTTAGAAGATTTGCTTGCTCCATTTAAAAAAACATTAACGTTTTTTATTCCTTATAAACGAATGGATATTATTAATTTGTTTCATCAATTTGGTAATGTTGAATCGGTATCTTATGACGAAGAAGTTACAATAAAAGTGACGATTAACGAAATTTTAGCTGAAAAAATTATTGCCTCATTATATAAAAATTAATATTTCAAACATTATTTTGTTTTTTAAAAACTTATTATCCAAAAATAGCTAATAAGGGACTGTCGCAAAATAGAAAAATTCGATGCGATGTCGCTAAAGGTTTAAGATTTGCAATTTATCGCCTGAGGCGGTGTAGCGGAGCTACATAACGAAGGTGAAAATTGTGAAGATTAGGCATTTCGCGACAGAGCTAATAACTTGCAGCTTAAACTAAATAGCCAGTATGGATCACGTTTGACTGATTTTTTAAGAACAATAAGAATCAAATACGATTATATTCATATAACATTGCTGTGCCCGCTTTATTTTCTGAAGAAGCAGCAACTAGCAGTGGTGTATCATTAAAATTATCTTTTAAGGATACTTTCGCATTGGCTTTTAATAATATGTCCAAGCAGTTAGAGTAATTATACTGAGCAGCATAATGCAAAGCGGTTCTTCCAAATGCATCTTTTGCATCAATTGGTATGTTATAACTTAATAAATCCTTAATAATAGAAGCATACCCTAGCATTGAACTTATATGGATTAGCGTTCTGCCAAAAGAATCTTTCCCTTTTAAATCAGCACCATTTTCAATCAACGTTTCAATCAAATGTAAATCTTTTGTCATAAGTGCATAATAAACAGGCGGTACACCTTGTTTATCCTTGTAATTTATTTTAGCGCCTTCTAACAATAATATTTTAACAATATCACTTCTACTTTTCATAATAGCTACATGTAGTGGAGTATGCCCTTTTTTATTTCGAATATTTAAAGAAACTTTTTTATCTAAAAGCTGTTTAATAACATCTAAATTACCAATAGCTACAGCATGGTGTAAAGCTGTCCAACCAAACCTGTCAGATTGATTTAATTTCATATCTTCATCTAATAAAAACATTGCAAGCTTGGAAAAATTTTTTGATATTGCTTTTGAAAGTATGGATACCTTGTTCTCAAAACATAATTTACTAAGATTAATATCCTCATGTTGAGATAACAAAAATTTCACATAATTTATATGCCCCTTTTCTACGGCCCATAATAACTTTTCGTCTACTGAATTAAATGTTTCTAATTCAGCCTCACTTTTTAAATAAGCTTCTTTCCAACTTAATGATGATTTTTTTGGGCCTCCAAACTTTCCAATACATTGTTTTTTCCATTCTGTCTCAACAAAGCTATCAAGAACATATGCCTTCATACTTGTTAACGGATTTGTTCTTCCTGTTAAACGCTTTTCATGGTTGTTATCTGAGTATCGTAATGATTGTTTAACTTTATCTTGTAAAAAATCCCATATTAATTTAATTTCTTGACGATTTGAACTGCTATGAGGCTTTTTAATTAATTCTTCTTTATATACTTCACAAGCTTTTGATAAAATTGCAATACAACTTTCTATATCATTTTTTTTATAAGCATTTTCTGCTTGGTCAAACCAAACCTTGTTATTTTCTGAATTGATATATGTTAATGCTTGGGTTAGTACCCCCATTCTGACATCCTTATAGATCTTTGAATTTACTTATCAGATTTTGAACTAAAATTGAAAATTTTTCAACCATATCTTTCGAAAATGTATTTGTAATATTATGGGTAGCCATTGCTTTGTAATAGGTGTCTGATTTTTGATATAATTCAATCTTCTTTTTTCTTCCAAGCAATGATGTTCGTCGAGAATGATTTGCTAAAATAGCAATGATATAATGACAGTTTTTACTTAATCCAATGTCTTCTATTAAAGATCCTACTATCAGCACGCTTGATTTTTGTGAGGTCTTAATACGTTTTTCTACATGTGTTTTTATTAAAGGATGACTTACTTGATTTAATGTTATTAAATCATCCTTATTACTAAATACTATCTCTCCTAATTTTTTACGATCTATTTTATTATTCTTATCTAAAATTTTATTTCCAAACGCTTTAGTTAATGAGTTAATTACACTTGCTTTAGTTAAAACATAATGGCCAACTTTATCTAAATCAATGACATCATACAGCTTATTATCAAGCGTTAACTTATCCACTAAGAAGGTCTTCCCAACACCAACCTTACCAGTAACACCAATAATAGTGATCTTTTTATTTTGTTTAACGGGATTAATATCGTTTAGAATACATCTTGGTACTAAATGCTTGAGTGATGATTTTTGAGACATTTTTTTTCTTATAACTGTTGATGATATATTAATAGGCTTTTTTCCAAAAATAAAAAGTGGTTGCTTAGATAGTTGTGGCATATATTCTTTTAGATACTGCTGATACGATGAAGAAGGCTCCAACGATCTTTTTATAACACATAAGCTCGCCAAA